>CANJOT010000039.1 GCA_947475815.1 Burkholderiales bacterium | reverse complement strand
GCCAGATCGGTGAGCCAGATGTGTTCAATCGGCAAACCCAGATCGACCAGCAGGTCAACACAGGCCAGCGCCGCCGCGCCCGCGCCACTGACCACCAGCTTGACCTGCTTGATGTCCTTGCCAATGACCTGCAGACCATTGAGCATGGCGGCGCCGACGATGATCGCGGTGCCATGCTGGTCATCGTGGAACACCGGAATTTTCATGCGCTCGCGCAGCTTGCGCTCGATGTAAAAACACTCGGGCGCCTTGATGTCTTCGAGGTTGATGCCGCCAAAGGTCGGCTCAAGACTGGCAATGATGTCGCACAGCTTGTCGGGATCGAGTTCGTTGATCTCGATGTCGAAGACATCGATGCCGGCAAACTTCTTGAACAGCACGGCCTTGCCTTCCATCACCGGCTTGGCGGCCAGCGGCCCGATGGCGCCCAGCCCGAGCACCGCCGTGCCATTGGTGATCACCCCGACCAGATTGCCGCGTGCCGTGTAGCGAAAGGCATTGGCCGGATCGGCGACGATTTCCTCGCAGGCCGCCGCCACGCCCGGCGAGTAAGCCAGCGCGAGATCGCTCTGGTTGATCATCTGTTTGGTAGGCGTTACCGAAATTTTCCCGGGCACGGGAAACTCATGGTACTCAAGCGCGGCCTGGCGACGACGATCGGTCATGGCATATATCCTTGTAGGCAAGGCTGGCATTTTACTCCCCGGCGGGGCGTGCGGCGCAGCATTTGAAAAGTTAGAGTCCAGTAACGCCCGATGCCGGCCGGTTCCCCGCGCTGCCTCAAACGACCCGCACGCTCAGGCTACAATCGCCACACTCCCACCTTATGGCCGCATCATGTCGATCACGCCGTCGCCCCGCAGCTTCAACATCGCCCCGTTTCATGTCATGGAACTGGTCAAACACGCCCAGATCCTCGCCGACCAGGGCCGCTCGATCATTCACCTGAGCATCGGCGAGCCTGATTTCGGCACGCCCCAGCCGGTGCTCGACGCCCTCAAACAGCAACTCGTGCCCGAGCGTACCGCCTATACGCCGGCACTCGGCACGGCCGCGCTGCGTCAGACGATTGCGGCCTTTTACCGCTCGCGTCATGGTGTGGTCGTGCCGATGGAAGACATCATGGTGACCGCCGGCGCCTCGGGGGCCCTGCTGCTGACGGCGGCGGCCCTGATCGCCCCGGGCGACGAGATCCTCATGCCCGATCCGTCCTACCCCTGCAACCGCCATTTCGTCACGGCCTTCGAGGGCGTGGCGCGTGCCATCCCGTGCGGCGCAGCGGAGCGTTTCCAGCTGACCGCAGCGATGGTCGAGCAACACTGGAATGCCAGCACCCGGGGTGTCCTGATTGCCTCGCCGTCAAACCCGACCGGCACCACCATCTCGCCGGCGGAACTGGCCGACATTCTTGCCGTGGTCAGCGCGCGCGGGGGCGTGCTCATCGTCGATGAAATTTACCTTGGCCTGAGCTACGAGGAAGCGGGCAGCCACTCGGTGCTCGAACTCAAGGGCGCGCGCGCCGCCGGCAACCTGATTGTCATCAACAGTTTTTCCAAATACTTCAACATGACGGGCTGGCGCCTCGGCTGGCTGGTGGCGCCACCAGACCTGATGCCGGTGTTCGAGAAACTCGCGCAAAACCTGTTCATCTGCCCCTCCGCGCTGGCGCAGCACGCAGCCCTGACCTGCTTCGAGCCGGCCACGCTGGCCATTTACGACCAGCGCCGGGACGAGTTCAAACGCCGGCGCGACTTTATCGTGCCGGCCCTGCGCGCCATGGGACTGGATGTGCCGGTGATGCCCGACGGTGCTTTTTATGTCTATGCCGACTGCAGCCGTTTTCTGACACCGGCCGTGCCCGACAGTTACGCGCTGGCCCTGCACATCCTCGAAACCTCTGGGGTATCCGTCGTGCCGGGCAAGGATTTTGGCAACAACCAGCCAGAACGCTGGTTGCGCTTTACCTACGCCAATTCGATGGAAAATCTGATCGAAGCAATGCGGCGTCTGGCCGGCGTGCTGGCCGGACTGGCCGCCAGCCGCTGATCAGGACGGCTGGACCACCGCCAGCACGGCCTCAACTTCCGGCGCCACCGACACGGCGGCCGGACGCACGACCACGGCACGCGCCGAAGCCAGCGCACGTCCAGGCAAGCCGGCAGCGGTCTGGATGCGCTCCTGCTCCTGCATGACCTTGGCACCATAACCGGCGTCATCACCGATACCGGCACCACTGTAGAGCCGCAGGCCATCGGCCACCGAGCCGCCACGACGGATGCAATCCTTGAGGATGAGCGCGCCGACGCGCATGTTGGCCACCGGATTGAGGGCGGCGCGCGGGCCACCAAAATCTTCCAGCTTGTCGCTGTGCACCCGCGACATCACCTGCATGAGACCCTGGGCCCCCATAACACTCTCGGCGAAGGGATTGAAACCCGATTCAATGGCCATGACCGCGAGCAGCAGTGCCGGATCGACGGTGATCTGCCGGCCGGTTTCATAGGCGGCCTCGACCAGCAGACTGACGGCGTCGGCACTGATGCGGTACTTGCGGACCAGATACCTGGTCATGCCGTCCTGGGCTTTTTTCTCCGACGGCAGCGCGGCCGTGCGCGGCCGCGGACCATTGACATTGTGCGCGGCTTCCAGACCTTGTAGGTCCATCTCCATGTCCGATTTTTTCAGACCGAGCAGCGCCGTCAGCTTTTCCGCCGGGACGCTGAGCACACCCGCCAGCATGGCCAGGGGCGTACGCAAGGTCTGGTCGGCAGCGGCGGCGATGTTGCGCGGCGAAAACCGGTCCGGCGCATCCGGCGACACCGCTTGCGTGCGCGACAGGACCACGAGAACAAAACCAACGGTGGCAAGGCCGACCAGCGCCAGACCGTTTTTCATGATGGCGAGGACGCCGGCGTAAACGTCACGCACGACCTCGCGCAAGGGCAAGCCCAATACTTCCTGATGCATGTCATTCTCCTATTACTGCGTGACCCGACAGGCTTGAATCAATAAAAAGCCGGCCATCACGAATAAGTTGGAATCGACCCCCGCAACTCCTGAGAAGAGCCTTGGACGGGGATCGCAGCCGCGCTCCGTCTACCGCCGGAACCCTCCGGTGGTGGTGCGCAACCGCTTTTCAGGCAGGGAGCAAAGCTCCTTGAACTCCATGGGTTGGTGGGCGCCTGAATGACCCGTGAAACGAATCGGGAGGACTCTGAAACAAGACCGGATCAGCAACTTTCTGACCCCGGCCGAGACGCTCCCGGCTGCAAATTCAGGCGGAGTCTACGTAAGTTAACCGCCTCGGTCAACCATTTAGCCATGTTTTTATGCTGCACTGCAATATGAATTTTTGGCGCTCACGGGCCGCCCGGCGTATCCCGGACTTGCGCCGGGCAAGCCGGGCAGCATGCCGTATCATGGATGGTCAACACCAACAACGGGCTAGGCATGAGCTATCAGGATCTGCGCGATTTCATGAGTCAAATGGAACGGGAACAGCAATTGAGGCGGATCGCCCTGCCCGTTTCGCCGCACCTGGAGATGACCGAAATCTGCGACCGCACCCTGAAGGCGGGCGGGCCGGCGCTGCTGTTTGAAAACCCCGTCGGTCATACCATGCCGGTGCTCGGCAATCTGTTTGGCACACCGGGACGGGTGGCGCGCGCCATGGGGGCCGCGGCCGACGAAGACCCGGCCCTCGCCCTGCGCACCATCGGTGCCACGCTGGCCGCCCTCAAGGAACCCGAACCGCCGCGCGGCCTGAAGGATGCCGGCAAGCTGATGAGTCTGGTCAAGGCCGTCTGGGACATGAGTCCGCGCGAAGTACGCGGTGCGCCTTGCCAGGACATCGTTCTGGAAGGACCGGATGTCGATCTGGCGCGCCTGCCGGTGCAATTCTGCTGGCCCGATGATGCCGCGCCGCTCATCACCTGGGGCCTGGTGATCACACGCGGTCCGCAAAACATCGCCAAACCACGCAAACGCCAGAACCTGGGCATCTACCGCCAGCAGGTGATCGGCCGTAACAAGCTGATCATGCGCTGGCTGGCGCATCGCGGCGGCGCGCTTGATTTCCGCGATTTTGCCATCGCCAATCCGGGTCAGCCCTTTCCGATCGCGGTGGCGCTTGGTGCCGACCCGGCCACCATTCTGGGCGCGGTCACGCCCGTGCCCGACAGCCTGTCCGAATATCAGTTCGCCGGCCTGCTGCGCGGCGGCAGGACCGAAGTCACCTCCTGCCTCGGTTCAAACCTGCAGGTGCCGGCGCGCGCCGAGATCGTGCTCGAAGGCCACATCCTGCCCGATGCCGAACCCGCCGGTGGCGACCCGAAGCGGCCACGCACCGGTTACGAGATGGCGCTGGAAGGTCCGTTTGGTGACCACACCGGCTATTACAACGAACAGGACTGGTTTCCGGTGTTCACGGTCGAGCGCATCACCATGCGGCGCAACGCCATTTACCACTCGACCTACACCGGCAAGCCGCCCGATGAGCCGGCCATCCTCGGCGTGGCGCTCAACGAAGTGTTTGTACCCATCCTGCAAAAGCAGTTTGCCGAGATCGTCGACTTCTATCTGCCCCCGGAGGGCTGCAGTTACCGCGTCGCCATCGTCGCCATGAAAAAAAGCTACGCCGGCCACGCGAAACGCGTAATGTTTGGCGTTTGGAGCTTTTTACGCCAGTTCATGTACACAAAATTCATTATCGTCGTCGATCATGACGTCAATATCCGGAGCTGGGACGAAGTCATCTGGGCCATCACGACCCGGGTCGACCCCAGCCGCGACACTACTCTGGTCGACAACACGCCCATCGATTACCTCGACTTTGCCTCGCCGGTGTCGGGACTGGGCTCGAAAATGGGCATCGATGCCACCAACAAGTGGCCCGGCGAAACCAGCCGGGAATGGGGCCGTCCGATCGTCATGGACAGCGCCGTCAAGGCCCGGGTGGACACGATCTGGACCGAACTTGGACTCGGCTAAGCCGGGTGCATGGACAGTGTATTGCTTTGCATTACACTAAGTCGCTTGTTCACTGACAGGCTGACCGACATGCCCCGAAGCCGCATCACACCTCGTTTTCCCGCTTCTTCCCGCTTTCTGTCCGGCATCGTGGCCGGCATCGTGGCCGGTTTTCTGGCCTTGGCCGGCCTCAGCCTGGACGCCCCTGCCCTGGCCGCCGAACCGGCGCCGATCCGCATCGGCATGATCGAAGGTCTGTCCGGGCCGCTCGCCAATGGCGGTGAGGCCGTGCGCCGCAATCTCGAATGGGCCATTGAGCGCGTCAACGCGCGCGGGGGCGTCAAGCTGCCCGACGGCCAGCACAAGCTGGCACTGCTGACCTACGACAACAAGAACAATGTTGAAGATACCCTCGTTATGTTGCGCAATCTGGTCGATGCCGGTTTGTCCTTCGTGGCGCTAGGCAACAGCTCGGCGACCGCCTCGGCCCTGATCGACGCCATCGAAAAACAGAACAGCCGCATGCCCGAGCGGCGCGTGCTGTTCCTCAACTACTCAGCGGTCGATCCGGCGCTCACCAATGAACAGTGCAGCTACTGGCACTTCCGCTTCGACGCCCACGCCGGCATGCGCATGCACGCGCTCACCGAGGTATTGCGCGGCGACCGCGCCATCAAACGGGTCTACCTGATCGGCCAGGACTACAGCTTTGGCAAACAGGTGGCCGTCACCGCACGCAGCCAGCTCGCGGCGAAACGGCCGGACATCGAAATCGTCGGTGATGAATTGCACCCGCTGGGCCGCATCAAGGACTTTGCGCCCTACGTCGCCAAGATCAAGGCCAGCGGCGCCGATGCGCTCATCACCGGCAACTGGGGCAACGACCTGACCCTGCTCGTCAAGGCAGCGCGCGACGCCAACCTGACGACACGCTTTTACACCTTTTATGGCAATGGTCTGGGCGCTCCGGCAGCGCTCGGCGAAGCCGGTGTCGGCCGCGTGCGTGCCGTGGCCGAATGGCATCCGAATGCCGGCAGCGGCGCCGGCAAGGCCGAATCCGACGCCTTCGTCGCGACTTTTCGCAAACGCTATCCCGACCCGCGCGAAGACTATCAGCACCTGCGCATGACCGTCATGATCGAGATGCTCGCCAGTGCCATCGAAAAAGCCGGCTCGACCGAAGCCGGTGCGGTCGCCGCGGCGCTCGAAGGCGCACGTTATTCGAACGGCTTCCATGACGCCCAGATGCGCCGCGAAGACCACCAGTTATTGCAGCCGCTTTATGTTTCGGTCATGGACAGGACCGGCGGCAGCGATGCCACGCGGTTTGACAACGAAGGCAGTGGTTTTGCCTTTCGCACCGAGCGCCGCCTGAACACGGCGGAAACGGCACAACCAACCACCTGCGTGATGAAACGCTGAACAGGAGCGGGGCGGCTTAGATCAGCGGAACTCTTCGCCGCGCGGCGGCTCGTGGCGCTTCCAGACGCGCCAGGCCTGCCAGCCGAGCAGACCCAGGGCGCCCCACTTGAGGGCGCCGCGCGTGGCACTGCGCAAGACACTGCGCCCAGCCGGCTCCCCGGGCGGATCACGATACCCCAACACCCGGTTGCGCAGACGTCCGAGCAGCACCGATGCGCCGGTGCCCAGCACCGGATAACGGCGCAGCAATCCAAACAGGCCAGACAGGCCGCTGCGCCCCAGAACTTTGAGCACGCCGCTGCCCAGCGAGGCGCCCAACAGGCGCGGCGCCTGCACCGCCGAACGCACGGCCGCGACCTGCTCGGCGAGTTCAATACGCTCGATGCTGGCACGGGCAAGCAGCATGCGTTTACGCAGGCTCTGGTGGTCGGAACGGGCGCTCATCAGGGTCTCTGCCCGACGCTGCCGCCAGCCGATGCGGCGGTCTTGAGAGCATCTCGATCCCGTTCCAACTCGCTCAGGGTGGCCGCGAGCAGGGGTGGACGTGAGGCCAGCATCTGCCTGACCCGCAAACCGAGCAGCGCGGCGACAACAGCATAAAATGCACCCATCGCAATGATGGCGCTGACGCGGTAACTGTCCCAGAACAGCACCACCACCAGCAGACTGAACAACAATATACCCAAGGCAGCAAGCAGCAGGGCCGCGACGGACAGCACCAGCATGCCCACCAGGCGCTGGATTTCTTCCTCGATTTCAATACCCGCCAGAGAAAGGCGCGTATGCAGCGCACCCAGCGCCGTGACCCCCAGGCGGCGCAGGGAAACACGCAAGCCGGGCGACGAAGAATCAGCCATGGTCTGCCTGAACAGGCTCAGGACACGCGCCCGGCGCCTGAACGCCCGCCAGCCTGCGTCCCGAACGGAGTGCCAACATCACTTGCGATTGACCAGCAGGCCCAGCAGGAAACCAGCGCCGGCAGCCACACCGACCGCCGTCCAGGGGCGCTCATGCACGAAATCATCGGTGGCGGTGGCTGCGGCCATGCCTTTTTCCAGCGCAACTGCTTGCAGGTCGGTGATTTTTTCGGACGCACCGCGCAGGCTCGCGCTGGCTTTCTCGCGCAGCTCGGCAGCCTTCTCGCCGGTGGTGGCCGCTGCCGACTTAAGCAGGGCTTCTGCATCAGTCAGAACAAGCTTGAGATCGCTGATCAATTTGTCTTTGCTGGCGTTTTCCATGACACACTCCGGTCGAATGAATAAAAATAGGGGCCCAAAATCTGCGAGCTGCACCTGCGAACTGCGCCTGCGGACTGCGGCAGCTGCAAGTGGCTCTGTAAACTTTAGTTTAAAGCAATTCATGTCCAGTATGGCGATCATGCTGCATCGCACGCCTCAATAGTGCCCTTCAGCCGCGCTCCAATACCCACTGCAACAAGGCATCCAGTGCCGCTCGCGTGCCAGCCGCATTGGCATGATTGACCAGAGCCACCACCGCATACCGCTTGCCCGAAGCCGCCAGCACGTAGCCGGCCAGTGCGCGGACATCGGTCAGTGTACCGGTCTTGATGTGCGCCCGGCCACTGATGCTGCGTCCATTCAGACGCCGCCGCATGGTGCCATCGGCGCCGGCCACGGGCAGCGAGGCGACAAACTCCGGCATGACCGGCGACGCGAAGGCTGCCAGCAACAATCGGCCCATGCTGCCGGCACTGATGCGCTCCAGGCGCGACAGCCCGGCGCCGTTCTCGATCACCAGTTCCGGCATCGCCAGACCGCGGCGCTCAAGCCAGGCACGCACCAGACGCTCGGCGCGTTCCACGCTGCCGGGCTGGTGCTCGAGTTCAACCGGCAAAGACAGGTACAACTGGCGTGCCATGACGTTGTTGCTGAATTTGTTGATATCGCGCACCACCTCGGCCAGACTGGGCGATTGACGTTCGGCCAGCACGTTCGCATCGGCCGGCATCGGCCCTTCGCGCACGACCCCGCGCAACACGCCGCCGGCTTCGGTCCACATCTGCCGGAACAGGGTCTCGAGATATTGATTCGGCGCCAGCAGGCTGACCGGCCAGTGACGTTCGCCACAGCTGCGCGGATACACCCCTTGAAACACAGGGCGCGCAGGGTTTGAAAAATCAGCCCTGAGACCGCCACGCCAGTCACCGCAAGGACCCTCGACCAGCCTGGGCACCGAGGGTGCACTGGCACCGCGCGGTTCACTGATCACCAGCGCGATGCGGCGCTCGACATCGGGCACAAAGCGAAACATGACCGACTTGAAATTGACCAGCAGAGCATCGGGACCGACGTTGTAGGGGCGCAGCGGGTCGGCATCAAAACGCGCCGGATCAAACGGGGCCAGGTCAAACACGCTCCGATCCAGCACCAGATCACCGCGGATCTCGCGTACGCCGCGCTGCCGCAGCTGGCGCAGCAACAGCCAGAAATTCTCCAACACCAGCTTCGGGTCACCCGAACCCTTGAGTACCAGATCGCCGTTCAAGACGTCGGCCGCTGGCGCACTGCTGGCCAGCACGGTCTTCCAGGTATACGCCGGGCCCAGCAACTCCAGCGCGGCGAACGTGGTGAGCAGCTTCATGGTCGAGGCCGGGTTCAGGGCCGCCTGCGCGTTGAAGGTCAACAGCGGCGCGACCGCGCCCACCTCCTGCACCAGCACCCCCACCGCTGACGAGGGTACGGCGGCGCGACGCAGTTCGACATCGACCTCGCTCGGCAGGGTCTGGGCGTGCAGGCCGCTTGCCAGGAACGCCAGCAGCACCCCGCAATACCACCATGACAGGCTGGGGTGGCGTCGGCTGTTCATCGCACCAGCTGGTTGATTTCGACGATCGGCAAGAGGATCGCCAGCACGATGAGCAGCACGACCGCACCCATGGTCAACACCAGCAGCGGCTCAAGCAGGCTGGTCATCAGCAGGGTGCGGCGCTCGAGCTCACTGGCCTGTGCCGTGGCGGCACGCTGCAACAGTTCGGGCAGCCGGCCGGTCGCTTCGCCGCTGGCGATCAGGTTGAGCATCACCGGCGGGAAATAACCCCGCTCGCGTGTCCCCATACCCAGCGCACGCGACAGCGGCGCACCTTCGCGCACACGCACGATGGCGTCATCCACTGCGGCACACAGGATGACGTTTCCCATGGTGTCGCGCGCCGCCTTGAGGGCGCGCAAGATCGGCACGCCCGACGCCGACAGGATGGCCAGAGTATCGGCAAAACGCGCCAGGTCGGCACGCAGCACCAAGGGCCCGGCGAGCGGCACACGCAACAGCAATGCATGCCAGCGCAGACGCCAATGCGGTCGGACCAGCAGCCGGCGCAAGCCCAAACCGGCGCCAGCGAGGCTCAGCAGTACCAGCCAGCCCCAGGCACGGGCAAAATCGGACAGGGCGATCATGCCCTGGGTCAGCAGTGGCAGTTTCTGGCGGGTCTGGGCAAACACCCCGACCACCTGCGGCACCACATAGGTCAGCAAGGCGATGATGACCAGCAGCGCGACCGCCGTGACGATGGCCGGATAGGCAAAGGCCAGCTGGACCTTTTGCGCCAGCGCAGCGCGCCGCTCGATCTGGTCCGCAAGGCGCGCCAGCACGGCCGGCAACTCGCCCGACTGCTCGCCCGCGGCAACCAGCGCATGATCGAGTTCGGGAATGTCGCGCGGATGGCGTGCCAGCGCCGCGGCAAAACTGTGGCCGGCGAACACATCGGCACGCATGGCAGCCAGCAGATCACGTACGCCGGGCCGCTCGGCCTGGTCCTGCGCCGCGCTCAGCGCCTGCGCCAGCGGCAGGCCGGCCTCGAGCAGACTGGCCAGCTGGCGTATGAGCAAAGCCCGTTCGTGGGTGCGCAGTTTCGCGTGCCGCGCGCGCGCCGGCTCGGCGCTGGGCTCGGCCTCGCCTCCAAGCGCCACCACGGCCAGCGGGGTCAGCCCGCGTTCGCGCAGGCTCGACCGCGCCAGACGGGCGCTGTCGGCATCGAGCACACCGCTTTCAATGTGCCCGGCGGCATCGGCGGCTTCAAAACGAAAAGTACTCACGGCGATGAAGGCAAGGTCGGCAATCGGTCAGTCACGCGTCACCCGCACGACTTCCTCGCGTGCAGTGACGCCGGCGCGAATCCAGCGCTCGCCATCGTCGCGCAGGCCGGCCATGCCGGCAGCCAGGGCCGCGGCGCGCAGCTGCGGCTCACCGGCACGGTCGTGAATCAGGCCGCGCTGGCGCTCATCGATCACCAGCAACTCGTAAATGCCGGTACGGCCCTGATAACCGGTGTGGCCGCAGGCGCTGCAGCCCACGGGATGGCAGTCGTGCGACTCCTGCGCGCTACTGCGGCCCGCCTCGAGGCGGGCCGCATCGGGCGCCCGCTGTTTTTTGCAGGCCGGACACAGGCGCCGCACCAGCCGCTGCGCCACCACTCCAAGCAGGCTGGAGGACAGCAGAAAGGGTTCGATGCCCATGTCGGCCAGACGCGTGATGGCCGATACGGCGTCGTTGGTATGCAGGGTGGCCAGCACCAGGTGGCCGGTGAGGCTGGCCTGCACGGCGATCTGCGCGGTTTCCAGATCGCGGATCTCGCCGATCATGATGACATCCGGATCCTGACGCAGGATGGCGCGGAGCGCCTTGGCAAAACTCATGTCGATGCGTCCCTGCACCTGCGTCTGGCCAATGCCGGGCAATTCATACTCAATCGGATCTTCCACCGTCAGGATATTGGTGGTGCCGGCGTCGAGCCGGCTGAGGGCCGCATACAGTGTGGTGGTCTTGCCCGAGCCGGTCGGACCCGTGACCAGCACGATGCCATGCGGCTGGCGGATCAGACTGTCGAAACTTGCGAGCGTGCTGTCGGCCATGCCCAGACCGGTCAGGTCAAGCCGGCCGGCGGCCTTGTCGAGCAGGCGCAGCACGACACGCTCCGCCTGTGCGGCGCTGTTGCCCACCGGCAGCGTGGAGACGCGCACATCCACCGCCCGGCCGGCAACCCGCAGGGAAATGCGGCCATCCTGCGGCAACCGCTTTTCGGCGATGTCGAGATTGGCCATGATCTTAATGCGCGACACCAGCGCGCCATGCAACTGGCGTTTGGGCCGCACGACGTCGCGCAGCGTGCCATCGATGCGAAAGCGCACCACCGAATGGGTTTCAAACGGCTCGAGGTGGATGTCGGACGCACCATCGCGCGCCGCCTGGGTCAGCAGGGCATTGATCAGGCGGATGACGGGCGCATCATCAGCGGCTTCGAGCAGGTCTTCAACCTCGGGCAATTCCTGCAGCAGACGGCTCAGTTCGACCGAACCCTGCACCTCATCGACCACGCGCGCAGCCGCATCGTTCTGCGGGTCGGCATTGGCGTACGCGCTGTCGATGGCGCGCTGCAAGGCATCGGCCGGGACGTGAATCGGCCGGATCGGTCCGAGCACGCGCTGCAACTCGGCCAGCGCCAGCGGCCGCGTGCGGTCACTGATCCACACCTCGCGCAGTCCATCGGCCGACCCTGCGACACGGCGCGCCACGAGCACGCCAAAATCACGCGCAAAAGCGTACGGAACTTCGCGGGCGGCCTGCAGATCCATGACCTCCGCGCTGGCGGAAAACGTCGCGCCCATGCGCTCTATCCCAAGATTGGCGCCCGGCAGGGGCACCTGAAATTCAATTCAACACAGAACTGGCAGCGGCCGGCGTGCAAACAGCCACCCCGTCCGTGCAAAAGACTCTAACAGAGTTCACCCCGCAAGGGGACCTCGCGCAGCGCCTAGGAAAAGGCGGCGACCAGGGGCGTGCCCTTGAGCATGGCCCGATACATGAAGCGCTGTTCTGCCGGGTCGTAGTCGGCGTTGGCCTGATGCATGACGCTGCGGTTGTCCCAGATCACCATGTCACCCAGACGCCACGAATGGCGGTATTCATATTTTGCCTGCGTGGCATGATCGTAAAGAGCATTGATCAGGTCAAAACCCTCATCCGGCGCCAGAGCTTCGATGCCTTCCATGCGCGCCGTATTCAGGTAGAGCGCCAGACGACCGCTTTCCGGATGACGGATGACCAGCGGTTGCAGCATCGACTTGGCCTGCTGCTCGGCCGACAGTTTGGCCATCATGCGCGGACTGCGACTGCTCTCATGCACATGCCGCGAACGCAGGCGTGCGATGCGCGCCTTGAGCTCGTCGGACAGGTCATCATAAGCCGCACGCACATCGACAAACTGGGTGTCGCCGCCGCTCGAGGGCAATTGCACGGCCACCAGACTGGTGGCCTTGGGCGGCGCCGGCCAGTTTGAATGATCGGTATGATAATTCTCACCACGCACGCGCAGACTGCCATCGGCCTTGCGCGGCAGATCGTTGGTTGAATTGAAACCGATCAGCGGATGGTCGGGCAACGTGTACTTGGTGCTGTTTTGCTGCATCAGCTCACCAAAAATCTGCACTGCCTGGCCATACTGTGGCGGCGTCAGCGGCTGGTCGCGAAATACCAGCACCGCGTAGCGGCCCCACAGCCGGTTGAGTTCGGCGCGTGTCGCGCCATCCACCGGTTCACGCAGATCAATGCCGCTGACCTCGGCGGCGAAATGTTCGCTGATGGCATTGACCTTCAAGAGCCTGCTCCCTGCCGCTGTGTAGTGACGCGCACCATGTCAGTCCACCTTCGCGCCCGAGAAGCGGATGATCGCACCGATACGCTCAACGTCAGCGCGCAGGAAAGCGCCAAGCTCCTCAGGGGTGCCGCCGACGACGAAACTGTCGGCCAGCTGCTCCTGCACAGCAGGATCCTTCAGTGCCTTGAGGACCTCGGCGTGCAGGCGATTGATGACCGCCGGCGGCGTGCCAGCGGGCGCGAACAGACCGCGCCAGGTCGCAATGTCATAACCGGGATAACCAAGTTCGGCGATGGTCGGCACATCCGGCAGGGCGCGAAAGCGTTTCGCCGAGGTGACGGCAATGGCACGCAAGGCGCCGCTGCGCAAATGCTGGGTGACATTGGGAATGCTGGCAAACAGGGTGTTCACATGATTGGCGAGCAGGTCCGGCATGACCGAGCCACTGCCCTTGTAGGGCACGTGCAGCATGTCGATACCGGCGAGTTTTTTGAGCATCTCGCCGGCCAGATGATTGACCGTGCCACTGCCGGCTGAAGCGAAGCTGATGGTACCGGGCCGGGCCTTGGCCAGCGCGATGAACTCGGCCAGATTGCGCGCCGCAATCGACGGATGCACCACCAGCACATGCGGCGCACCGGCCACCAGAGAGATCGGCGCCAGGTCCTTGAAGGTGTCGTAGCCCAGCTTGTTGCCGTACAGTGCCGGGTTGGACGACAGGTTGTTGGTCTGCATGATGAGCGTGTAACCGTCGGGCGCCGAGCGCACCAGCGCCTCGGTGGCAATCAGGGTATTGCCGCCGGGACGGTTTTCAACAATCACCGGCTGACCCATGTTCTCGCTGAATTTCTTGCCGATGATGCGCGCCGAGGTGTCGATGCCGCCGCCGGGCGTAAAGGGCACGAACAGGCGGATCGGCCGGTTCGGGTAGTCCTGCGCGAAGGCATGGCCGGCCAGCAAAGGCATGGCAAACAGCGCCAGTCGCACGACAGTTCGCAAACGCAACATCATGATGTGTCTCCCTGTGGATCTCATGGATCTTTTGACTGACGACCCGCAAAGACCGGACAGGCCACGCTGGTCACCATTTTTGCCCCCATCATAAACCAGCTTCCACCTGAACCGCATGGTATAAATATCGGGCTTGCGGCCAGACCGAATGCAACGAGCGCCCGGACCCGCCCAGCGGAGGCCGGGCTTGAACAATATGAGACAGACTCCACACAGAACAGGATCAGCGCATGTTTGGCTTCGAAGCCCCCAAAGTCATCCCTTCTGAAGTATTCACGGTTGTGCCGGAGCAGTACCGGAGCAGTTCGACCGGTCCGCGCAGCCCGACGCGACAGAGCAGCGGCGGCACGACACTCGAGGGTCCCTGTTTTGATCAGCAGGGCAACCTGTATTTCGTTGATATCCCGAACAGCCGGGTATTTCGAGCCACGCCCGCCGGCGAGGTCAGCCTGATCGCCGAATACAAAGGTGAACCGAACGGCCTGAAGGTGCATCGCGACGGCCGCATATTCATCGCCGACCACCACCACGGCATCATGCTGCTCGACCCGGCCACGGGCGCGGTGAGCGTATTCAAGGCCGGCCCGGAGAAAGAGAATTTCAAGGGCGTCAACGACCTGCTGTTCGACAGCAAGGGCAATCTCTATTTCACCGATCAGGGTTCCACCGGCCTGCACGACCCGACCGGGCGCGTCTACAAACTCAGCCCGGATGGCGAGCTGCGCATGATCATTGGCAACATCCCCAGCCCGAACGGCCTGGTCATGAACGCCGCCGAAACCTCGTTGTACGTAGCGGCGACGCGCGACAGTTCGATCTGGCTGGTGCCAATGACGGCCGACGGCGGCCTGACCAAAGTGGGACTGTTTGCGCGCCTGCCGGCCAGCGGGCCGGATGGACTGGCCGCCGACGTCGAGGGCAATATCGCCGTGGCCCATCCGTCGCTGAGCACCGTCTGGCTGTTCAATCGCCGTGGCATTCCGACCCACCGCATCGAACTGTGCCAGGGCAGCCATCCCACCAACATCGCTTACGGCGGCCCGGACAACCAGTGGCTCTACATCACCGAAGGCGATACCTTCTCAGTGCTGCGTGCACGCATGCCCGCGCCAGGGCGGCGGCTGTTGTCGGCAGACTGAGCGCACACGGCCGGGCAAGGCAGAGCCACTACAATGGCGGCCTTGCCCTCGACGACCGCCTATGAAATCCGCCCTGCTGTTCCCGATTCCGCTCGCCGTCCTGGTCGTGCTGGCCGCCCTGCTGCCCGCCGGGTCTGGCGCGGGCCTGCGCTATGAGCACAGCCTGATCCTTGAGGGCCAGCTATGGCGTCTGCTGACCGCCCACCTGCTGCACATGGGCTGGGAACATCTGCTCATCAACCTCACGGCACTGGCTGCCATCTGGGCGATGTTCCAGCGTTTCGTAACAGCGCGCGTCTGGTGGCTGGCCACGCTCGCCTGCGCGCTGGGCGTCAGCGTCGGGCTGCTGCTGTTTGATGCCTATATTTCCTGGTATGTCGGCCTGTCAGGCGTGCTGCACGGCCTGTTCGTGACCGGCGCGCTGTTCCTGCCGCGCAAGTACTGGCGCCACGCGCGCCTGCTGCTGGCCGCGCTCGGCATCAAGCTGCTGGCCGAACAGCTCGGCTACACGGTCACTGCGCTGTCGAGTCAGGCCGTGTTGGGCGCGCACATGTATGGCGCCTTCGCCGGCCTGCTGGCCGGCTGGGCGGCGGGTGGCAAGGCGCTGGCCGGACCGGAGGTGCGCAGCCCGCGCACCACACGGCGCCAACGCGCGCAGGCAGCTCAGCGCGCGGGCGCCGCCGGTGTGACAGGCGGTACTGCGGGCGGCACGGCAGGCAGCAAAGCAGGCAGTACCGGTCCGGGAAGATCCGGCAAGAGCACCGACGACGGCAACTGACGTCCGATTTCTTCGCGCCGCATGGCCTCATAACGGTCCGGCAGGATGCTGTTCGAATCGGCCGCCGTGCGCAGCACATAAGGCCGCAGGAACACCATCAGGTTGGTCTTGCTGCGCTTGCGTGTGTCGTAGCGGAACAGACCGCCGATCAGGGGCAGGTCACCCAGGCCGGGCACCTTGTCACGCGTGTCCGTCACCGAATCCTGCACCAGGCCACCCAGCACGATGATCTGACCGTCGTCGACCAGCACACTCGATTCGATCGAACGCTTGTTGGTGATCACGCCGGCGGCGATGGTGTTGTCCTGCACGCTCGATACTTCCTGGTAGATCTGCAGTTTGACCGTGCCACCCTGCGACACCTGCGGGCGCACCCGCAGTGTCAGACCGACGTCGCGCCGCTCGATGGTCTGGAACGGCGTCACCGTCGCGGTGGTGCCGGTCTGGGCATACTGCCCGGTAATGAACGGCACGTTCTGGCCAACAACGATCTGCGCCTCCTCGTTGTCGAGGGTAAGCAGATTGGGCGTTGAAAGAATGTTGGCGTTTGCATCGGCTTCCAGCGCGCGCGCCAGGAAACCCAGATTGGTGACCGTGCCGATGCCAGGCAGGGTAATGGTGCCGCGCACGACGCCGATGTTGAGGCCATTGCCGAGCGTGCCGAGATTGGCCGAGGCATTGATGATGTTGCGGCCCGCGCCACCAAAATTGGTGCCGCCGATCAGCTGCGAACCACCGCGGCCGGCACCCGAGAGATCCTGCCACTGGATGCCGAATTCGGCCGCCTTGTCGGCCGTCACCTCAACGATCAGGCTCTCGACAAACACCTGCGCACGCCGCGCGTCGAGTAATTCAATGATGGCGCGCAGATTGCGATAGACCGGTTCGGGAGCAGTAATGATCAGGCTGTTGGTGGCCACATCGGCCTGTACCGCGCCAGCGCCGCTGACCGTGCCGGAACTGAACGGGTTGGCAGCTGCGCCCAGAGCGCCGGCGGCCAGTCCGCTGGTGCCGGCATTCGACTGGCCAAGCGGGTTGGCCGCATTGCCCTGGCTGGCACTGGCCGCGCGCGCCGCCGCGCCGAGCGTGCCGGGAATGCCGCCCAGACCCTGCGCGCCGCCGCCCTGACCCCCAGGCGACGTTTGTGAAAGATCGCCCGACAGTACTGCGCGCAGGGTCTGCGCCAGCTGCGCGGCATTGGCATTCTTGAGCTGCACGACGTGAATGTTGCCGGCGGTGCTGGTTGGCAGATCCAGCCGGGCAATCAGGGAACGTGCGTAAGCGAGCCGCGCCGGACTGGCGGCGCGCAGCAGCAATGCATTGGTGCGCGGCTCAGCCATGACGATCACACGCTGACCGGGATCAACGTTGGCGCCGGCCACCGGGTCAAGCAGACGTGCCACCACGCCCGCCAGATCCACCGCAAGGGCATACTGGAGCGACACCACCTCGGGGTCGCCACCGGCCGGCAGGTCGACGGCGGCAATGATGCGCGCGATGCGCCGCAGGTTTTCAGCGTAGTCGGTAATCACCAGCGTGTTGTTGGACGGATTGGCGCTGACCGGATTGTTGGCCGAGACCAGCGGACGCACCATCGGCAACAGGGCATTGGCGGACTCATGATTGAGACGAAAGATCTGGGTGACCAGTTGATCGCCGGCCGGCTGAGAGCCGCCAATGATGGTCGGCCCGCCGAGAAATTTTGCGTCCGCCTCCGGTACCACCTTGGAGAAACCGGCGCTGTCGACCACCGTGAAGCCCTGAAAACGCAAGGCCGCGAGCAGCTGTCGCCAGGCTTCATCACGCCCGACGGGCTGATCGGTGACGATGGTCACCGTGCCCTTGACGCGCGGATCGACAAGAATGTCCTTTTTCAGAAACTGGCCCACGGCACGGACCACCGACTCGATGTCGGCATTGACAAAATTGAGGGTCACCTCCTCGGCACGGGCGGCACGCGGCGCACGCGCGGCCGGGCGTGCAACGGCGGCCGGCGCCGTGCTCGCCGCCGCCAGCAGGGGCATCAGGGGTTCGGCCCGGACCGGCAACAGTCCGAGCAGGCAACAGGCGCCCGCAACCAGGGCCGAGTACCGCTGTGTGATCTTCAATCGTTTACCCATGTTGTGTCCTGCCCCATGCTGCATCCTGTCGATAAACATCGTATCGCTTGCCGCAACGCATTACATCAAAGTCACGCTGCCACTGCCAAACCGCAGGCGCACACCATCGCCGTCACGCGGCCCAAGCACATCAAGCAGCGACCGTAGCCGGCGCACCTGTTCGGGTGCAGCCCCGGCAACCGGCGCCGCGCGCCCCGTAAACTGCGCACCCTGCTGCGCCGACCACGCGCCCTTGCCCTCGAGACGCAACAGCCCGCTCAAGGTGCTCAGGGACAACTCCAGGCCCGCCTGTCGCGCTACCCAGGCCAGACGGTAATCACCGAGCGGACGCACCGGACTGAGGGCAAGGCTGACTTGTGCCAGTTCGACACTGCCCTGCCCCGACCATTTGCCATCCTGCAGCGCCAGTGTATCCCAGTGCAGACGTGCATCGCCTTGCGGTCGCAAGGTGTTGAAGGGCGCCCCGGCCAGCACGGCCAGTCCGAGCGGCAGGCGCAGCGTGCCGGTACTGATCTGAAATTCCTGCCAGCTCAGGCGCAGGCTGACCGGCGCCTCGAGCACCCCGGCATGGCTCACATCGAGGCGCAACACCAGCGGGCCGGCCCATCCAAGCTGCCAGACCAGCCGGCCCGGCAGGGAATACGCCGTGTCACCGGCCGCAAAACCCAGCACGGCATCGCCGTTCCAGAGGGTGCCGCGGGCATCCCCGAGCACCACCCTGCCAGCACTGCGTCCGGCCAGCCAATGCGCGGCCCAATTGGCCGGCAGCAGGCTGATGACCAGCAGCATAAGCGCCAAGGTGGTCGCGAGCAGCCACCAGCCGGCGCGTGCGCCAGCCCTGGATGGCGCGTTCATGACGCGCGCCATTCGAGCACGGCCTCGACACGCACCTGGCCGGGCAAGGACACGCTGGCCGCTGCGGGCACAGCACCCGGTGCAGCCGTAGCGGCCACACCGGCTGATGGCGCCAGCGCGGCATCAACGTTGACCTGTGCAAAGCGTGCGCCGGAATCACGCACCACCGCTGCGGCCCAGGCCGCCCAGACACCGTAATCCACCCGCGCCCAGCGCAGGCGCAGCCGATTCGGGCCCTCATCCATCAGTTCGACGCCGCGCAAGCCGGCCGATTCAAGAGAACGTTGCAGCGCGGCGCGACGCGCGCCGGGCGCCGGCAGATTGACCCCATTCTGACGCGCCTGCTCACGCAGTGACCGGCCCTCCTGCGCCAGGGCCAGCACCTCGGCACGCTGCGCGCGCAGGAGCGGCAGATCGCGTTCGAGGGCACGGATGCCGCGCGCTGCCGGCAACCAAAGCCAGCCGGCCACCACCAGCGCCATCACCAGCACAAAACAGGCCATCAGGATCTGGCGATCACGCGGCGTCCGCTCATCCCACCAGGCACGGACCGGCGCGAGCACAGCGGACCACCCGCTCGAAGGAGTCTGCATGGACGCGCTCATGAAGCCCCCTTGACGCGCAGCACGGCCTGGGCCTCAGCTGGCGCAGCGCCTGCCGGCATCTCTTCGAAGCGCAACTCATAGCCGGCCTGCGCGGCGGCCGTCATCAGGGCAGTGCGCGCCGCGCCATCGACCAGAGCCTGCGGCGCCAAGCGGATGCGCAGGCTGCGCTCGGTGTAACTCAGGGCGCGCGCAGCATTCGGGGGCAGGGTCGCGAACAGTTGTGCCGCCACGGCCGTCATGACCGTAAAATCGCCCGGATCACTGCGACCGGCAGCAGCACGCAGGCGCGCCACGCCCTGAGCCATTTGCAAGGGCACATCAAGAATCACGCTGGTTTCCGGAAACAGGGCGCGCAGGCGCGCGCTCATGTCGGCCTGAATTGTGCTGCGCTCACTGCGCAGTTGCTGCCAGTGCCATTGCATGCCGGCCAGTTGCACACCAGCCAGCACCAGCAGCAGAAGCGCGACCCGCCGCCAGCGCCTGGCCCAGCCGGCTCCGCCGCCGCTGGCAAATTCGTGCTGCAACAGCGACAGCGGCGCGCTGTCGCGACGGCCACCCGCGACGCGGACCAGCCAGGCGCGCAGCGGCGAGCCCTGCTGCATCTGCAGGTTCAGGCCGGCGGTGTCCAGGCTGTCGCCATCGCTCCAGCCCTCCAGCCAGGCGTCGATGCGGGGCGGGCTCTGCCCGGCCGATTGACGGGCGAGCAACAAATCAAGCATGGCGCGCACGGCCGTGGCTTCCGTGGGCAAGGCAAGTACCTCCTCCTGCCCCAGGCGCAGCCAGCAGCGCGGCGCTTCACCCTGCTCCTGTTGTCGCACCAGCGTCCAGCTCTGTGCCTCCAAGGGCACGCACAGGGATTCAGGCAACACGGCAGCAACCTGCCGACCCGCTGCGGCAAAACGCTCGAGCAGAGCGCGCAACCAGGCGCGCTCGACCAGCGCCAGCGCCATCTGGCCCGCGGCATCACGCGTCTGACCCAGCGCCACATGCAGGGTCGACGGATCGCTCAGGGTCATGTCTTCCACCAGATTCGGCAGGGCCTCGCGCAGGCGCGCGCCCGACAGGGGAGGGACCAGAGCGCGCGTGAGCACAACATCGCTGGCGGCCAGCAACAACACGACCGCAGCCGCGGCCGGCAGAGCCTCTAGCGCGGCATGGCCTTCGCCGATCACCCGCCCGCCCTCGTATTGCAGCCAGGCAAAACGGCGCGCGCCGGTCTCGTCAGCGCGTGCCGGGGCACGCACGATCAGGCCGCGCGCAGGCCAGTTCGGGCCGGCTGAAAACACGCCACGCGCCATTCAGAGCTCCCGCATGTCAAAAATGCGCGTGGCGCCGTTGGCGCCGCGCTCAATGGTGGCCCGCAGGGACAGTTCGACACGCTGTTGGCGCACCAGTCCCTCAATCTGAAAAAATTGCGTCATGGTGGCGACGCTGCTCTGGGGAGCAGTCAGCGCCGGGCCCGGCAAGCGGTTCATGGCATCGGAAATCTGGTTGAAATACACGCGTTCACGACTCTCAACCAGCGCGCGCGCGCGTTCGATCGGCAGATTGTCAAACCGGGCGGCCAGCACCTCGGCCGGGGCAGTGTTGAGATTGACCGGCGTCGGCCGTGGCAGCACCGTGGCGTACGGCCGCAGGCGGTCCAGCAGGGGCGCACCGAGCACGCCGGCAAAATCGTCGAGGTCGACCGGCCGCGGCATTTCATTGACACGCTGGCCCGCCAGGCGGGCATTCCGGTTGGCCTCATCCGGTGCCTGACCAAGCAGGACAAGCAGGCGCGCCAGCATGAGCAGTTCGGCCGGCGGCACCACCGCAACTGCAGCAACTGCGGCACGTGCGCCAGCCACCGACGCAGCGCTACCGGCTGTGCCTGCAACAGCACCCTGCGCGAGGGTCAGGGTGCCGGCGCCAACCGGGGTGACGGTACTGAGCAGATTGGTCAGGTTGTAACGCGCCTGCGCATCAACGATGCGGCCACTGACGATGGCGGTGCCAGCGTCATCGGCATCTCCCTGGACGATGCCATTGGCATTGACACGGGTCTCGGCCAGCGGCACGGCCCACAACTCGCCGGGGTGATCGACCTGCGAAATGCGCGCGTCCTCGCGCAGAATGACACGCGCCCAGTCTGCCGCACCACGCGCCAGCCAGCGCGACTGCGCCAGCGCCGCCTGATTTTCCGCCTTACGCATGGCAATCGACTGCCGCCACAACATGCCGGAAACAGCCACCGTCGCCGCAGCGACCACCACCAGAGCGGTGATGATGGCAACGCCACG
>CANJOT010000038.1 GCA_947475815.1 Burkholderiales bacterium | reverse complement strand
GTGACACCCAGGGTGTTGTTGACCTGAGCAGCGCCGGTCACGGTGAGTGCACCGCCAACGCTGGTCGCGCTGGTGGCACTGCCGATGGTGGTCGTCGCAGCACCCGCCGTATTGATCGTGGTCGTGCCCGTCACCGAGGTGGCGGCCAGAGTGGAAGCGCCGGTGACGCCAAGGGTGTTGTTCACCTGAGTAGCGCCGGTCAGGGTCGTTGCTCCAGTGACACCGAGGGTGCCTCCGACGGTCGTGGCGCTGGTCGCGCTACCGATCGTGGTGGTCGCCGCGCCCGCCGTGTTGATGGTGGTTGCACCCGTGATGCCGGTCGCGCCGGTGACTGTCGCACCGCCCGCAGCGGTCAACAGACCGGTTGCGCCCAGGGTATTGTTCACTTGGGTGGCACCGGTCAGGGTCGTTGCGCCAGTGACACCCAGCGTGCCGCCAACGGTCGTCGCGCTGGTCGCGCTGCCAATGGTGGTCGTCGCCGCGCCCGCCGTGTTGATGGTGGTCGCGCCCGTGACGGCCGCGCCGGCATTGGCAGTCACCAGACCGCTGGCGGTGATGGTGGTCGCGCCCACACCTGCCAGGGTGCTGGTACCCGTCACAGCCAAGGTGCCGCCCACCGACGTAGCGCTGGTCGCGCTGCCGATGGTGGTCGTTGCGGCGCCAGCTGTGTTGATGGTGGTTGCACCCGTGATGCTGGTCGGGCCCGCGACGGTCGCACCGGCGTTGGCGGTCACCAGACCGCTGGCGGTAATGGTGGTGGCAGTCACGTCGGCCAGGCCGCTTGTGCCCACGACGTTCAAACCGCCGTTCAAAGTTGTCAAGCCGGTTACGGTGGCAGTCGTGGTAACGCTCAGTGAATTCAGAGTGGCCAGACCCGACGTGCCCAGAGTGGTCACACCCGAGACTGCGCCAGCGTTGGTGATGCCATTGCTGTTCACGTTGATCGCGCCTGAGCTCGACACGCCGCCGACAGTCGCAAGGCCACTGGCGGTGATGGTCGTTGCGCCAGAGATCGCGCCAGCGTTGGTGATGCCACCGGCATTGTTGTTCAAGCCGCCGGTGTTGCTGATGCCACCGGTATTGGTGATGCCCGCCGTGGTGGTCGCACCAGTGACGCCCAGAGTGCCCCCAACCGTCGCGCCGCCCGAGGTGGTCAGCGTCGCGGTACCGATGTTGCCGGTGTTGGTGATGGTGGTCGTGGCGGTAGTACCGCCGATGGTCACCGTGCCGGCCGAACCGGTGATGCTATCCGCGTTGGTCAAGCTGCCCGCTGCGTCAAGAGCCTGTGCCCCCATGCTGACAAAAGCACTCGATACCGCCAGCGCAATCGCCGATAACTTATGGTTCATATTCATGTTCGTTCCCTTTTCGTTATGAAAAAAACAACCGTTTTAAAAAACCACTTCTTTCTTGATGGACACGCAGCCGGTCCCGGCCGGCATCAGAAACACCTTGATCGCCTGTCCTCCATCGAGTACTGCGATGTCTTTCTTCATGATTCCGAGCTTGGGCAGTGTCGGAAACTGGCGCGTCGCGACGGCATCGCAGGCCAGCGGCCAATAGACAACGGCGTCATACGTGGCGCCGCAGCCATTGACCTGATTGGGGGCGAAGCTCGCCGAGACGTAAGCGCCACCGGTGTCGGTGGGCACTTCCATCAGCAAGGGGATGATTCGCTGATTCGGCTGGGCCGGCGGGGTCATGAACATGGCGCCGGTGTTCGCGCTGAAGCCGAGAAAGTTGCTGACCTGCTGGACGCGGTCGATGCAACTGCTCATGCCCTGCTGCGCCGCCACCTGAGTGATGGCATTGGCCTGCTGCGGGGCTTGCGGCTGGGTTTGCCCCGCAGGCGCGGGCGCCTGCGGGGCGACCTGGGCAGCGGGCCGCGCGCTTTGCGCCGCCACAGGGACGGGCGCAGCAAGCAGGACGAACATGCCAAGGACAGCACGACTGATCAGGGAACACGGAGCCAAAAATTGGCCCGTTCCAAATTGGGAACCCATACCACGCCATGCAGAACGAACAAACACCGGCGAATTCACAACACGCATGTAGGGCCTTACCCGGGAAAACCCGGTGATTTTGCTGACTTTCAAACGGCGCTTTTTCTGCCTCCCTGCGTCTACGCGCCCACCTGTCTATAAGGTGTCTCAACAAGATACTGGGAGAAATTGTCTCTGGAATTAATTTAAAATAACAAAACTGCGGGGAATTGTCATCCGCCCGCATGGAGGGGTGCGTATTCAACAACACCTTTGCCTAGCGACTCTGGCGCAAGTTCAGGGCCGAATACGGGTTTTTGAAAGACCATGCCGCCATGGCTGGCCTGTTCAGGTATTGCGCTTTTTGAGCCTTGGGGGCAGCGCCGGCGAGCTGCGAGAGAAATCGAATGTGCCGCTTAAGCTCGGCAGGATTTGGTCTTGAGGACGGGATCAATGTTTAAGAAAAACTTATCAATCTCAACATCACTTGCCACGCCCCTCACTGGAAATGAAGGAACGCGGGCTCTCCCGGCGATGGACCACGGCGAATGCGGCCAAAGCGCGAAAGTACCGATGCAGGGGGGGTGATGTAAAAAAGCAACAGACGCGGGCTTCCCGGGGCGCACGACCGGAGCTTCGCGGTGTCTTGCGCCGGTCTTGCCGGTCTTATTTGACGATTTTGAGGCGGGCTTTGCCCTTGGGGCCGTCAGCGGGCCCACCCGGCGTGTCATCCGGCTTGGGCGACTGCTCGTGCACCAGCTTAATGCCGGTGCCTGCGGGCTTGCCGCCTGCGGCGGATTCGGGCGCAGGCAGGGCTGCCACCGGGGCGTCGCCGGCCGGTTCGCCCGATGGGGTCTTGGCGGTCAGTTCAAAGGCCATGCCCTGGCCGTTTTCCTTGGCATACACCGCCGTGACATTGGTCACGGGCACGGAAATCTGCCGCGCCACACCACCGAAACGGGCCTGAAACTCAATGAACTCGTTGCCCAGCTCCAGTTTGCTGGTGGCCAGCGCGCTGACATTGAGGACGATTTCACCATTGCGCACGTATTCACGCGGCACATGGGTGTTTTCGTCGACCGACACGGCCACGTAGGGCGTCAAGCCGCTATCTGTGCACCACTCGTAAATGGCGCGGATCAGATAGGGTTTGGTGGACGGCTCGGTCATGGTGGCCAGCATCGTACGCTCAGCGGCGCATG
Organism: Burkholderiales bacterium; assembly: GCA_947475815.1. Taxonomy (GTDB): domain Bacteria; phylum Pseudomonadota; class Gammaproteobacteria; order Burkholderiales; family Burkholderiaceae_D; genus CANJOT01. The sequence continues at coordinate 18,690 of CANJOT010000038.1, read as the reverse complement.
ACCTTTTCGGACGGCGTCAGCGCTTCGATATACGCCGGCCGGGAAAAGATACGCTCGGCGTATTTCATCAGCGGCGCGGCATTTTTCGACAGTTCGATGCCGTAATGGTCCAGACGCCAGAGCAAGGGCGCAATGGCGACATCAAGCATCGAGAAGTCTTCACCAAGCATGTATTTGTTCTTGGCAAAAATCGGCGCCAGCTGGGTCAGACGGTCGCGCACCGCAGAACGTGCCTTTTCGTGGGCTTTTTCGTGGCCCTTCAAGGAGGTGTTTTCGAGCACACTGACGTGGCTGAACAATTCCTTTTCGAAATTGAACAGAAACAGGCGTGCGCGTGCGCGCATGACGGGATCCGCCGGCATCAGTTGCGGATGCGGGAAGCGCTCGTCGATGTACTCGTTGATGATGTTCGATTCATACAGGATCAAATCGCGTTCGACCAGAATGGGCACCTGGCCATAGGGATTCATGACCGAGATGTCTTCCGGCTTGTTGAACAGGTCAACATCGCGGATTTCGAAGTCCATGCCTTTTTCGAACAACACAAGCCGGCAACGCTGCGAAAACGGGCAGGTTGTGCCCGAATAAAGAACCATCATATTGTTTACCCCGAAAAAACCAACAGGGTGAGCACAAGCTCACCCTCATATGGATTGCGGCCCGGGCTGGCCAGCCACTGCAGCCACGCTACAGCGGCAGGTCGCTGGCCAAAAGGGTCAACTCCAGTCAGCCAAACGTCTGGCGCACCCCGAAACCAACACCCGCAACGATTACTTGATGTCTTTCCAGAAACTGGCGTTCAGTCTCCAGGTAATGACGAACAACAAGCCCAAGAACAACAATACCCACACGCCGAGCTGCTTGCGCGTGGTTTGCGAAGGCTCGCTCACATACGACAGAAAGGACACCAGATCGGCCGCGGCATGGTCGTATGCGACCTTGCCGAGAGTGCCCGGGCTGACCTGTTCGAAGCCTTCAAACGCACGCAGCATCTTGCCTTCATTATGCGGATCGGCCTTCTCGGCATACTTGGCGATATTCACGCCCTGCAGCTGCCAGAGCACGTGCGGCATGGCGACGTTGGGCAACACAAGGTTGTTCCAGCCGGTCGCACGCGTCTCGTCCTTGTAGAAGGTGCGCAGATAGGTATACAGCCAGTCGGCACCGGAACCCTCGGCCGACGCGCGCGCACGCGCAATCACCGACAGGTCGGGGGGCGTAACGCCAAAAAAGGCCTTGGCATCCTTGGGGTTGAGGCTGACCGTCATGGTGTCGCCGACCTTGGCCGAACCAAACACGAAATTCTGCCTGATCTGATCTTCGGTCAGGCCGATGTCACGCATGCGGTTGTAGCGCATCGACGACATCGAATGACAGTTGAGGCAGTAGTTGACGAACAACTTGGCGCCATTTTGCAGGGCGGTCAGGTCGCGGCTCTGGTCCGGTGCGCGCTCCAGGGGATAACCGGCTTGATTGCCGAAAACCGGAGAAAGGCAAAGGGCCAGCACCGGGGCGAGCAGGAGGCTGCGTAGCAAATTCTTCATGATTCTTGGTGTCCTCGAAGGTCGCTCAATGCGCGTCAAAAGTAACACGGTCCGGTACCGCCTTGAACGTGCCCATGCGGCTCCACCACGGCATGGCGAGGAAAAAGCCGAAGTAGATGACGGTGCAAATCTGCGCGATCAGGGTGGGGATGGGATCCGGTGCCTTGGTGCCCAGATAACCGAGGATCAGGAAGGCGACCACAAACACGCCAAGGATGAGCTTGTGCAGGCCCGGACGATAACGCATCGAGCGCACCGGCGAACGATCCAGCCACGGCAGGAAGAACAGGATGACGACCGCGCCACCCATCATCATCACGCCCCAGAACTTCGCTTCCAGAAAGAAGAAGTTGAAGGTGTTGGCACGCAGCACCGAATAGAACGGCGTGAAATACCAGACCGGGGCGATATGCACCGGGGTCGTGAGCGGGTCGGCCGGCAGGAAGTTGTTGTACTCGAGGAAATAACCACCCATTTCCGGCGCAAAGAACAGGATGGCGCAGAAGATGAACAGGAACACCGTCACACCCATGATGTCATGGACGGTGTAGTACGGATGAAAAGGAATGCCGTCGAGCGGAATGCCCTTGTCGTCGAGCTTGTCCTTGATGTCGATGCCATCCGGGTTGTTCGAGCCGACTTCGTGCAGCGCGATGATGTGCGCCACCACCAGACCAAGCAGCACCAGCGGAATGGCGATGACATGGAAGGAGAAGAAGCGGTTCAGCGTGGCGTCGGAGACAACGTAGTCGCCACGGATCCAGAGCGACAGGTCGGGGCCGATGAATGGAATGGCGCCAAACAGGTTGACGATCACCTGTGCACCCCAGTAGGACATCTGGCCCCAGGGCAGCAGATAACCAAAGAATGCTTCCGCCATCAGGCACAGGAAAATGCCGACGCCGAAAATCCAGATGAGTTCACGCGGCTTGCGATAGGAGCCATACATCAGGCCACGCATCATGTGCAGATAGACCACGACAAAAAACATCGAGGCGCCGGTCGAGTGCAGATAGCGCACCAGCCAGCCCCAGGGCACGTCGCGCATGATGTATTCCACCGAGGCGAAGGCCAGGTTGGAATCGGGCTTGTAGTGCATCACCAGGAAAATGCCGGTGACAATCTGGATGACCAGCACGAGCATCGCGAGCGAGCCGAAGAAGTACCAGAAGTTGAAGTTTTTCGGTGCGTAATATTCGCTGAGGTGCTCTTTCCACAGCTTGGAAGCGGGGAAACGCGCGTCGACCCAGCCGAGCAGCTTTTCTGCGACCGGCGCGTCGGCCGGAATGATCTTTTGGTTTGCCATGGGTTCTCCGCTCAGGCTTTCTTGTCGTCGCCGATCAGCAGGCGCGTGTCGGACAGGTATACGTGCGGCGGAACCTCGAGGTTGTCCGGCGCCGGTTTGTTTTTGTAGACCCGGCCGGCGAGGTCGAAGGTCGAACCATGGCAGGGACACAGGAAACCGCCGCTCCAGTCCGGCGGCAGGCCGGTCTGGGCACCGTGCTCGAACTTGGCCGTCGGCGAGCAGCCGAGGTGGGTACAGATACCGACTGCCACCAGAAACTCGGGCTTGATCGAACGGTTTTCGTTGCGCGCGTACTCGGGCGTCAGCTCGGCAGGCTTGCGTTCGGATTTGGGATCGGCCAGATCTTTGTCGTTCTTTTTCAGGTCGGCCACCTGTTCCGGCGTGCGGCGCACGATCCAGACGGGTTTGCCGCGCCACTCGACGGTTTTCATTTCACCGGGAGCCATGCCGGCGATGTCGACCTCGATGGGCGCCCCGCCTGCCTTGGCCTTCTCGGAAGGCGCAAAAGTTTGCGCAAAGGGGATCACCGTCGCCACACCGGCCACGCCCCCGGCCACGCAACTGGTGATGATGATATTGCGCCGCGAATTGTCTACTGGCTGACCGTCACTCATGATTTCCTCAACATTACAGTCGCTTGATATGCTCCACAACCCGCAATTCTAACGGATTCGACCTGGTAACGAAAGCGATGCGGCCATGCAAACGCAATCAGGGCGCATTTCGCGCCACGCATTCAGGCTTTGGGCCCTTGGCTGCGCTTGACCGCAACCGACCGAACATGGGTAAACTTTGTCTGGAAGCACACGGCAATACCGCCTCAAGATGTACCCGGCGCCTGATTAGCACAAGGTCGCCACACAAGGTCGCACCACAATGTCTCAACACAACACCTCAGGACAAACTCGATTGAAAAACAGGGAGATGGCATGAGCTTCGTCAAGGAATTCCGCGATTTTGCAATCCGTGGCAATGTGGTCGATCTGGCCGTGGGCGTCATCGTCGGCGCGGCGTTTTCAAAGATCGTTGATTCGGTCGTCAACGACCTCATCATGCCGGTCATCGGCCGGATCGTCGGCGGTCTGGATTTCAGCAATTTCTTTTTTGCACTCAAGGACATCCCGCCGGGTACGGCGATGACGCTGGAAGCCGTCAAGAAGGCCGGCATACCGGTGTTCGCCTGGGGCAATTTCCTGACCATCGTCATTAATTTTGCCATCCTCGCCTTCATCATTTTCCTGATGATCAAGCAGATCAACCGGCTGCGGCGCGAAGAACCGGCCGCAGCGGCCGTACCGGAGGCACCGCCGGTTACACCGGAAGACGTTGTGCTGCTACGTGAAATCCGCGACGCCCTGAAAAAGTAGGCTTGCGCCGGGGCGCAAATCAGGGCCTTGCCTTGAAATTTGCGTTCCCAGCCCGATCTGCGCGCTGCTCCTGCACTTCTGACGAGGGTATTCCATGCTACGCAAACTCTGGCTCACCTTTGCTCAGACGGCCACGATCTGTGTCGCGGCCCTGTTCATTGTCAGCACCTTCCGGCCCGAATGGCTGCCCCTGCGCAGCGGCCCGGGTCAGCTCGATCTTTCGAGTGGCGTAGCGATCCGCGAGGCGCCGGCCCTGCCCGGCGTGCCCGGCGCAGCGCCGGGCTCGTATGCCGACGCCGCCAAACGCGCCATGCCCGCCGTGGTGAATATTTTCACCAGCAAGGCGGTCAGCGTATCGCGCAACCCGTTTGGCGATGATCCGGTGTTCAAGCATTTTTTCGGCGACCGCTTTGGCACCGAAAAACAACAGGTCAGCAGTCTGGGCTCGGGCGTGATCGTCAGCGCCGAGGGTTATATCCTGACCAACCAGCACGTGGTCGATTCAGCCGATGAAATCGAAGTCGCGCTATCGGACGGCCGCAAGGCGGTGGCCAAACTGGTCGGCAGCGATCCCGAGACCGATCTGGCGGTGCTCAAGATCAACCTGCCCAATCTCGCTTTCATCACCTTCGCGCGCATCGAGCAGGCCCGCGTCGGCGACCCGGCGCTGGCTATCGGCAATCCCTTTGGGGTCGGCCAGACGGTCACGCAGGGCATCATCAGTGCGCTGGGCCGCAACCATCTGGGCATCAACATCTTCGAAAATTTCATCCAGACCGACGCCGCCATCAACCCGGGCAATTCGGGTGGCGCACTGGTCGACGCCAGCGGCAACCTGCTGGGCATCAACACCGCCATCTACTCCCGTTCGGGCGGCTCGATGGGCATCGGTTTCGCCATCCCCGTGTCGACCGGCAAACAGGTGCTGGAGAGCATCATCAAGACCGGCAGCGTGACGCGTGGTTACATCGGCGTCGAACCCCAGGACATTACCGCCGAAGCGGCCGCGGCGCTCAAGCTGTCGCGCAGCAGCGGCACGCTGGTGACCGGGGTGATGCGTGGCGGCCCGGCCGAACGTGCCGGCATGCAGCCGGGCGACATCATTACCGACATCGGTGAGCAGACCGTGCCCGACACGTCCACCATGCTCAATCTGATTGCCCAGTTGCCGCCGGGTGCCCCGGCAAAAATCAAGGTGCTGCGTGGCGCCAAGCCGCTCGAACTGGCGGTGGTGGTCGGCAAACGGCCCAAAGCCCAACCGCGTGCCGCACAGAAGCGATAAGACCATGGTGCATGTGCCCGCGCTGATCCAGTATCTGCAAGGCCTGTCGGAAAACAACAACAAAGCCTGGTTTGTCATGAACAAACCGAGTTACGACATCCTGCGCGAGGAGTTCACCACACTCGTTGCCGAGGTCATCACACGCACGGCGGCGTTCGACCCGCCAGTGGCCGCCGTCGATCCAAAAAAAGCGATTTTTCGCATCTATCGCGACGTCCGCTTTGCGCACGACAAGACGCCCTACAAGACCAGCTTCTCGGCGGCCATCGCGGCGGGCGGCAAAAAGAGCCAGGGGCCCATGTATTATTTTCACATCTCGGCCGATGGCGCATTGTTCACGGCTGCAGGCTGTTACCGGCCGGAAAAGGATTTGCTTGGTGCGATACGCCGGCATATCGCCGATCATCCGCAACGAATCAAGAAGCTGCTGGCCAACAAGGAGTTTGTTTCGGCCGGTGGGTTTTCCGGGCAGGACCGGCTGGTGCGACCGCCCAAGGGCTACGAGCCCGACACGCCTTACATCGAACTGATCCGCCTCAAGAGTTTTGTGGCACGCCAGGGACAGGACATTTCGAAACGTGTGCCCAAGGATCTGGCCGGCACCATCGCGACGCGCTTTGAGGCCATGCATCCGCTGGTTGTCTGGCTGCGCGAGGCGCAGGCGGTCGCGCCGGTGCCGCCATCTGCCTGATCAGGCAGCTGGTTTTTCGGCTTCGCCATCCGCTTCGCTGCGTTCGCGCACCTGAATGAAACCGGCGACGAACAGACCCAGCTCAAACAGCAGGCACAGGGGCACGGCCAGCAGCAACTGCGACATGACGTCGGGTGGCGTCACCACCGCGGCAACAATGAAGGCACCAACCACGATGTAGGGCCGGAACTCCTTGAGTTTGGCCACCGTCACCACGCCAAAACGCACCAGCACGACCACCACCACCGGCACCTCGAAGGTCAGGCCGAAGGCAATGAACATGGTCAGCACGAAATCAAAATAACTGTCGATGTCCGGCGCCACCTGCACCGAGGCGGGCGCAAATTCGTGGATAACCCGAAACACCGTGCCAAAGACGAAAAGATAACAGAACAACACGCCAATCAGAAAAAGCAGGAAGCTCGAGACAATGATCGGGAACGCCAGCCGCTTTTCGTGGCTGTACAGTCCGGGGGCGATGAAGGCCCAGGCCTGATACAACACCACCGGCAGGGCGAGCACGAAGGCCACCATCATGGTGACCTTGATGGGCACCAGAAAGGGCGTAATGACGCCGGTGGCGATCATGCGCGTGCCGGCCGGCAGGGCGGACAGCATGGGCTGGGCGAGCAGGTCGTACACCGACGAGGCAAACGGCGCCAGACACAGGAATGCCACGGCCACCGCCAGCGCGGCACGAATCAGGCGGGTGCGCAGCTCAATGAGGTGCGACATGAAGGTGTCACCCTCTGCACCGTTGTTGGGATTGTCGGACTCGCTCATCGCTCAGGCTGGTTTCTTGTAACGGTAGCGGGCCACGCGCGCCGCGCCCGACAGCACCCGGGTGCGCTTGCGGCTGGCGTTGCGGTACCACAGGGGCGTGGACTGCTGGCGTTTGCGCCAGTCCTTGCGTTTCGGTGCAAGGGTGCCGTAATAGACCTGCGGTTCAGACGAAGCGAGGGGCAGCATGGCATCGTTGATGTCCGCGTCCAGAGCGGCGTTCAGATCGGTGCCGGTCTTGTACAGCTCGGCGCTGACGCTGCTCTCGAAACTCGAGGCAGCGCTTTGCACCGTGTCTTTCATCTTGCGCAGTTCATCAAGGTCCATTTCCCGGCCGACCTCGGACTTGACCTCGGCGATATAACGCCGTGCACGGCCAAGCAGGGTGCCGACCGTGCGCGCCACCTTGGGCAGGCGCTCCGGCCCCAGCACCACCAGGGCAATCACGCCGATGATGGCGATTTTCGATATGCCAAGATCGATCATGAGGGGTCCCTGAAAAGCTTAAGCGCGCAGGCTAGCGCGCAGGCCAGCCTGGAACGGCGCGCCGGCGGCACGCAACCCAAGGCCCAGTCTGGCGGGCGCTGCCGGTTCAGGTGCGGCTCTTTTCGCGGGCTTCAACGTCGATGGTATTGCGGTCGGCCACCTGCGCTGTGCTGGCGGTGGTCGTGCTGGCGGTGGTCGTGCCCTCGGCAGGCTTGTCGGCCTTTTCGCCGCTATCACGCATGCCGTCCTTGAAACCCTTGACGGCGCCACCGAGGTCACCGCCGATGTTGCGCAGTTTCTTGGTGCCAAAAACCAGCAGGATGATGACCAGTACGATCATCCAGTGCCAAATGCTGAAACTACCCATTTCGGTTCTCCCGCGGACCTGTCCGCTCTACGCTCATGTTGCCCGCTTGAATACTTCGGCCACGCTGCCCCAGGGCCGCGGACCACCCATGACATGGACATGCAGATGATAAACCTCCTGGCCACCACCAGGACCGGTATTGATCACCGTGCGAAAACCGCCGTCCGTCCCGTCGTAACCACAACCCAGTTCGCGGGCCAGGCGCGGCGCCAAGGCCATCATTCTACCCAACATCGCGTCGTGTCCCGTTTCGCAGTCGGCGAGCGTGGCCAGATGGGCCTTGGGTATGATCAGAAAATGGATGGGCGCCGCCGGCTTGATGTCGTGAAAAACGAAAAACTCCTCGTCCTCGAAGATTTTTTTCGAGGGGATGTCCCCGGCGATAATCTTGCAGAAAATGCAATTCGAACTCATCGGACTTTCCTCGGAACAGGCGAATGCTTGGACAAATGAAAATTCAGGGTCGGGTGGCCGTGCTGCTGCGGGCAGCAAACTCGTCCAAACCCGAGAGGCCCTCGCGGCGCGCCAGTTCGGCGAGCACATCGCCGGGCGTCAGTTTGTAATGGGCCAGCATCACCAAGGTATGAAACCACAGGTCGGCGGTCTCGGCGACGATGCGTTTTGGATCACCGTCCTTGGCCGCGAGCACGGTCTCGGTGGCTTCTTCGCCGATTTTTTTCAAAATGGCGTCGTCGCCTTTGGCAAACAGGCGCGCCACATAGGACTTGTCGGGATCGCCACCACGGCGGCTTTCGATCACCTCGGCCAGACGGGCAAGAATATCGGACGGGCTGCTCATTTGTAGATGCTTTCTGGATCCTTGAGGACCGGTTCGGTGGTCACCCAGCGCCAGGAGGTGCCGTCCTGTTCGAGTTTTTCAAAAAAACAGCTGTGCCGCCCAGTGTGACAGGCAATGCCCTCGCGCTGCTCGACCTTCATGAGGACCACATCCTGATCACAGTCGAGGCGCAGTTCGTGCACCTTCTGCACATGGCCGGATTCTTCGCCCTTGTGCCAGAGTTTCCGGCGTGAGCGGCTCCAGTAGACCGCCTCGCCGAGCTCGACGGTCTTTTGCAGGGCCTCGCGATTCATGTAGGCGAACATCAGCACGTCATTGCTGCCGACCTCCTGGGCAATGGCCGGCACAAGACCATTTTCATCCCATTTGACGTGATTCAACCATTGGTGCGCGGACATGATGTTTCCTGGTGTTCGGCTGTTTTAGAGCCGCATGGGGATGCCGCAACCGGCCAGGTACTTTTTGGCTTCGGCGACGGTATGTTCCCCGTAATGAAAAATGCTGGCGGCGAGCACGGCGTCGGCACGGCCACGCAGCACGCCATCGGCCAGATGCTGCAGGCTGCCGACCCCGCCGCTGGCAATCACCGGCACGCTGACGGCGTCGGCAACGGCGCGCGTGAGCAGCAGATCGAAACCTTCGCGCGTGCCATCGCGGTCCATGCTGGTGAGCAGAATCTCGCCGGCGCCCAGCGCGGTCACCTGCTTGGCCCATTGCACAGCATCAAGGCCGGTGTTGCGCCGTCCGCCATGGGTATAGACCTCCCAGACAGGGGCGGCACTTTCCTGACCGCTGCTGTCCTGCCGACGTTTGGCATCAATGGCCACAACAATGCACTGCGAACCATACTTGCCGGAAGCCTCGGCGATCAGCTGCGGGTCGGCGATGGCGCTCGAATTGATGCTGACCTTGTCGGCACCGGCGTTGAGCAGCCGGCGCACATCGGCCACCGAGCGCACACCGCCACCGACCGTGAGCGGAATGAACACCTGACTGGCGACCGCCTCGATGACATGCAGGATGACGTCACGGCCATCCGAGGTGGCGGTGATGTCGAGAAACGTCAGTTCGTCGGCGCCCTGATCGTCATACCGGCGCGCGATTTCAACCGGGTCGCCGGCGTCGCGCAACTCGAGAAAATTGATACCCTTGACGACCCGGCCAGCGGTGACGTCAAGACAGGGGATGATGCGTTTTGCAAGCATGGGAAAACCAACATTCCTGGTCGGAGTACAGAGCGGGCGGAAGAATCGGCGACCGCGGCGCTCAGGTGCCTTCGCTCCAGGCGTCGGCCTGATCCTGGCCCGCCTTGAAGTCGAGATCGCCGGTATAGATGGCGCGGCCACAGATGACACCTTCGATGCCCTCATGCTCCACACCACACAAAGCATCGATATCGGCCAGATTGGACAGGCCACCGCTGGCAAACACCGGCACCGAGACGGCGCGCGCCAGCAGCACCGTGGCCTCGATGTTGATGCCAGAGAGCATGCCGTCGCGGCCAATATCGGTATACACGATGGCTTCGACGCCATAACCCTCGAACTTGCGCGCCAGATCGACCACCTCATGGCCGGTCAGCTTGGACCAGCCATCGGTCGCCACCTTGCCGTCGCGGGCATCAAGGCCAACCATGATCTGGCCGGGGAAAGCGCCGCAGGCATCGTGCAGGAAACCGGGGTTTTTGACCGCCGCCGTGCCGATGATGACGTATGACAAGCCTTCATCGAGAAAGCGCTCGATGGTGTCGAGGTCGCGAATGCCGCCACCCAGCTGCACCGGAATCTCGCTGCCGACTTCGCGCAGGATGGCCCGGATGGCAGCCTCGTTGCGTGGCTTGCCCGCAAAGGCGCCATTGAGGTCGACCAGGTGCAGCCGGCGCGCGCCAAGCGTCACCCAGTGCCGCGCCATGGCGGCCGGGTCTTCCGAGAAGACCGTTGCATCATTCATGTCGCCGCGCTTCAAGCGCACGCATGAACCGTCTTTGAGATCGATCGCCGGGATCAGCAGCATGGTTCCGAGTAAATTTCTGAATGATGAATCATGAATAAAGGCCCTGGATCACAAATGGTCAAACAGCACGATCAGGGATTCCACGACACGAAGTTTTTGTACAACTGCAAACCATCGGCCGCGCTTTTTTCCGGGTGAAACTGGGTGGCGAAAATATTATCGCGTGCAATCGCGCTGGTAAAGGGCGCGCCGTACACCGTCAGACCCGCCGCGTGTTGCGAATTCACCACGCGAGCATAATAACTATGCACGAAATAGAACCAGCTTTCATCGCTGATGCCCTGCCAGAGTGGATGCACCCGGCCCGCATGCGGCAATTGTCGCACGCGATTCCATCCCATGTGCGGCACCTTCAAACGCGCACCCTCGGGCAGCGCCATGTCGGCGGCATCAAAATGCACACAGTTGCCGGCAATCAGGCCCAGTCCGGGGGTGTCGCCTTCCTCGCTATGGTCGCACAACATCTGCTCGCCGATGCAAACACCAAGCAGCGGTTTGCTCTGCGCACAACGCAACACCACCTCCTGCAGGCCCGACTCGCGCAGATTGCGCATGCAGTCGGGCATGGCGCCCTGTCCGGGCAGCACGATGCGGTCCGCCGCGAGGATCTCGGCAGCATCGGCAGAAATGAGCACCGTCGCCTCCGGCGCGGCATGCATCAGCGCCTGCGCCACCGAGCGCAGGTTGCCCATGCCGTAATCCACAATTGCTATCCTTGCCATGATCTGTCCAGGGTCAATAAGAAGTCCGCTGGCCTAGAGGCTGCCTTTGGTGGACGGGATGGTACCGGCGGCGCGCGCATCGATCTCGGCGGCCATGCGCAGAGCACGGCCAAAGGCCTTGAAGATGGTCTCGCACTGGTGGTGGGCATTGTCGCCACGCAGATTGTCGATGTGCAGGGTCATCAGGGCATGGTTGACCAGACCCTGAAAAAACTCGTGGGTCAGGTCGACATCAAAACCGCCGATCATGGCGCGCTTGAAATCGACGTGAAACTCCAGCCCGGGACGACCGGAAAAATCGATCACCACGCGCGACAGCGCCTCGTCGAGCGGCACATAGGCATGGCCGTAACGCCGCAGGCCCTTCTTGTCGCCGATCGCCTGGGCCAAGGCCTGGCCGAACGTGATGCCGATGTCCTCGACGGTATGGTGGGCGTCGATGTGCAGGTCACCGTGGGCTTCGACCTCGAGGTCGATCAGGCCGTGACGCGCCACCTGATCGAGCATGTGGTCGAGAAATGGCACACCACTGGCGAGGCGGACAATGCCGCTGCCATCGAGGTTGAGCTTGACCCGGATGCGGGTTTCAGCGGTATTACGGGTGACTTCGGCGCTTCGCATGGTGGCTTTCACGAAATGGCTGGATGGGCTGGAACAAAACAATCACTGAATTCAGGACCCGACGGCGAGCGGCGCGACACGCAAGGCGTCGAGCAACTGCCGGTTTTCATCAGGACTGCCCACGGTAATGCGCAGACATCCGGCCAGCAGGACATGGGAGTTGCTCATATTCTTGACCAGGATGCCCCGTGACTTCAAGTAAAGAAAGACTTCTGTTGCAAGCGCGCCCGCTGACAGCGCCGGCGCGCTGGCGGCAAAACGCACTAGCAGGAAGTTGGCCGCCGAGGGGTAAACATGCACATCGGTCAGGCCGGCAAGCCCTGCGACGAGCCGGCCGCGCTCCGCGCGCAGCACGCTCGCCTGGGCATCGAGCACGTCGATATGGCGCAACAGCACCATGGCGGCGGTCTGCGTGAGCACGTTGACGTTATACGGCGGACGCACCTTGTCGAATTCGCTCAACAAGCCGGGGCGCGCCGCCATATAGCCCAGGCGAATGCCGGCCAGACCAAGCTTGGAGAGCGTACGCATGACCAGCAGGTTGTCGAATTCAGGCAGGCGGCTCATCCAGCTGGCCGGTGCGAACGGCCGGTAGGCCTCGTCGACCACCACCAGTCCGTGGGCTGCCTTGAGGATGGCCTCGATCTGGGCATCGGTGTACAGCGTGCCGGTCGGGTTGTTCGGATAAGCGAGAAAAATCAGTGCCGGCTGATGCTGCTCGATGGCGGCCAGCATGCCGTTCAGATCGAGGGTCAGATCCGGCAACAGCGGCACGTCGAGATAATGGACGCCATTGAACAGCGCCGACATCTGCACCATGACAAAGGATGGTGACGGCGACAAGACCGCGGCGCCCGGTTTGGCGCAGGCCTGCAGCAGCAGATGAATCAGCTCGTCGCTGCCATTGCCCAGTAAAACGTCATAGCCGGCGGGCACCTGCATGGTCTCGCACAGCAGGGCGCGCAAGGGATCGGCGCCGGCCGGCGGATAACGATTGAAATCGGCCTGCGCCAGCGCAGCGCCGACTTCGGCGCGCAGGGCCTCGGGCAGGCCAAAGGGGTTTTCCATGGCATCGAGCTTGATCATGCCCTGTGCAGGCGCGACGACATAAGCGCTCAGGGCACGGATTTCTGGACGGATGATGCGATCAATCAGGGTCATGGCGGTTCCGGGCTGGCCGGCGCGTTTGTGTGGGCTTTGTGTTGGCAGTGTGGGGGCGTGACTTGGCGGTGACGTGGACGTGGCGCACCCCGGTTTCAGTGCTCGGGCTCGTGGTCGTGGTCGGGGAGGCGATACAGGGCCGAGCGCGCGTGCGCCTGCAGTCCTTCGCCGTACGCCAGTTCCGCAGCGATGCGGCCAAGCGTCTGCGCGCCCTGCTCGCTCACCTGAATGATGCTCGACCGTTTCTGGAAATCGTACACCCCCAGCGGCGACGAAAAGCGCGCCGTGCGCGCCGTCGGCAGCACGTGGTTTGGACCGGCGCAATAATCGCCGAGCGCCTCGGAGCTGTAGACGCCCAGAAAAATCGCGCCGGCATGGCGGATCGCGGGCAACAGCGCCTCCGGATCGGCCACCGACAGTTCGAGGTGTTCCGGTGCCACCCGATTGGCAATCGCACAGGCTTCGTCGAGATCGCGCACCTGGATGAGCGCACAGCGGTTGGCCATCGACTTGCGCACGATCTCGTGGCGCGGCAGCGTCGGCAGCAATCGTTCAATGCTGGCGGCCACCCGGTCGATGAAGCCGCCATCGGGGCACAGCAGGATGGCCTGGGCCACCTCATCGTGCTCGGCCTGCGAAAACAGGTCCATGGCGATCCAGTCGGCGTACGCCGGGATGGTGCTGGCACCGTCCGAGAGGACAAGAATTTCCGAAGGCCCGGCGATCATGTCGATGCCGGTGGTGCCAAACACACGGCGCTTGGCGGCGGCGACGTAGGCATTGCCGGGACCGACGATCTTGTCGACCGCCGCAATGGTCGCCGTGCCATAGGCCAGCGCGCCCACGGCCTGAGCGCCACCGATGGTGAAAGCGCGGTCAACCCCCGCAATGGCGGCTGCAGCCAGCACCATGGGATTGCGCACACCGTCCGGCGTAGGCGTCACCATGATGATCTCGGCGACACCGGCCACCTTGGCCGGAATGGCATTCATCAACAGTGACGAGGGATAGGCGGCCTTGCCACCGGGCACATACAGACCGGCGCGGTCGAGCGGCGTGATCTTCTGGCCGAACACACTGCCATCGGCCTCGCGATAGGTCCAGGATTCGGTGCGCTGGCGTTCGTGATACGCGCGCACCCGTTCGGCCGCCTGCTCCAGCGCGCGGCGCTGCGCCAGCGGCAGGGCGTTGAGGGCGGCGAGCATGTCGACGCGCGGAATTTCCAGTTCCGCCGCACTGGCCACCGTCAGCCGGTCAAACCGGCGGGTGTACTCGAGCAGCGCAGCATCGCCATGGCGACGCACATCGAGCAGAATGGCCGCGGCGGCCTGATCGACGCTGGAATCATCGTCGGTATCAAACTGCAACAGTGCGCTCAGCTCGGCCTCGAAGCCCGGGCTGCGGCTGTCCAGCCGCCGCACCAGAGGTTGCGCCGGCGTATTCATGGCATCAACAACGCGGCGCGCTCGAAAGCATCGAGCAGCGGCTGGATGCGCGCGTGTTTGAGCTTCAGCGACGCCTGGTTGACCACCAGACGCGAGGAAATGTCCATCACGTGTTCGACTTCGACCAGATTGTTGGCGCGCAGCGTCGCGCCGGTGCTGACCAGATCGACGATCACATCCGACAGGCCAATCAGCGGCGCCAGTTCCATCGATCCATACAGCTTGATGAGGTCGATGTGCACGCCCTTGCGGGCAAAATGCTCGCGCGCCATGCGCACATACTTGGTGGCCACACGCAGGCGCGCGCCCTGACGCACGGCGTTTTCATAATCAAAACCGGTGCGCACGGCCACCGACATATGGCATTTTGCGATACGCAGATCAATCGGCTGATACAGGCCTTCGGTGCCATTCTCGATGAGCACATCCTTGCCGGCCACGCCCAGATCGGCCGCGCCGTATTGCACATAGGTCGGCACGTCCGAGGCGCGCACGATGATGATGCGCAAGGCCGGATCGGAGGTCGGCAAAATCAGCTTGCGCGAGCGTTCCGGATCTTCGGTCACGCTGATGCCAGCCGCGGCCAGCAGCGGCAGCGTCTCGCTGAAAATGCGACCCTTGGACAAAGCCAGGGTGAGGGTATTGTTGGTATCGTTCATGAACATCCGTTGGGCGTCAGCCCCGCCTCAGCCCGCCACACGGCGAATCTGCGCACCGAGGGCGGAAAGTTTCAGTTCCATCTGTTCGTAACCACGATCCAGATGGTAAATGCGTTCCACCGTGGTTTCACCCTCGGCCACCAGCCCGGCGATCACCAGCCCGGCCGAAGCGCGCAGGTCGGTGGCCATGACGGTTGCGCCGGAAAGCCGTTCAACACCCTTAATGATGGCAGTGTTTCCTTCGATTTCAATGCTCGCGCCCAGGCGGTTCAGTTCCGAGACGTGCATGAAACGGTTTTCGAAGATGGTTTCGGTGATGTGACTCACGCCGTTGGCCAGCGCGTTGAGCGCCATGAACTGCGCCTGCATATCGGTGGGAAACGCCGGGTATTCGGAAGTGCGCAGGTTGACCGGCGCAAGCCGGCCAGCGCAGGACACGCGGATCCAGTCGCTGCCAATTTCCAGACTCACTCCCACTTCGCGCAGCTTGTCGAGCACGGCATCGAGGGTGCCGGGGCGCGCGTTGCGCAGCAGCACATTGCCGCCGGCCGCCGCGACGGCGCACAGGAAGGTGCCGCACTCAATGCGGTCGGGCATGACGGTGTGGCTGGCGCCGTGCAGGCGCTCGACGCCTTCGATGACGATGCGGTCGGTGCCGGCGCCCTTGATGCGCGCCCCCATCTTGACGAGCAGCTCGGCCAGATCGACCACCTCGGGTTCACGCGCGGCGTTTTCGAGGATGGTTTCGCCCTCGGCCAGCGTGGCAGCCATCATCAGGTTTTCGGTGCCGGTGACGGTCACCATGTCGGTGATGACGCGCGTGCCCTTGAGGCGGCCGGCACGGGCAATGATGTAGCCCTTGTCGATGTCGATGTGCGCACCCATCGCCTGCAGGCCCTTGATGTGCTGGTCGACCGGCCGCTGGCCAATCGCACAGCCGCCCGGCAGCGATACGCGCGCCTGGCCAAACCGCGCCACCATCGGCCCGAGCACGAGGATCGAAGCACGCATGGTTTTCACCAGGTCATACGGTGCCTCCAGGCGCGTTACATCGGCGCCGCACAACACCGCATTGTTGCCATCGCGCTCGCTGGTCACACCCATCTGCGCGAGCAGGCGCAGAGTCGTGGCGACATCATGCAGGCGCGGCACGTTGGCCAGATGCAGCGGTTCGGCGCTGAGCAGACTGGCGCACAGAATCGGCAGGGCGGCATTTTTGGCCCCCGAGATCGGCACTTCCCCGGACAGCTTGCCGCCTCCGGTAATGACGAGTTTATCCACCGTTGGCGCTCCACTCGGCCGGCGTGAGGGTCTTCATCGACAGGGCGTGAATTTCGGCGCGCATGCGGTCACCGAGTGCCCGGTAGACCACCTGATGCCGCTGCACCAGTCGCAGGCCCTCAAACGCGGCGCTGACAATGACGGCCTGAAAATGCTGGCCGTCGCCGTCCACCTTGACGTGCTGGCAGCTCATGCCTTGCTCAATGTAATCGCGGATTTGTTCGGGAGTAGGGTTCATGGCGTTGCCTGCGAGGCCCAATCGGGCGGACCTGGGTGGTTGGACTGGGCTGTTGGACTGAATTCGTGAGCGGGTTCGGAGCCCGCTTCAATGGCGCATCTTGTACCCGCGGCGCAGCATTTCAAGCGCGAGCGTGGCCAGAGCGAGGAAGGTGACCAGTACGATGGCCAGGCTGATCCAGGGCGATACATCGGAAGCCCCGAAAAAACCATACCGGCAACCGTCGATCATGTAGAAGAATGGATTGAAATGCGACACCGTCTGCCAGAAGGGCGGCAGGCTGTGAATCGAATAAAACACGCCCGACAGAAAGGTCGACGGCATGATGACGAAGTTCTGGAAGGCTGAACTCTGCTCGAATTTTTCCGCCCAGATCCCGGCGATCAGGCCGAGCGTGGCCAGCACCGCGCTACCGCCCAGGGCAAAGGCCATGATCCACAGGGGTGCGGCAAACTCCGGCCAGCCAAACCAGAGCGTTGCCAGCAGCACCCCGGAACCGACCATCATGCCGCGCATCATCGAAGCCAGCACATAGGCGGCAAAGATTTCTCTGTGCGACAGCGGTGTGAGCAGCACAAATACCAAATTGCCGCTGACCTTGGACTGAATCAGCGACGACACCGAATTGGCGAACGAATTTTGCAGCACCGACATCATCATCAGACCAGGAATCAGAAAGGCCGTGTAGGAGATGCGGTCATAAACCTTGACGTGGCCCTCAAGCACATGGGCGAAAATCATCAGGTAGAGCAAGGACGTCAACACGGGTGCGGCGACGGTCTGAAAACTGACTTTCCAGAAACGCAGCGCTTCCTTGAAAAACAGCGTGCGAAAACCGGTCATGCTGCCACCATAGACCGGCGCCTCGGCCGGCAGGCGCTCTTGTGCAATGGCGCTCATCGGCCTTCTCCCTGCATGATCTGGACAAAGACGTCCTCAAGATCGGCACGCTGCAATTCCATCTCCTCGATGACGCTGCCGGCATTGCGGCAGGCCGCCAGAATCGGTTCCAGATCGTTGACGGTCGGCACACGCAGCATGACCGGCTTGCCCAAGGCAACCGGCCCCGGCTCGATCGCTGCAGCGGCGAGCGAATCGGGCAGGCCGCCATGGGAAAAGCGCAACATCAGTTGCATGCCGGAAAAGCGCCGCAGCAGCGCGGCCGTGCTGTCGAGCGCAACGATCCTGCCGCCCTTGAGCATGGCGATGCGTTTGCACAGCGCCTCGGCTTCTTCCAGATAATGCGTCGTCAGGACGATGGTGTGGCCTTCGCGATTCAGACGCGCGATGAATTTCCAGAGCGTCTGGCGCAACTCAACATCCACCCCTGCGGTCGGCTCGTCGAGCACAATGACCGGCGGGCGGTGCACCAGCGCCTGGGCAACCAGCACGCGCCGCTTCATGCCGCCGGACAGGGCGCGCATGTTGGCGTCGGCCTTGCTGGTCAGATCGAGTTCGGCAAGCAGTTCATCGATCCACGCGTCGTTCTTGCGCAGACCGAAATAGCCGGACTGGATGCGCAGGGTTTCACGCACGGTAAAAAAAGGATCGAATACCAGTTCCTGCGGCACGACACCGAGCGCGCGCCGGCTCTGACGAAACTCGGACACGACATCAAAGCCCAGCACGCTGACACTGCCGCGGTCGGCTTGATTGAGGCCGGCGAGTATCGATATAAGGCTGGTCTTGCCCGCGCCGTTGGGGCCGAGCAGGCCGAAGAACTCTCCTTCGGCGATGTCGAGCGAAACGCCGTCAAGCGCCTGCACCGACCCATAACGTTTGGCAACGTCATGAATGCGGATGGCGGATCGGGCTGCGGCAGGGAAGGGTGCGGCCGGCATAGTCTTGGTTCTCAGAATAGCCGACTATTATAAAGCCGAATGGTGTGCTTCAGACAGGGCATGATTCGAGCAGGCTCAGGCAGCCCT
>CANJOT010000037.1 GCA_947475815.1 Burkholderiales bacterium | reverse complement strand
TCCAATCCAGGCAGCAACCGACTGCAGGGCCCCGGGCAACTTGTCCGGCTCGCTGCCGCCAGCCTGCGCCATGTCGGGTTTGCCGCCACCCTTGCCGCCAACCTGACGGGCAACAAAGTTGACCAGATCCCCGGCCTTGACGCGACCGGTGGCATCGGCGCTGACGCCAGCGATGAGCACCACCTTGCCGTCATTGACCGCGCCGAGCACGATGGCAGCGGTCTTGAGCTTGTCGCGCAGCTTGTCCATGGTCTCGCGCAACACCCTGGCGTCGGCGCCTTCGAGCATGGCAGCGAGCACCTTGATGCCTTTGACGTCGACCGCCTGGGAGACCAGGTCGTCGCCCTGCGAAGAAGCCAGCTTGGACTTGAGCCGCGCCAGTTCCTTTTCGAGGGCGCGCGTGCTTTCGAGCATCTGCGCGACGCGTGTGCCCAATTCTTCAGGCTGGGCCTTCAGGGCTGCAGCCAGCTGACCCAGGCGTGTATCGAGGGTTTGCACGCGCGCGAGCGCCCCTTCGCCGGTCACCGCCTCAACCCGGCGTATGCCGGCCGCCACGCCGCCTTCGGCCACGATCTTGAACAGGCCGATGTCACCCGTGCGGCTGACGTGGGTACCGCCACACAACTCGTGCGAGCTGCCAATTTCCAGGGCACGCACTTCGTCGCCGTATTTTTCGCCAAACAGAGCCATGGCACCAGCCTTGACCGCTTCGTCATACGAGGTCACGCGTATGGTGGTGGCAAGATTGGCCAGCACCTCCCGGTTGACGATGGTTTCGACCTGGCGAATCTGGTCGGCACTCATCGGTGCATCGTGGGCAAAGTCGAAGCGGGTCTTGTCGGGATCGACCAGCGAGCCCTTTTGCTGCACATGGCTGCCGAGCACTTCGCGCAAGGCCTTGTGCATCAGATGGGTAGCGGAGTGGTTGCGCACGATGGCCGAACGGCGCGCGGTATCGACCTCGGCCGTCACGCTGTCACCCACCGACAGATTGCCGTCGTTGAGGCGGCCATGATGACCAAACACATCGGCCTGAATCTTGGTGGTGTCATGCACGTCAAAGGCGAGCGTCGAGCCGCTCTTGCGCAGCACGCCGGCATCGCCGACCTGGCCACCGGACTCGGCATAAAACGGCGTCGTATCGAGCACCACCACGGCTTCGCTGCCCGCCTCAATCTGATTCACGGCGTGGCCACCGACGTACAGGGCGATGACACGCGCCGCGTCGGTCAACTGTTCGTAACCGGTGAAACGCGTCCTGGCGCCATGGTATTCAACGTTGGCGGCCATCTTGAACTTGCCGGCAGCACGCGCCTGCGTGCGTTGCTGCTGCATGGCCGAGTCAAAACCGGCCATGTCGACGTCGACCTTGCGCTCGCGACAGATGTCCGCAGTCAGATCAACGGGAAAACCAAAGGTGTCATACAGCGTGAAGGCGGTGGCCCCATCCAGGGTCTTGCTCTCACCCAGCGTTGCCAGCGCCACGTCAAGCACCTTCATGCCGTGTTCGAGGGTCTCGCCAAAACGCTCTTCTTCCTGACGCAGAACCTGAGCAACCCGCTCGGCCACTGCGGCCAGCTCGGGATAGGCCGCGCCCATTTCCTCAACCAGATCAGGCACCAGCTGATAAAAGAACGGCTCGGTCTGCCCCAGCTTGTAGCCATGGCGCAAGGCGCGACGGATGATGCGGCGCAGGACGTAACCGCGCCCTTCATTGCCCGGTATGACCCCATCAACGATCAGAAAGCTGCAGGCGCGGATGTGATCGGCAATGACCTTGAGCGAATTGTTCTCCAGATCGCTCGACCCGGTAACCCGCGCGGCACCCTTGATGAGGTGGGTAAACAGGTCGATCTGGTAGTTGCTGTGGACATGCTGCAAGACGGCGGCCAGACGTTCCAGACCCATGCCGGTGTCCACCGATGGCTTGGGCAGCGGATGCATGGTGCCGGCCTCGTCACGGTTGAACTGCATGAACACAAGGTTCCAGATTTCGATGTAACGGTCACCGTCGGCATCGGCACTGCCCGGGGGCCCCCCCCAAACCTCGGGACCGTGGTCAAAAAAGATTTCAGAGCAGGGCCCGCAGGGACCGGTATCGGCCATCTGCCAGAAGTTGTCGGAGGCGTAGGGCGTGCCCTTGTTGTCGCCGATGCGCACGATGCGCTCCAGCGGCACGCCGATTTCACGCGCCCAGATATCGTGCGCCTCGTCGTCGCTCTGGTAGACCGTGACCCAGAGTTTGTCGCGCGGCAGTCCATAAACGGTGGTCAGCAGTTCCCAGGCATAGTGAATGGCATCGCGCTTGAAATAGTCGCCAAAGCTGAAATTGCCGAGCATCTCGAAGAAGGTGTGGTGCCGCGCGGTATAACCGACGTTTTCAAGGTCGTTGTGCTTGCCGCCCGCGCGCACACAGCGCTGCGCGGTGGTGGCGCGCGTATAGGCACGCTGCTCGGCGCCAGTGAACACATCCTTGAATTGCACCATGCCCGAATTGGTGAACAGCAGTGTCGGATCGTTGCCCGGCACCAGCGCCGACGAACGCACGACGGCATGGCCCCTCGCTTCGAAGAACTGGATGAACTTCTGGCGGATTTCAGTGACTTTCATGAGTCGGGGTCATCCCGGTGCGCGCCGGGCTTGCAAAATTTTGAACACACGATTATAAGCGAAGCTCACCCTCTAAAGTCCGGGGAAACCCGCTTGGCCTTCTTTCTCGCGCTCGATCAGGGCACAACCAGCTCGCGTGCCATCGTTTTTGCCACAAATGGCCAGCCGGTCAGCGTGGCGCAGGTGGCGCTGCAGCAGCATTTTCCCCAGCCAGGCTGGGTCGAACATGACCCGCAGGAAATCTGGCAGGGCCAGCTCGACTGCGCGCGCCGCGCCATTGCCGCTGCCGGACTGCAGGCAGCGGACATCCGCGCCATCGGCATGACCAACCAGCGCGAAACCACCATCCTGTGGGAGCGCGCGACCGGCAAGCCGCTGCATGCCGCGCTGGTCTGGCAGGACCGGCGCACGGCGGACTGGTGCGCCCTGCAACGCGAGCGCGGCCTCGGGGAACGGGTGAGTGAACTCACCGGGCTGGTGCTCGACCCTTATTTTTCAGCCAGCAAAATTGCCTGGCTGCTGCAGCACATCCCCGGCGCGCGCCAGCGCGCCGAACGCGGTGAGCTGGCCTGCGGCACGGTAGACAGCTGGTTGCTGTGGCAACTGACGGGCGGCAGGGTCTTGGCCACCGATCCGAGCAATGCTGCACGAACGCTGCTGTTTGACCTGCACCGCGGATGCTGGAGCGAAGAGCTGCTGGCGCACTTCGACCTTCCTCGCGCCCTGTTGGCGGAAGTGCGCCCATCGGCAGGTGACTTTGGCCAGACCGATGCAGCCCTGTTTGGCGTGCCGATTCCGATCTGCGGCATCGCCGGCGACCAGCAGGCCGCACTCTTCGGTCAGGGCTGTACCACACCGGGGTCGGTCAAAAACACCTATGGCACCGGCTGTTTCATGCTCCTGCACACGGGTGGCCAGGCGCCGCGATCGCATCATGGCCTGCTCACCACGGTGGCCGCGCAAACCGGCAGCAGTCTGGAATTCGCCCTTGAAGGCAGCGTATTTTCCGCCGGCTCGGCGGTGCAGTGGCTGCGTGATGGACTGGGCATCATCCAACAGGCCAGTGACATCGAAGCTCTGGCGGCCAGCGTGCCGGACAGCGGCGGCGTCGTGCTGGTACCAGCATTTACCGGCCTGGGCTCACCCTGGTGGGATGCGCACGCGCGTGGCACCATCGTGGGCATCACGCGCGGCACCAGCCGCGCCCATCTGGCACGTGCCACGCTGGAAGCCATCGCGCTGCAATCGGCGGAGCTGTTGACCGGCATGCGCGAAGACAGCGGCCTGCCGGTCAATGCCATGCGCGCAGACGGCGGCGCCAGCGCCAATGGGCTGCTCATGCAGTTACAGGCTGATCTGCTGGGCATGCCCGTGATTGTGGCGGCGGTGCCGGAAACCACCGCACTCGGTGCTGCGCGTCTGGCAGCGCTCGGCGCAGGCGCCAGTCCCTTGCAGGATGCCGATGGCCGGGGTGAGCGGGTCTACGAACCACGCGCCTCGCGGGACTGGGCCGACAGCCGCCTCTCAGAGTGGCGTCGCGCCGTCGAACGCAGCCGCGCCTAGGTACAGGACTGAAGCGAACGCAGCGCCCACAAACCCACCGGACGCGCATAAAAAAAGCGCCGGATCAACCGGCGCTTCCATGAACGCGCCTGCCTTGCGGCGGGCGCGGTAGTCGACTGACTTATTCTTCGACAAATGCGACTTCCCGGGTTTTCTTGATCGCCGGAATGGTCACGACGACCACCAGGATGGCTGCGGCAACCAGCAGGCAGGCCGACAGCGGACGGGTAAAGAACACGGTGAAATCACCCCGCGAGAGCAGCAGCGAGCGACGGAAGTTTTCTTCCATCATCGGTCCGAGCACAAAACCCAGCAGCAGCGGCGCACCTTCGCAACCGAGCTTCTGGAAGATGTAGCCGATGAAACCGAATGCAGCGGTCAGGAAGACGTCAAAGACGTTGTTGTTGACCGTGTACACGCCGATACAGCAGAACACGAGGATGGCGGGGTAGAGCAAACGGTAAGGCACCGTCAGCAGCTTGACCCAGATGCCAATCAACGGCAGGTTCAGAATCACCAGCATCAGGTTGCCGATCCACATCGAGACGATCAGGCCCCAAAACAGCGTCGGGTTGCTGGTCATGACCTGCGGGCCCGGCTGGATGTTGTGAATCGTCATGGCACCGACCATCAGCGCCATCACGGCGTTGGGCGGAATGCCCAGCGTGAGCAGCGGGATGAAGGACGTTTGCGAAGCCGCGTTGTTGGCCGACTCGGGAGCCGCCACACCTTCGATGGCACCCTTGCCGAATTCAGCGCTGTTCTTGCTGACTTTCTTTTCCAGCGAGTAAGCACCGAACGCAGCCAGCGCCGCGCCACCGCCCGGCAGAATGCCGAGAAGCGAGCCCAGAGCCGTGCCGCGCAAAATCGGCGCGATCATGCGCTTGAAGTCTGCAGCTTCCGGGAACAGTGTGGTCACGCGGCTCGTGAAGACTTCGCGATTCTCTTTCTGCGCCAGATTGGCCATGACTTCGGCAAAACCGAACACGCCCATGGCCACGCCAACGAAGCCGATACCATCAGACAGTTCCGGGATATCGAAGGCATACCGCGACACGCCGGAATTGACGTCCGTGCCGACCAGCCCGCCGAGCAGGCCGAGAAGAATCATGCAGATCGCCTTGACGAGCGAGCCGGAGGCCAGCACGACAGCGCCGATCAGGCCGAGCACCATCAGCGAGAAGTATTCGGCAGGACCGAACTTGAACGCGACTTCCGCCAGCGGCGCAGCAAATGCGGCCAGCAACAGGGTCGCGACGCAACCGGCAAAGAACGAACCGAGTGCGGCAGTGGTCAGCGCCACGCCAGCACGACCGCGGCGCGCCATCTGGTAACCGTCGATACAGGTCACGACCGACGAGGTTTCGCCCGGCAGGTTGACCAGAATCGCAGTGGTGGACCCACCATACTGGGCACCGTAATAAATACCGGCCAGCATGATCAGGCCACCCAGAGGCGGCAAGGCGTACGTTGCAGGCAGCAACATGGCAATCGTGGCAACCGGGCCGAGGCCAGGCAGTACGCCGATCAGTGTACCGATCACGCAACCGAGGAAGGCGTAGATCAGGTTCATCGGGATCGGCACGGAGAGGCCCAGCAGTGACACGTTTTGCAGTGCCATGACCGCGGCAAAACCAACGCCGAGATTACTAAATAAGGTTTCCATTTTTTCTTAGTCCTTATTTAATGAGGAAAGCAGGCCAGAGCTGAAATTGCAACTTCAGGCCCCAGACGAAGATGATGTAGCAGCCGATAGTCAGCACGAGCGCGTTGATCGCCGTCGACACCGGATGGAATTCATGGCTGGCATAACTCGTTACCGCCACCAGCACCACCAGCGAGATGACGAGGCCGGCCGGCGTAAGCAGAATGCCAAACAACACCACGCCAGCAAGAATCCAGCCGATCACAAACCAGTCGAACTTGCCGACTTCTTCTGCGTCGGCCTTCGGGCTGAGCGCCTTCAGTGAAACGAGCAGGCCGAGTGCCATAAGCAGCACCCCAAGCGATATCGGGAAATAGCCCGGTCCCATTTTGGCGGCAGTGCCGATGGTGTATTGCGTTCCGAAGCCACCAAAAAATGCCCCGAATGCAATAAACATCAGTCCCGCCCAGAAATCTTTCTGGTTTCGAATTGTCATGTAGTGAGTCTCCCTCGCAAGTTGACGGCGCTTTTGAAAAGACGTAAGTCTCTTAGATCGTGACGAATTCCGCAATAGGGATTTGCACAATGGCATCATGAAATTGAGCGATTGTGGTGCCAAAAGGGCCATGCGACCCGATTTTAGGGGCTGAACCTTAAGACGAGGTGAAGAATTGGGCCCGATTTGCGGCATGTCAGACAGGGTCCTGCCATTTTTTGCGGTTTCATGCTGCAGTGCACCCTAAAAAATGCTGCAATGCCACATCACCGGTCTCATTTTTTGACATCTATAATGAACCTTCAGACTTGATGGCACTCGGATCTCCATGTGCCGCCGCTGTGCGACGCTGTCCAGCACGGCATCCCGGCCGAACTTTTTGCAGAAGGATTTATGGCGGTTCGATCCCCGAATTTTCTGCGCAGGCCAGGCTTGATCATTCTGGCACTGCAACTGTGTTCCGCCCTTCTGTGCGGGTCCGCAAACGCCGCCAGCCGCATCGAAATCTGGCACAGCCTGCGGGGCGCGTCCGCAGACACCTTCACCGAACTGATCCAGCGTTTCAACCAGAGCCAGAACGACATCGTCGTCGACGCCGAATACAAGGGCAATGCGGCCAGCACGGTCATGCAGGCGATCGGTGCGACGCGCGACAAGAAATCATCACCGCACCTGTTGCAGGTGGCTGATGATCTGGGCGGCGCGGTGCTCGACAGCAAAGGGCTGGCGCGGCCACTGAGTGAAGTGCTTGCGCTCGCACCGTCCCCTGACTTCCAGTTCTTCAAAGCCAGCCTGGCTGGCTTCACACGTGATGCGCGCGGTCAACAATACGGCTTTCCCCTTGAAGTGTCGGTGCCACTGTTTTTTTATAACAAGGATGCCTATCGCTCGGCCGGTCTCGATCCCGACGCGCCGCCCAAAACCTGGCGAGAACTGCAGGCACACCTGCTCGCCCTGAAAAATTCGGCCACGGGTGTGCGCTGTGGGTACACCACCAGCGACCAGGCATGGATCCATGTCGAGAACCTCGGCGCAGCGCATGGCGAGGCCATCGCCAACAAGAACAATGGCAACGATAGTGGCGGCGCTTCCCTGACCTTTAACGGGCTGCTGCATGTACGCCACACAGCCTTGATGATGGCCTGGGTCAAGTCGCAACTGTTCACGTACACCGGTCACGAGAAGGAAGGTGATGCGCGCTTCCTGTCGGGCGAATGCGCCACACTGAGTTCGGCGAGCAGCGCCCTCGCCGGTCTCATCGCCGGCGCAAAATTTTCGTACGGCGTGGCGCTGATGCCCTATTACGAGGAAGGTGCAGCACGGCCCATGGGCAGCCTTGCCGGTGGTTCGGCTCTGTGGGTCATGGCAGGCAAGAAGCCGGCCGAGTACCTCGCCGTGGCGCGTTTTCTGGGCTGGTTTGCCACGCCTGCGAACGCCATCGAGTGGCATCAGCGCAGCGGCAATCTGCCGCTCACGGATGCGGTCTGGCGGGCATCGGACAAAGCTGGCTTTTATGAGCGCATCAGCGGCCTGGGGCCGATCATGAAAACTCTGGCGACCTCGAACGGCATGGCAGCCGGTGGCGTGCGTGATGTGCGTCTGGCTCACCACGAACGCGTGCGCGAAATCATCAATGCCCAGCTCGAAGCCGTATGGGATGGCAGCAAGGCGGCCAAACAGGGCCTCGACGATGCCGTGCGCCTGGGCAACAGCGTCCTGCGCGATGGCGGCAAGGTCCTGGCGGCAGGCAGCCCGGCGCCGGCACGCGCCAGGTCGGGGCCCCTCGCCCCGCGCCTCTGAGTGCCCGGATAGCGATGATGCGTTTTGCCGGCAACTGGCCAAGCGTCATCGCGCATCGCGGTGCCGGCCAGTTCGCACCGGAAAACACGCTCGCAGCCATGCGCCGCGGTCTGCAGTTTGGCTGTCGCGCCGTCGAGTTCGATGTCATGCTGAGTGCCGATGGTGTGGCAGTGCTGATGCACGATCCGGTCTTTGGCCGCACGGTTGCCGGTTCGGGCAGCGTGGCCACCACCTCCGCCGGGCAATTGCTCGCCATGGATGCCGGCAGCTGGTTCTCGCCCGCCTATGCGGGTGAACCCGTGCCCCTGTATGCCGAGGTTCTGCAATTCTGTCTGGCGCACGGTATCTGGATGGATGTAGAAATCAAACCGGCTCCCGGCTTTGAGGCGGCCACTGGCATAGTTGTCGCGGAGCTTACGGAGGCTGGCTGTCAGGACCCGACCCGCTTGAGTTTTTCATCCTTTAGCAGCACGGCGCTGCAGGCCGCGCGTGCGACCGCACCCCGCTGGCCGAGAGGACTGCTGGTCGACGCGGTACCGCCAGACTGGCAGGCGCAACTCGAGGCGCTCGAATGTGTCGCCCTCGATTGCAATCACGTCGCGCTGACCGCCGAGCAGGCCGGCGCCGTCAAGGCCGCCGGCTACGGACTGCTCTGTTATACGGTCAACACTCTGGAACGGGCTCAGACCCTGCGCTCGTGGGGCGTGGACTGCGTGTGCACCGACCGGCCCGACCTGCTCGCCGGACTGGCACAGGCAGGGCCGGCTGAAGTCAGTGGGGCGGCGTGAGCCGGCCTTCACGCGCCAGCACGCGCAGGCGTCCGATGGTGTCGATATCGGCTTCCAGATAGGCGCTTTTTCGAAAACTGTCGTAAAAGTCTTCAATGCCGGTAGCGCTGGACTGTTCGCCGGTATCGTAATCAAAACGCACGGCCAGTTGATCGCTGTCCGGCTCTTCGATGGTCATGATCAGGGTGGCCGAGGGCAGCCCGGGCTGGGCACGGGTGACGTAACGGATGCGCCACGGCGGCTCGAAAAACACCTCGTCTTCAATCTCGACGGCGCTGAACCGGAGCCGGCGTCTGACGCTGCGCTCGCCCTGCTCAAGCAAGGTGCAGGCCTCCAGATCAAGCACGAAGGGCACCGGATCGAGCACCCGCATGACCAGACCCATCCAGACCTGGGCTGTCGTCAGCTTGTCGCTCAAGGGTGCCAGCGGCGCGTTGATCTCGACCCGATGATGAAACTTCATGGCGCGCCTCAGCGTTCGACGAACGCACGCTCGATGACGTAATCGCCCGGCTCGCCGGACCGCGCGGAAATCTCGAAACCACGCTGGTCGAGCATGGTGCAGCAATCGGCCAGCATTTGTGGACTGCCACAGACCATGGCGCGATCGGTCAGCGGGTCAAGTGGCGGCAGACCGATGTCGGCAAACAGCTTGCCCGAGTCAACCAGATCGGTCAGGCGACCCATGTTGCGGTAGGGCTCGCGCGTGACCGTTGGATAATAAATCAGCTTGTTGCGCACATCCTCGCCAAGAAACTCGTTATTGGGCAACTCGGTGTTGAGAAACTCGTGATACGCCAGTTCGCTGACGACGCGCACACCATGCACAACAACGATCTTCTTGAACCGTTCATAGGCATCGGGATCCTGCACCAGGCTCATGAAGGGCGCGAGGCCGGTGCCGGTGGAGAACATGTACAGGTTTTCACCCGGCAGCAGGTCATCAAGCACCAGCGTCCCCACAGGTTTGTGGCCAACCAGCAGCGGGTCGCCCACCTTGAGGTGCTGCAGGCGCGAGGTCAGCGGGCCGTTCTCGACCTTGATGCTGAAGAACTCCAGATGTTCGGCGTAATTCGGGCTGGCAATGCTGTAGGCGCGCAGCAGCGGCTTGCCATTCACTTCCAGACCGATCATGACAAACTGGCCATTGCGAAAACGCAGGCTGGGATCGCGCGTGGTCGTGAAACTGAACAACGTGTTGTTCCAGTGGTGCACGCTCAGAACGCGCTCGGTATTGAAGGCAGCCATGGTTCGAAAATCGTCAGTGAAAAGAAGCCAGCGGGGCGCCGGCCAACGGCCGGCAAACGGGCTCCATGATACCCGCGAAGTCAAACGGATGCGAACCCCGGTGGCCGGCAACGCTTCGCCGGACATTTCATAAAGATCCGAACAATGTCACGCGCCGCCAGCAGACCAGGCGGGTAGAATAGGCGCAAGCTTCGAACAACACGCCATGGCCACCATCGTCCTGCAATCCTACCGAACCGATGCCGTCGCTCCCTGGATCCAGCATTGCCTGGCCTCGGTGCGGCGCTGGGCCGAGCAGCAGGGCTTCAATTACCGGTTCATCGGCGACAGCCTGTTCGAACGCGTGCCACTGCACTTGCGCGAGCGCGCCAATATGCCACTGCTGCCACTGACCGACATCGCACGCCTCGGGCTGATGCGCGAACAACTGGCCGGCGGTTATGACCGCGTCGTCTGGGTCGACGCCGACCTGCTGATCTTCCGGCCGGAACAATTGATCATCCCGGCCTCGGACGGCGCCCTGCTCTGTTACGAGGTCTGGACTTGGCTCGATGAGCACGGCCGGCTGGCAAAAACCACCAAGATCAACAACGCCTTCATGGTCTTCGAGCGTGGCCACCCCCTGCTCGACTTCCTGCTGCGCGCCTGCATCCGCCTGCTCGAGCAGCGCCGCCCCGAGACCACCCACCCGACCCTGCTCGGTCCAATGATCCTGACCGCACTCGCCAACGCCACGCCGCTCGACGTCATCACCCAGGTGGCAAGCCTGCCCCCCATCGTCATCGCCGACCTGGCAAATGGGGTCCACACCCCTCTGCTGACCGAATTCAACCGCCAGCACGGCTACGCCAGCCACGCGGCCAATCTGTGCCGCAGCCTGCTCGACCCCAACGACCTCCGCATGAACGGCGCCAACCGCGTCACCCTCAGCGACGAAGAGATCCTGCGGGCGGTCGAGGGCCTCTCGCGGACCGGCGGCACACTGCTCGACGGCGGCCTGCCCGCAGCCAGCAATGCACAGAGCTTCACCACCCGTGCCAATTACTGAGACGCCCGCCCGCCACGCCCAAAGAAAACAGCTAGGACATGAATTCGCCGCCGTTGATATGCAGCACCTGGCCGGTCACATAACCGGACACGTCTGAAGTCAGATACAGACACAAGCCGGCGATGTCCTCGACCTCACCCAGTCGGCGCACCGGCAGCGCGCGGCTGCGCTTCTCAAATTCGGCGGCATAACCGGGGTGGGTCGTATTCGAGCGGGCGGTTTCAACGATGCCCGGGGCGATCGTGTTGGCCGTCACGCCAAAGGGGCCAAATTCCAGCGCAATCACCTTGGCCAGCGTATGCAGCCCCGACTTGCTCGTACTGACGTGGGCGCGTTCTTCTTTGGGGTAGAACGCGGTGCGTCCGGCCATGTGGATAATGCGACCCCAGCCGCGCGCTTTCATGCCCGGCAACACCGCCTGCGCCATGAAAAACGCCGAACTGAGATTCGTGTCGAGCACCTCGCGCCACAATTCCGGACTGATATCGAGCAGAGGACGGGTGTCGCGGATGCCGACGTTGCTGACCGCAATATCGATGCCACCGAGTTGCTGTTCGGCCTGGCGCACCATGGCCAGCACCTGCTCATGTCGGGCCACATCGGCCATCAGCCCGATGGCCGACACGCCGAGCGCCCGTGCCTCTTCCACAACGGACTGTACCGCGGCCTCGTCGCGATGACCATTGACCACGACATTGGCGCCGGCCCGGGCAAACGCCAGCACAATGGCCCGGCCGATGTTGCGGCCGGAACCGGTCACGATGGCAGTCTTGCCGCGCAGGGGTTTGCTGACTTCAGCAGCGGTGGACATGGTGGACTCCATCAAGTTGAATCAGTTGTACACAGTCGATAGACGCTCACGTCAGACGCGTAGCAGGCGCGCGACGGCCGGCAAATAATGCTGCACGGCACCGACCGCCACCAGCACCACAAATCCGGCGACCGCCACGGCGGCATCGGGCACGATCAGCGCCAGACCGGACGACAGCAGCAGCACCCGCCCGACCACGCCCAGACGCGCCACCAGAAAACCCGAAGCGCCACCGGCAAATGCCAGCACGGCACAACCGCAACTCAGGGCCGCAGCAACGATCTGCTCGGTCGTGCCGAGCAACAGCAGGGCCGGCTGATAAACGAAGGTGAACGGCAGCACGAAAATCGGCAGACCGACACGCATGGTATGCCAGCAGGTCTCCCAGAAATCAGCGCCGGCGATGACCGAGGCTGTTAGGGGAGCAAGTGCCGTGGGCGGCGTCAGGTCAGAGGTGACACCATAATAAAAAATGAAAAAATGGGCAACGATCAGCGGAACACCGAGACCCGTCAGGGCCGGCGCCACCATCACCACCAGCAGCAGATAGGCGGCAATCGTTGGCAGGGCCGTGCCCAGAATGATCGAAGCGATCATGATGACCACCAGGGCCAGCAAGAGCGAATCTTGCGACAGCTTGATCACCAGCAGGCTGACGTCATTGGTCATGCCGGTGAGCGTGACGGCGGCGACGATCAGTCCAATCAGCGCGGTGGCGCTCCACAAGGGCAGCGAACTGACCGTGCCTTCCACCAGTGCCGCCACCAACCGGCGTGGCGACAATTGCAGATTGCGCCGCGCCACACCAATCACGAGCACCGTGGCAACGGCGATGAAGCCCGCCTTGGCCGGTCCCATGCCATCCACCAGCAGCCAGATCAGCACCCCCAGCGGCACGACACCGATGGCGGTTTCCATCAGCGTCATCGGCAAGGGCGGCGGACCACCCTGGGTCAGATTGAGGCGCCGCGCCTCGAAATAGACCGCGGCCGCGACACACAGGTAATACAGGAGGGCCGGAATGATGGCCATCATCGCCACCCGCGCATACGGCGTGCCGGTCAGCTCGGCGAGAATGAAAGCCGACGAACCCATCACCGGCGGCATGACCTGCGCACCGATCGACGACAGGGCCTGAACGCCGGCTGCAAACGGCGGACTGTATCCGGCTCTTTTCATGGCCGGAATATTGGCCGTACCCACCGCCACCACGTCGGCCACGCCGCTACCCGAGGCCATGCCAAACAGGGCCGAACTGACGACCGTGGTCATGCCCGGTCCACTGCGCGTTCCGCGCGTGGCGAAGTGAGCCAGATGCACCAGCGCGTTGGTGCCACCGCTGCGCTCCATCAGGGCAGCGAGCAGCATGTAGACATACACCACACCCACCATCACGCCAAAGGCAATGCCAAAGACACCGTCGCTGCCCACCCAGCCAGCGAGGGCCACCCGTTGCGGCGAAGCCCCCGCAACGGCGAAAGCGTCCGGCAGGTAGTTGCCAAAGCCGGCATAGGCACAAAACAGCAGCGCCAGGCCAGGCAGGATCCAGCCCACGGTACGGCGCGAAATTTCAAACAGCGCAACGATGCCCAGCAGGCTGGCGGTGACATCGGCCGGATTGAGCCGGCCGATGCGACGCGCGATTAACTCACCATTGATGCTCACATACAACACCGCATACACGGCAGCCATCATCAAGGCCAGATCAATGAGGCGCATCCAGCGCGCCCCATTGACCACCGGAAAGCGCAGCAGAATCAGCACCGCAATCACGGCAAACGGCACGCCGCGCTGGATATCGCTCGAATACTCTCCGAAAAGGGCAGTGTAGAGCACGAAACCAAACAACCCGAGCGACAGCACGAGCGTGATGACCTCGATCCAGGCGGGGGCCGCCGGCCCGGCCACTTCCCCCGCCACACTGCTGGTATTGCCTGCGCTCATGTGCGTGTCGTCTTCGCGGTTCGGTTAACGGGCTTCGGGCGGAATCAGGCGCGCCGGCACGGTGATGCCCTTGGAGCGGTAATACCGCAGGGCACCCACATGCAGCGGCACAGGCATGCCGTCAAGCGCCGACTTGAGGGTCAGGAACTTTGCGCCCGGGTGCACTGACCAGAACTCGTTGAGGTTCTCCATCACGGCATAGGTCGCCGCATAAACCATGTCGGCATCCACGGCGGCGTTGGTGGCGGCCACCTGCGTCTGCTGGATGGTGAT
Source organism: Burkholderiales bacterium (assembly GCA_947475815.1). Taxonomy (GTDB): domain Bacteria; phylum Pseudomonadota; class Gammaproteobacteria; order Burkholderiales; family Burkholderiaceae_D; genus CANJOT01. The sequence goes on along the minus strand of CANJOT010000037.1, from coordinate 8,579 downwards.
GATGTCGGCATCGCCACCTTCCATGTTGGTGTACGAACCCTTGGGGATGACGGCGGTCTGCCAGCTCGGCGCGCGCTTGTCGAGCTTGTCGAGCACCGAAGCCGGAACCGGGATCAGGCGAAACCGGTTGGTCGCGGCCAGTTCGACGACCGAAGGATTGGGCGGATTGCCCGTACCCCAGACGACGTCGATCTTGCCTTCCTTGAGCGCCTGCACGGCTTGTGAAGGTCCAAGCGGTTCTTCACGGTAGCCATTTTTGGCAATGCCAACCGTGGCCAGGGTTTCGGCCACATAGGCCCAGCCGAGCGAGCCGCGGCCAAAACCGGAAATGCGCTTGCCAGCCAGATCTTCCAGCTTGCGAATCGGCGAGCTCGCCAGCACGATCAGATGGTGCGCTCCGGCCGGCAGGGTGAAGGCGCCGCGGAACTGGCCGAGTTCTTCCTTGGTGATGACCGAGGTATCGCCGCCGCGCGCGTCGTCGAAGGTGAGACCCGACACCCAGCCGAATTCCATCTTTTTCTGGGCGATCAGCTGGGCGTTTTCAATAAAGCCACTGGTTGCCGCCGGTGTGGCGCGATAACCCGGAATCTTGGCAATGGTGCGTGCCCAGGCGACCGCGACAAAGTGGCCAAACTGGCCGACCGCGGCGCCGCCGATCTGCAATGATTTTTCGGTTGCCGGCTTGACCGGCGCCTGTTGCGCAAACACCGCCGCGCTGCACAGGGCGGCCGCCACCAGGGTAAAGGACCAGCGTTGCAAAGTATTCATGACTCCCCCTCTTCGATGTTAAGAAATGCGCTGCTCGTCGTGTGATCGTATGGTTTTTGTAAACGGTAAAACTCAGTCCTGCGTACCTGCCGTGTAAGCGTATTGCGTGTGCGCAAACTCTGCGCTGATGCGGCCCGAACGCACATCCCGCGCAATGCTGGCGCGCTCACGTTTGCGCGGATCGCCCAGTCCGCCGCCACCGCCCGTCTCAACACGCAGCCGGTCGCCGCGACGCATCGACAGCGCCGCGCCATTGGGTGGCAGTTGCGTGTGTTTGCCGTTCTGGATGGCGACGATGCGGCCGATGGTGCCATCTTGGCCACTCCACAAGCCCCAGGGCTTGTGCAACGCGCGGTCAGAGGAAAATACCACCTCGACCTGCTCGGCGGCAATTTCAAATTCACGCACACAGCCCAGACCGCCCTGAAATTCGCCGGCACCGCCGCTGTCCGGACGCAGGCTATATTCACGGATGCGCAAATAGGCGTTGTCGGATTCGGCCACCTCGACCGGTGTGTTGGCCGAATTGCTGAGCAGCTGGCTGATGGCATCGACGCCATCAGCGCCCACCGCGCCACCCAGACCACCGCGCATCGGCTCCATGTAAATCGAATACCCCTTCTCGCCCAGAAAACCGAAGTTCACGCAGGTCGTGGTATCGAAGCCGCAGGCCGCGGCACGCGCCGGCACAGCCTTGCCGAGCGCCTGCAAGACTGCGCCATAAGCGCGGCAGGCGGAATTCATGCGCAAGCGCACCGGCGCCGGATATTTCGGATTGAGCAGGCAACCGAGCGGCGCGTGCACGTGCATGGGCCGAAAACTGCCGTCGTTGGTCGCCATCTCCGGATGGCCGAGCAAGGCGCGCACGGCGGTGCCAGCGGCGGACAGAGTCGAAGCGATTGGCGAATTAACGAAACCACGGGCCTGCGCGTCCGTGCCGGTGAAATCGATGTCGAGATCTTCGTCACGCACCGTCACCGTCACGGCAATGCGCATCGGCTCGGTGGTAAAACCGTCGCCATCGAGAAAGTCTTCGCCGGTATACACACCGTTCGGAATGGCGCGGATGGCATGACGCATTTCCATCTCGCAACTGTCCTGGGCCATGCCAATGCAGGCCTCGATGGTCTGCATGCCATACTTCTCGATGAGTTCGAGGAACCGCGCCTGGCCGGTGGAATTGGCCGCCATCTGCGCATTCAGGTCGGCCAGCAAGACATCGGGCTGGCGGCTGTTGGCCAGCAGCAGACGGCCGGCAGCGCCATCCATATCGCGCGCCTGGTTGATCTTCAGCGGCGGGATGCGCATGCCTTCCTGGAACACGTCGGTGGCCGTCGGGTTCATCGAACCGATGCCGCCGCTGATGTCGGTGTGATGGGCCAGATTGCCGGCGAAGCCAACTACTTTGCCCTGATAGACCACCGGTGCAAACACCTGAATGTCAGGCAGATGCTGACCGCCATGGTAAGGATCGTTGACCAACAGCACATCGTCAGCCTGCAGGGTATCGGCCGGGTAGGCCGCCAGACAGAACGACAGCGAATAACTGAGCGAATGCAGGTGCAGCGGAATCGCCTCGGACTGGGCCACCAGACTACCGCGCGCGTCAAACAGCGCCGTGGAAAAATCCTGCGTCTCGCGGATGATGGTCGAACGCGCCGAGCGTTGCAGAATCGCCGCCATGGCGCGCGTGGCCGCGATCAGGGCACCGTTGATGATCTGGAAAGACACGGGGTCGACCTTGAGTTTGGGCTCGCTGGCCAGACTGTCATTGCGCTTGTTCATAAAATTCTCCGATTCAATCTGCTTGCGACGGCTCGAGGCACTTTCGGGCACCTTCAGGCACCTTCAGGCACCTTCACGCACGCTCGATGATCAATGCATCCTGACCGTCCACCCTTGCCATCCAGCCCGGCGGTATGAAGGTGGAAGCCGAACCATCCTCGATGAGCGCCGGACCTGTGACTCGGGCACCCTCGGCCAGATTGGCACGCTGCACCATACTCGCCGGCAGGCGCGCGCCGTTCCAGCGGATCGTGCCATGCTCGGGCGCCACGGGCGCCGCCGGCTCAGCTTTGCGGCCGGGAACAAACGGCGTCTGCGGCACCACCAGCCGGGTGCGATAGCTGATCGCACGCACCGCCTGCTGCGGATAGGAATGCCCCATGCGACGATGGTGCAGGGCATGAAAACGCTGTGCCGCCGTATCAAGAAAGTCTGCGGCGACGCTACCGTCGGCATTGAAGGGCTCGACATCAAGCGACAGTTCATAGCCCTGACCGACATAGCGCAGATCGATGCTGTAACGCACTGTGGCCTGTCCTGGCGGCGCCATCGCCTCGAGATCGGCCTGCGCGGCCGCGCGCATCTCGGCAAACAGGGCGCCGATGAGGGCACGGTTGGACTCTTCGAGGCGCAGCATGCGCGAGCGCACATAATCAAGCCGGAAGTCCGCCAGCAGCAAACCCATCGCCGAGGTCACGCCTGGATTGGGCGGCACGATCACCGCTTTCGCGCCGATCTCTTCGGCCAGCACGACCGCATGCAAGGGTCCGGCACCACCGTAGGCGACGATGGCGTAGTCACGCGGGTCATAACCGCGTTCGATCGAGACCTGGCGGGTCGCCTGCAACATGTTAGCGCAGGCAATGCGGAACATTCCTTCGGCGGCCTGTTCGATATCGAATCCCAGACGCTCGGCGACCGGCAGCATGGCGCGGTGCGCCGCGGCCACGTCGAGCGACATCGTGCCCCCGAGAAAATGATCAGGACGAATCAGTCCCATGATGACGCAGGCGTCGGTCAGCGTGGCAACGGTGCCACCGCGGCCATAACAGGCCGGTCCGGGCTGGGCGCCGGCACTGCGCGGGCCCACCTGAAAAATGCCGGCGCCGTCGAACCAGGCGATGCTGCCACCGCCCGCGCCGATGGCAGTGATGTCGAGCATGGGCGCGAGCACCGGCAGACGATCGATCAGCTTGCCGGTGATGATCTGCGCCGCCGCGTCATTGACCAGGCAGATATCGGTGCTGGTGCCACCCATGTCGAGCGTAATGACATTGCGATAGCCGGATGCGACCGCCTGGTGTATGGCGCCCGTCACGCCGGCAGCCGGTCCGGACACCAGCATGCGCACGGCGTGCTGGCGCGAGCGGTCGGCCGGCAGCATGCCGCCGTTCGACTGCATCAGATAAAAGCGCCCGGCAAAACCGAGGCTGTCGAGCTGGCTCTGCAAACGCTGCAGATAGGAGTCGACCACCGGCGCGAGATAGGCGTTCATGACGGTCGTGCTGGCGCGTTCGTATTCGCGGTATTCGGGCATGACCTCAGCGGACAGCGACACGCGCAGTTGCGGCCGCAGACGCAGGGCAATGTCGCGCACGCGCTGCTCATGCACCGGATTCTGGTAAGCGTGCAGCAGGCAGACCGCCATGGCCTCGGGTTCTTCCCGCGCGAACAATTCGATCAGCGACGCTTCGAGCGCGGCCTCGTCGAGCGCGTCGATAATGTTGCCGCGGGCATCAAGCCGCTCATCGGCCTCAACCACACATTCACGCGGCACGAGCGCGCGTGTGCGCGCATAGGCCAGATCGTAGTTGCGGCTTTTCAGCTCGCGCTGCAATTCGAGGATGTCGCGAAAACCGCGCGTTGTCACCAGCACGGTGCGCCCGCCACGGCGCTCGATCAGGGCATTGGTGGCCACCGTCGAGCCGTGCACCAGGGTATCGGCGCGCTCAATGGCCTGACCACCCAGTTGCTGCGACAGCTGGGCGAGGGCATCAAACACACCCCGCTCAGGCTCGGCCGGGGTCGACGAAACCTTGATGGAAAATACCCCCTGCTCCGACAGGGCGACCAGGTCGGTAAAGGTGCCGCCGATTTCAATTCCCACACGCATGCCATCTCCGTCTGCTTTTATTTGCCGCGGGCCGATATTACCCTACCTGCGCGATCAGGACGCTGACGTCCCGCTTGCCGAAAGGGTTCGGTTATCAAATGGTGATACTCGCTGGAAAGCCTTGAATGCAGACCTGCGCGGGCGCCCCCAAAAAGACGCCGGGCTTCGTTGACACGATAAATGTTTGCATGCAATATTGCACGCAATATGACTAAAACAACACCCCAAAAAATGATCCGCAGCGGCGAGGAGTCTCCCGCGCTGTCCGATGAACAGATCGAAGACGCCCGCAAGCTGATCGGCGTCTGGCTGCGGCGCGATGTGCACACGCCCGCCCTTTACGAAGAGATCGCCCTGCATGACATCCGCCGCTGGGCGCAATACAGCGTCGGCGATGACAACCCGCTGTTCTCCGAAGTCGACTACGCCAAGCGCACGCCCTGGGGCGTGGTGATTGCACCGCCGACCTTCCTTTACACCATTGACAGCGGCATCATCGCGCCGGGCCTGCCGGGCATCCAGTGGATTTTTGCCGGCTCGAGTTTTGAAAACTTCCTGCCGGTCAAGGTCGGCGACACCATCACCGCGCGCGCCCGCCTGATCGACGTTCAGGAAAAGTCGAGCCGCAATGTCGCGCGCTACGTCGACCAGGTCGGCGAGGTTCTTTATACCAATCAGAATGACCAGCTGGTGTGCCGCTACGAGGGCCACATCTACCGCATCCCGCGCAAGCACAGCGGCGGCGGTTTCAAGTTTGCCGTCAAGGACGCCTCCGAGGTGCCCAAGCCCTACAAATACACCAACGAGGAAATCGAGGCGATCGCCGAGGGTTACCGCACCGAATTTCGTCGTGGCAGCAGTGTGCTGCACTGGGAAGACGTCACCATCGGCGAACATCTGCCGGTCGTCCTCAAGGGCCCGCTGACGCTGGTCGACATCGTCGGTTTCTACTCGGGCCGACGCACCGTCTACAACGTCATGAAACTGGCTTTCGCCGAGCGGGACCGCCATCCGCGCAATGTTTATTATTCCCCCGCGCGCAACGTGCCCATGCATCCCGCCGCCGGTCATTTTGACGTCGAGATCGCGCACGAGATTGGCATGCCCGGCGCCTACGATCAGGGCTGGCAGCGCATCAACTGGGCCGGCCACCTTTTGACAAACTGGGCGGGTGACCGCGGTTTCGTGCGCAAACTCGAAGGCCGCGTCACAAAACCGAACCTGGTCGGCGACCTGACCAAAATGCAGGCCGAGGTCACCGGCAAGCGCAAGGACAAGGACGAAGCCATCATCGAAATCCGCTGGTGGGGTGACAACCAGCGCGGCGAGAGCAACTGCGACGGCAAGGCCGAAGTGCGCCTGCCCTCACGCGACACGTCGATCAGCCGCTGATCTTTTTCACTGATCCAGCCTCCCCCCACATTCAGGAACAACAATGCGCAGACCCCTCGAGGGCATCAAGGTGCTCGACCTCACGCACGGCGTCGCCGGGCCCTATTGCAGCATGATTCTGGGCGACCTTGGCGCCGACATCATCAAGGTCGAAAAGCCCGAGCGCGGCGACGCCACGCGCTACATGAACGTCAGCGAGAAATTCAATGTCGACATTCCGCGCGTCGGTGGTGACTACTTTCTTGCCGTCAACCGCAACAAGCGCAGCATCGCCGTGGAGATGAAAACCGAGGAAGGCCGGCGCATCATTGAAGATCTGGCCGCCTGGGCCGACATCGTCATCCAGAATTTCCGGCCGGGTGTGACCCGGCGTCTGGGCGTCGATTACCCGGCGCTGAAACAGTTCAATCCGAAGCTGATTTACGCCAACATCTCGGCCTACGGCATGGATGGCATCCTGTCAGAAAAAGCCGGCATGGACATCGCCGTGCAGGCGCGCTCAGGCGTGTTGCGCATCACCGGCGCACTCGATTCCAACGAACCAGTGCGCCCGGGGGCATCGATCGCCGATTTTGGTGGCGGCATCTTTCTGACTACCGCCGTGCTGGCCGCGCTCTATGACCGCGAACGCACCGGCGAAGGCCAGGAAGTGAGCGTCTCGCTGCTCGACGCCACCATGAGCATGCTGATCAATTATTCAGTCGCCGTGGTTGACGGCGGCGCCGTGGTCACGCCGCTCGGCTCGGGCCATCCGCAACTGGTGCCCTATCAGGCGTTCTCGACCGCCGATGGCTACGTCGTCGTCGCCACCGGCACCAACAAAACCTACCGCACATTCTGCGATGCAATCGGCCGGCCCGACCTGGCGGTCGACCCGCGTTATGCCTCGAACCAGTCGCGCGTGCAGAACCGCAAGGCCATCGTCGCCGACCTCAACCCGGTGTTCAAGGCGCGCACCACCGCCGAGTGGATCAAAGTACTGGAAGATGCCGACATTCCCTGCGCCCCGGTCAACGATCTGGCCACCGCTTATGCAGAACTGCGTGAAACCTCGCCGGGCATGATCAGCTCGGTCGAACATCCCGGCCTGGGCACGAAGCTGACCCAACTGGGCATCCCCTTCCAGTTTTCCAATTGTGGTGGCGACATCCGCCGGCCGCCGCCCATGCTGGGCGAACATACCGGCGAGGTGCTCAGTGAAATTCTGGGCCGCAGCGCCGAAGACGTGGCCAGCCTGCGCAAACACAAGGTGATCTGATGGCGGCAGGCACCCCCCAACATCCGCTGCACGCACTGTTTCACGCCCGCTCGATTGCGCTGGTCGGTCTGTCGACCGATCCGCGCAAGATGACAGGCGCGCCGCTGGGCATCCTGCGCCAGACCGGCTTTGCCGGGCCGATCTATCCGGTCAATCCGCGCGCCACGGAAATCGGCGGCCTGCCTTCCTACCCGAGCATTGCAGCGCTGCCCGAGGCCCCGGACGTCGCCATGATCATGCTGGCCGCGCGGCACTGCGCTCAGGCGGTACGCGACCTGGCCGCCAAAGGCACGCGCGCGGCCGTGGTGCTCAGCTCCGGCTTCGAGGAATCGGAAGAAGGTGCGCGCGACGCCGAAGAACTGAAACGCGCCGCGGCTGAAACCGGCATGGCCATCGTCGGCCCGAATTGCGAGGGGGTCTGGTCGGTACGCGAGCGTGTGCTGCTGACCTTTGGCTCGGCCGCCAAACGCGACGTCTTGCACCACGCGCCCATCGCCGTGATTTCGCAGAGCGGTGCCATGGCCGGTGCCGTGGCGCGCCATCTGCAAAACGAAGAGATCGGCTGTTCGTATGTCATTTCAGTGGGCAACGAAACCGTCCTGACGATTGCTGACTATCTCGAATATCTGATCGAACAGGACGATGTGCGCGTTGTGCTGTTATTCATCGAAGGCCTGCGCGATGGGGCACGCCTGCTCGGCCTGATCCGGCGCGCCACCGCACGCGGCCTGCGCGTGGCCGTGCTCAAGTCGGGCAATTCCGACGCCGGCATGAAGGCAGCGGCCTCACATACCGGCAAGATTGCCTCGGCGTACGCGGTCTATCACGATCTGCTCTCCGAAGCCGGCGCCATCACCCTCGACAGCCTGACCGAACTGATCGCCGCCGGTGAAGTGCTCAGCACGGCGCCGCTGCCAGCACCGCGTGCCGGCCTGTTAAAAAAAGCAGATGATGGCGTCGACGGTGTGTCCGTGTTCAGCATCCCGGGCGGCACCCGCGCCCTGACGGCCGACCAGTGCGACCACCATCAGGTGCCGCTGGCGGTGTTTGCCCGCCACACGGTCGCTGCCCTGACCGAGGCCCTGCCCGAGTTTGGCGGCTGCGAAAATCCAACCGACCTGACCGGCCAGGTGCTGTCGCATCCGGGCCTGTTCGATCGCAGTCTGGGCATCATCGGCGAAGACCCGCATACCGAAGCGCTCATCGTCCAGGTCGCCAACCGCGGGCCGAGCGATGTCATGGAACGTCTCGAGCTGTTTGAAC
>CANJOT010000036.1 GCA_947475815.1 Burkholderiales bacterium | reverse complement strand
TCCTTCAGCTGAAACGACGTGCTGTCGAGTTTACTTCTTGGCGGTCGTTCCGACCACTTCGATTTCAACGCGACGGTTCTTGGCACGGTTGTCCGGGCTGTCCTTGCCATTTACACGGTTCGGCGCGACGGGTTGCTTCTCGCCCTTGCCTTCGGTGTAAACGCGGTTGCCTTCAACACCCTTGCTGACCAGATACGCCTTGACGGCGCTGGCGCGACGCACGGACAGTTTCTGGTTGTAGGCATCGGAGCCAATCGAGTCGGTGTGGCCGACGGCGATGATGACTTCGAGGCTGACACCCTTCAGTTTGCCGACCAGCTCGTCGAGCTTGGTTTTGCCTTCGGGTTTCAGGACGGCCTTGTCGAAGTCGAAGAATGCATCGGCTGCGAAAGTGACCTTCTGGCTGACCGGAGCAACAGGCACAGGTGCCGGGGCAGGAGCCGGGGCGGGTGCCGGGCGAACGACCGGAGCCGGAGCCGGAGCCGGGGCCGGAGCGGGTGCCGGAGCAGGCGCAGGGCGGGCGACGGGTGCGGCCGGGGCCGGTGCGGGAGCAGGGCGGGGAACGAGGTCAGGATCGCAAGCGGCGATGGCGAGCGCGGGCGTGAAATACCCGGTGCGCCAGCAAAGACCGAAGGGGTCGACGACCACATTGCCGCGACTGTCTTGAGCATATCCGCTGATGGGAGCTGCTGCCTTGATATCCGTTTGGGCTTGCGCCACGGACACCGTTGCGAGCAACGCCGCCAAAGTGAGCATTTTGACCGACATGTTCATGTTTCTCCTTTTGATTTTCTAACTCGACGCGCCATTTTACACGGAAAAGCCATTTGTCCGGCAAATTTGGCTTTTCACTGCAGCCACAAGCATAGACTGCTATTCGCTATTTGTTCCGGAATTAATTTTATTTTATCAAAAAATCTGCCGATTTTTTGCCTAAGGCAGGTTCTGCTGGCCTGCTGACGGGATGTTTGTGCTGCACTGTTGCGTCGTTCACGCCGGATCCAATGCGTTCAGGGTGGATCGAACGCGTTGTTGCCAGACTGCCAGGCTGTGACGCGTGCGCTGCTCCAGGTCGAGTTGCGCCTCAGAGGGCGGCTGTCGCTTTCGCACAACATGTTTCCCGGCGACCCACACGTCACTGACATTGCTGCGGTCTGCCGAGTAGATCAGCTGGATGACCGGATCGTGGCAGGGCTGGTTTTCGAACTGGCCCAGATCGAAGGCGGCCAGATCGGCCGCCTTGCCGGCTTCAAGACTGCCGATGCGCGTTTCCAGGCCGAGCGCGGTGGCCGCGTCCAGCGTGGCCGCGCGCAGGACCTGATGGGCGCCAAAGACGTCCGCGCGTCCGCTGGTGCCCTTGGCGAGCAGGGCTGCCAGACGCATTTCGCCCAAGACGTCGAGGCGGTTGTTGCTGGCCGCACTGTCGGTGCCGATGCCAACGCGCACGCCGGCGCGCAGGCATTCGGCGATCGGGGCAATGCCTGAAGCCAGCTTGAGGTTGGCGCTTGGGCAGTGGGCGAGGGTCGCGCCACAGGTGGCAAGCAGGGCGATTTCGTGGCCTTCGAGGTGGACCGCGTGGACGGCGATGAGATTGGGCCCGACCAGACCGAGGCGGCGCAGGCGCTCGAGCGGCCGCATGCCGCTGCGCGCCAGTTCTTCGCGGATTTCGGTGTGCGTTTCATGCAGATGCACATGGACCGGCAGATTGATCTGCTCGGCCAGGATGCCGATCTGTGTGAAGGTGGCGTCCTTGACGGTGTAGACGGCATGGGGCGCCAGCGTAAAGGAAATCAGGGGTTCTTCGCGCAGGGCATCGCGCGCCGCCAGACCTTTGGCCAGGTAGTCGTCGGCGTCGCTGGCATAGACGGTGGGAAAGTCGATGACCGTGATGCCCAAGGCGGCGCGCATGCCGGTCTCGAGCGCCGCCTCGGCCGCCGCCTCCGGGAAAAAATACATGTCATTGAAGCAGGTGACGCCACCACGCAGCATTTCCAGGCAGGCCAGACGGGTGCCGTCGCGCACGAAGTCGGCCGACATGAGGGCTTTTTCAAGGGGCCAGATGCGTCGGTGCAACCAGGTTTCGAGTGGCAGATCGTCGCCGGCGCCGCGCAGCAGGGTCATGGCGGCATGGGTATGCAGATTGATCAGGCCAGGGGTCAGCAAATGGTGCGGCAGTTCGGTGCGCGCTGCCGCCGGGTAGCGGGCGGCGGCCTCGGCGGCGGGCAGCAAGGCGATGATCAGGCCATCACGCAGCACCAGCGCGTGGTCTTCGAGCACCACATCGGTGGGTGCCACCGGGGCAATCCAGCGGGCGTGGATGATCTGGTCGACGGGGGTGGTCATGCGGCGGGTCCTTCGGGGCGGGTCGTCGGGGCGCCGACGTTCACTTCAGGTTGTGATGGTCGGCGGGTTGGTGCCGATTTTACGTCGCCCTTGGCCCGGCCGTCGCGGCGCGCGCAAGCTTAGGGCTCTGTGCGTGAGCCTCGCGTGCTAAAATCACGGATTGACGTCCCTTGAGCAGCCACGGGCAAAAAACAGCGCCGCGCCAACCAGAACGCTTCCTTCAGACAACCCTCACCACTTCCCGCCCCACATCGCATGGATCAATTCGCAAAAGAAACCCTGCCCGTCAGTCTGGAAGAGGAAATGCGCCGTTCGTACCTCGATTACGCCATGAGCGTAATCGTCGGCCGCGCCTTGCCGGATGTGCGCGATGGCCTCAAGCCGGTGCACCGGCGCGTGCTGTTTGCCATGCACGAGCTCAACAATGACTGGAACCGGGCGTACAAAAAATCGGCGCGTATTGTCGGCGACGTCATCGGTAAGTACCACCCGCACGGCGATACCGCCGTGTACGACACCATCGTGCGCATGGCGCAGAATTTTTCGCTGCGTTACATGCTGGTCGATGGTCAGGGCAACTTCGGCTCGGTCGACGGCGACAACGCCGCGGCCATGCGTTACACCGAAATCCGGCTGGCGAAAATCGCCCACGAGCTGCTCGCCGACATCGACAAGGAAACGGTTGATTTCGGGCCGAACTACGACGGTTCTGAAAAAGAGCCGCTGATTCTGCCGGCGCGCATTCCCAATCTGCTGGTCAATGGCTCGTCCGGCATTGCCGTGGGCATGGCGACCAACATTCCGCCGCACAACCTCAACGAAGTCGTTGACGCCTGCCTGCACCTGCTGCGCAATCCCGACACCACCATCGATGAACTGATCGAGATCATCCCGGCGCCCGATTTTCCGACCGCCGGCATCATTTATGGCGTGACCGGCGTGCGCGAGGGTTATCGCACCGGCCGTGGCCGTGTGGTGATGCGCGCCAAGACGCACTTCGAAGAAATCGACCGCGGCAACCGCAGCTCCATCATCGTTGACGAACTGCCCTATCAGGTCAACAAGAAGACCCTGCTCGAGCGCATTGCCGAGCTGGTCAACGAAAAGAAGATGGATGGCATCTCGCACATCCAGGACGAGTCCGACAAGTCCGGCATGCGTGTGGTCATCGAGCTCAAGCGCGGTGAAGTGCCCGAGGTGGTGCTCAACAACCTCTACAAACACACGCAGCTGCAGGATACCTTCGGCATGAACATGGTGGCGCTGGTCGATGGCCAGCCGCGCCTGTGCAACCTGAAGATGATGCTCGACGCTTTCCTGTCGCATCGTCGCGAGGTGATCACCCGGCGCACCGTGTACGAGCTCAAGAAGGCACGCGAGCGCGGCCACGTGCTCGAGGGCCTGGCCGTGGCGCTGGCCAATATTGACGAATTCATCGCCATCATCAAGGCCGCGCCGACCCCGCCGGTCGCCAAGGTCGACCTGATGGCCAAAGCATGGGATTCGTCGGTGGTGCGCGAAATGCTGTCGCGCGCCGAAAACGAAACCACGGGTGGCCGTGAAGCCTACCGGCCAGAAGGACTGCTGGCCGAATACGGCATGCAGCCCAACGGCCTGTATCGACTGTCCGATGGTCAGGCACAGGAAATCCTGCAGATGCGCCTGCAACGCCTGACCGGCCTCGAGCAGGACAAAATTGTCGGCGAATACCGCGACGTCATGGCCGTGATTGCCGACCTGCTGCATATTCTGGCCACGCCGGGCCGCATCACCACCATCATTACCGAAGAACTGGGCGCCATCAAAGCCGAGTTTGGGGACAAGCGCCGCTCCGAGATTGTCATCAACGCCCTGGACATGAGCGATGAAGACCTGATCACGCCGCAGGACATGGTGGTCACCCTGTCGCACTCGGGTTACATCAAGGCGCTGCCGCTGTCCGAATACCGCGCCCAGAAGCGCGGCGGGCGTGGCAAGCAGGCTGCGGCGACCAAGGAAGACGACTGGATTGACCAGCTGTTTGTCGCCAACACCCACGACATGATTCTGTGCTTCTCGAATCGTGGCCGGGTCTACTGGCTCAAGGTGTATGAAGTGCCGCAGGGTTCGCGCAATGCGCGTGGCCGGCCGATCGTCAACATGTTCCCGCTGGCCGACGGCGAAAAGGTCACCGTGGTGCTGGCGGTCAAGCAATTCGATGAAAACCACTTCATTTTCATGGCCACGGCCCTGGGCACGGTCAAGAAAACGCCGCTCACCGACTTCAGCAATCGCCGCACCGCCGGCATCATTGCCGTCGATCTCGACGAAAACGACTACCTCATTGGCGCGGCCGTCACCGATGGCCAGCATGATGTGATGTTGTTCTCCGACTCCGGCAAGGCCGTGCGGTTCGACGAAAACGATGTGCGGCCCATGGGGCGTGGCGCGCGCGGTGTGCGTGGCATGAACCTTGAAGAAGGCCAGCACGTCATCGCGCTGCTGGTGGCGCCGACCGAGGGTGAGCTGAGCGAGGCGCAAAGCGTGCTGACGGCCACCGTCAATGGCTATGGCAAACGCACGCCGATTGGTGAATACACCCGTCATGGTCGCGGCACCAAGGGCATGATCGCCATCCAGACTTCCGAGCGCAATGGCAAGGTGGTGGCGGCGACTCTGGTGGCGCCGAGCGACGAGATCATGCTCATTACCACCGGCGGCGTGCTGATCCGCACACGGGTTTCAGAAATCCGCGAGATGGGGCGCGCGACGCAGGGCGTGACCTTGATCAGCGTGGATCTGGGCACGACCCTGTCCGGCCTGCAGCGTGTCATTGAAACCGAGGATGACATTTCCGGTGAACTCAACGGCGAAGCCGAGGGTGGCGTGGAAGGAACCGCACCGCCTCCGGAGGACGCTGCGTGAGCACGGCGCCGCAGTCAATCGCGGCGGCGCCGCAGTACGCCGGGTTCTGGATCCGCTGTGGCGCCCAGTTGCTTGATTTTCTCTGGCTCGTGCCGCTGGTCTGCGGCGCGGGTTTTGTGGTCTTCGGGCCGGCGTATTTCAACGTCGACACGGGTGCCTATCGCGGTCTGGGCGATTTCATCTTCACCAACGTTTCGCTGGCGCTGGCCATCCTGACCTTCTGGTTCGTGCGTCAGGCCACGCCCGGCAAGATTCTGTTGCGTCTGAAGATTGTCGATGCCGCCACGCAGGGCAAACCGACGCCACGCCAGTTGCTGATCCGCTACTTCGCTTATGCACTCGGGCTGATTTTTGCACCGGCGGTGATTATCATGATGCTGGGCTGTCTGTGGGTGGCCATCGACCGGCGCCGTCAGAGCTTGCATGACAAACTCGCGGGTACCATCGTCATCCGCGTCGACGATTAGGCACAGGCGCGCGGCGGCGCAAGCAGAGACAGTAACAAGACACACATTGAGAGGTGGCCTTCGCATGAGCGACGAATTGAAACCCCTGCGCGTGCAGATTGACGCGCTCGATCAACAGATTCTTGATCTGCTTAACCAGCGCGCGCGCGTGGCGTGCGCGGTGGGCGAGATCAAACATCGCACCAACGCGCCGGTGTATAGCCCCGAGCGCGAGTCCGAGGTGCTGGCCAGCATGGCACGCAAAAACCCCGGGCCGCTCACGGAAGACTCGTTGCGGGTTATCTATCGGGAGATCATGGCGGCCTGCCGCGCGCTCGAACGGCGGGAGCGCGTCGCCTTTCTCGGACCGGTCGGCACGTATTCGGAACAGGCTTTGCGGCGCCAGTTTGGCCACGCCGTCGAAGGCGTTGCGTGTGTCTCGATCGACGAAGTGTTCCGGGTCACCGAGTCGGGTGAGGTTGATTTTGGCGTTGTGCCAGTGGAAAACTCGACCGAGGGTGTGGTCAGCCGCACGCTCGATCTGCTGTTGCACACGCCCCTGAAAATCTGCGCCGAAGTCGGTCTGCCGATCAATCACTGGCTGCTCACCAAGTCGGGCGGGATGACTGGTGTCACGCGCATCTGCGCCCATCCGCAGGCCTTGGCGCAGTGCCAGCATTGGCTCACCAGCCATTATCCGGCCATCGAGCGCGTGGCCGTGTCCAGCAATGGCGAAGCGGCGCGCCTGGCTTCGGTGGAGCCGCATACCGCCGCTGTCGCGGGTGAAATTGCGGCCGAGGTCTACGGGCTGGCGCCGGTCGCCACCAATATTCAGGACGAACTCGGCAACATCACCCGCTTTGCGATTATCGGCAATCTTGACACGCGGCCGTCGGAACGCGACGCCACTTCGCTCATCCTGTCGGTCGCCAACAAACCCGGCGCGCTGCATGCCCTGCTTGCGCCGCTGGCAAACCATGGGGTGTCGATGACGCGCTTTGAGTCGCGGCCAAACCGCTCGCGCTCCGGCGACAGCCCGTGGACGTATTATTTTTACATCGACATTGAAGGGCACCAGCGTGATGTGCGCATCAGCCCGGCGCTGGAGGCGCTCAAGGCCGAGGCCGGCTTTTTCAAGGTGCTGGGTTCCTATCCGGTGCAATAATCGGCTTTGCCGTGTCATTGCAATATGCTGTCAGTGCAATGATGCGTCGCTGTAATGATGTGTCGCTGTAGTGATGCGTTGCTGTAGCGATGCGTTGCTGTAATCATCTGCTCCCGTTCACTTTTTTCGCCTGTTTAACGCCATGACCAAATTGACCGCGCTGCCCGTTCCTGCTTACATCCGTGCGATTGCGCCCTACATCGGTGGCAAACCGATTTCCGAGGTCGCGCGCGAGTTCGGTCTGGACGAGGCCAGCATCATCAAGCTGGCCTCGAACGAAAACCCGCTCGGCATGCCCGAGTCGGCGCAAAAGGCCATGCTTGCCGCGATGAAGGACCTCGGCCGTTATCCTGACAGCAACGCTTTCGACCTGAAGGCCGTGCTGGCCCAAAAATTCAGCGTGCCGCAGGACTGGCTGACGCTGGGCAATGGCAGCAACGACATCCTCGAACTCGCGGCGCACGCCTTTTTGCAACCGGGCACGAGCGCCGTGTTTTCGCAGTACGCCTTCATTGTCTATCCGCTGGCTACGCAGGGCGTGGGGGCGCGCGGCATCGTTGTACCGGCCACACCGGCCTATGGCCACGACCTGCCGGCCATGCTCAAGGCGATCGAGGCCGACACCCGTCTGGTGTTCATTGCCAACCCCAACAATCCGACCGGTACCTTCCTCAAACCGGCCGAGATCGAAGCTTTTCTCGTCGCCGTGCCGGCCAATGTGGTGGTGGTGCTTGATGAGGCTTACAACGAATACCTCGCGCCGGAATGGCGCTTTGACGCCACCGCCTGGGTGCGCCGCTTCCCCAACCTGATCCTGTCGCGCACGCTCTCCAAAGCGTATGGCCTGGCCGGCCTGCGGGTCGGTTACGCCATCGCCCAGCCGGAACTCACCGACATCCTGAACCGCATTCGCCAGCCCTTCAACGTCAACAGCGCCGCCCAGGCGGGCGCCATTGCAGCGCTCGGTGATCAGGCGTTTCTGGACCGCAGTCATGCGCTCAACTCGGCCGGCTATCAGCAACTGACGGCGGGCTTCGAGCAACTCGGCCTGCAATTCCTGCCGTCCTTCGGCAACTTCGTGCTGCTGCGTGTGGGGGATGACAACAAGGCGGGTACGCGCGTCAATCTGGCCCTGCTCAAGCGCGGCATCATCGTGCGTCCGGTCGACAATTATGGCTTGCCGCAGTGGCTGCGCGTGTCCGTGGGCCTGCCGGAGGAAAACGCCGCGCTGCTGGCTGTCCTGCCGGCTGCACTGGACGAAGCGCGCGCGTGAACACGCCGCTTTTTTCGCGGGTGGTCCTGGTCGGCGTTGGCCTGATCGGCGGTTCGTTGGCCCTCGCACTGAAGGCCGCGGGCGTTGTCGGCCAGGTGGTCGGACTCGATCGCAGCCCCGAACATCTTGAACAGGCGCGCGCACTGGGCCTGATCGATCAGATCGCGACGTCCAGCGCCGCGGCGCTGCGCCATTGCGATCTGGTGGTGCTTGCCACGCCCGTGGCGCAGACCGCAACGGTGTTGCGCAGCCTGCTGCCAGACCTGGAAGCAGGCACACTGATCACCGATACCGGCAGCACCAAGAGCGACGTCATCGCTGCGGCGCGCGCCGCGCTCGGTCCTGCCGTGGCGCGCTTTGTGCCTGGCCACCCGGTCTCGGGTGGCGAGTTGCATGGCCCGGCAGCAGCGCGTGTCGACCTGTTTCGGGACCGCAATGTGGTGCTCACGCCTCTGGCGGAAAACGCGCCGGCCGATGTGGCCCGGGTCGCCGCCGCCTGGGCTGCGTGCGGCGCCAGAGTCAGCGAGATGAGCGCTGCCCAGCATGATGGCGTGCTGGCCTCGGTCAGCCATCTGCCGCATATGCTGGCGTATGCACTGGTGGCACAGATTGCCAAGGCGCCGGATGGCGATCTGCGTTTCCGGTTTGGCGGTGGTGGTTTTCGCGACTTCACTCGCATTGCCGCCAGCAGCCCGGAAATGTGGCGCGACATCGCGCTGTCCAATCGCCCGGCGCTGCTTGAAGAACTCGATGGCTTCAGTGCCATGCTGGCCGATCTGCGTGGCATGATCGAACGGGGTGATGGCGCGGCGCTGGAGGCCCTGTTCACGCTGGCCAGCGAAAAACGCCTGAACTGGAAGCCGGGCTGACATGGACCATCTCGATCTCGCACCGATTCTGCAGGCGGGCGGCACCGTTGCCCTGCCAGGCTCGAAAAGTATCTCCAACCGCGTGTTGCTGTTGTCGGCTTTGTCGCAGGGGGTCACCGACATCGGACAGTTGCTCGATGCCGATGACACGCGTGTCATGCTGGCGGCACTGCAAAGTCTGGGGGTGCGGCTCGAAGCCCTGCCGGCCGCGCACGCCTGGCGGGTGACGGGGGCTGGTGGTGTCTTTCCGGTGCACCGCGCAGACCTGTTTCTCGGTAATGCCGGCACGGCGTTTCGCTCGCTGACTGCGGTGCTGGCCCTGTCGCCCGGGCAGTACCGGCTGTCGGGTGTGCCGCGCATGCATGAACGGCCCATCGGTGATCTGGTGGACGCCTTGCGACTGCTCGGCGCGACCATCCATTACGAAGCGCAGGACGCTTATCCGCCGCTCGCCCTGGAAGGTTGGCGTGCATCGGGCCAGGCGCTGGCCACGCGGGTGCGCGGCAACGTCTCGAGCCAGTTTCTCACGGCCTTGCTGATGGCCATGCCACTGGTCGCCGTGCAGCGCGCTGCCTCGATCGAGGTGATCGGTGAACTGATCTCGAAACCCTATATTGAAATCACCCTCAATCTGATGCGCCGCTTTGGTGTCGTGGTGGAGCGTGACGGCTGGAGCCGGTTTACTGTGGCCCCGGGTCAGCATTACCGCAGTCCCGGATCTATTGAGGTGGAGGGGGATGCCTCGTCGGCCTCCTACTTCCTGGCGCTGGGTGCGCTGGCCGGCGGGCCGGTCACCGTGACCGGCGTGGGGCAGGGCAGCATTCAGGGGGATGTGCGATTTGTCGATGCGCTCATGGCCATGGGCGCGCACGTCAACATGGCCGAGCACAGCATCACGGTGCGCGGCGTGCATGCCGCCCGCGGCGAGCGCCTGCGCGCCATCGACGCCGACTTCAATCACATTCCCGATGCTGCCATGACCGTGGCTGTATTGGCGCTGTTTGCCGATGGGGTGAGCACGCTGCGCAATATTGGCAGCTGGCGCGTCAAGGAAACCGACCGTATCGCCGCCATGGCGACCGAGTTGAGCAAGCTGGGTGCCGGCGTCGAGGCGGGTGCCGATTATCTGCGTATCACGCCGCCGGCCCGTGTGCAGGCCGCCACCATCGATACCTACGACGACCATCGTGTGGCGATGTGTTTTTCGCTGGCCGCGTGCGCGGGCGTGGGTGTGCGCATCAACGACCCGGCTTGTGTGGCCAAGACCTTTCCTGACTATTTTCAGGTGCTTTCGAGTCTGGTGCGCGCGGACCTTTGAGTGGTGCACGATTGCAGGACTGGAACATGCGGAAAAAGTCGAATGGGACCGCTTTCCGGCACGCGTTTGCGTTTGTCATTCTTGTTCATTAAACTTGCGGTGTCGCCGTCGTTTTGCGGTTGATGCAGTCTGTTTCTTTACGGACTGCGTTCTTCCCATCTCACTGGAGATCGCATCTTGGATCAAGTACCATCGAACAATAAGACGTCGCAACGTCCCCGCGGCAACGGGCCGGCTTCTTCATCCGCATCCGCATCATCGTCATCGTCATTGTCATTGTCATCATTGCTATCTTCCTCATCGTCCTCCCTGTACTCGTCTTTTTCTGCATCAATGACACTGTCGTCCCCCCTGACGTCCTCCTCATCCTCCTTCCTGGTGTCGTCCCTGCAGTCGTCTTCGTCTGCACCCCTGCCGCTGTCGGCCACAGCACCTGCCTCCCCTCTAACGTCCTCCTCAGCCGCCTCTGCCGCCTCAGCCGCCTCGGCCATGAGTAGCGCCTTGCCTGCGGCGGCACTCCGACCCCTGCGCGTCCGGGTGTTGGATGCCAATGACCCGCACGGGTCACCCCTTTCCCTGACCGACGCCCCTGGCTCAGTTGGGTCCGGCGCGTCTGTTCCAGAGGGCTTGGCAGGCAGCAGTTTGAGCGCAGTGCAGTTGCCGCATGGCGAAATTATCCTCATCAATGTCCAGTCGCCGTGGCCCGCGGCTGCACCGGCTGTCGCGCCCCCCGTTGCACCGCCTGTCGCATCCCCTGGTCGGGCGACCGTGACGATGCTCGGCGCGGCCAGTCTGGTTCTGCTCGGTGCCCTGGGCGGCAGCGCCGCGAGCCTGTTCGCGCAGGCGTCCGATCCGATCAATCCGCATCAGGCGATGAATCGTGCATCCGTGCTTTTTGTCGCGGCCCTGCTTCTCTGGGGTCTGGTGCTGCTCAACCGCGATCAGCTTGCCACGCACTTGCCTCGGTCGGGGTGAGCGCGGCAAATGGCCTGTTGTTTGGACGGATCGGCTAAAATCACCAGCCCATCTTTCTGCGCGGTGCGACGCCAAGCCCATGACTCTGAATTTTTTGCAGGTCCCTGTGATCGCTGTCGATGGTCCGACGGCGTCGGGCAAGGGCACGGTGGCGCAGCGTGTGGCCGGGCTGCTGGGCTTCTCTTATCTCGATAGCGGCGCCCTGTACCGGCTGGTTGCCCTGGCGGCACTTCAGCAGGGTGTCGCGCCCGATGACGTTGGCCGGCTTGCCGCCCTTGCCGCCGGCCTGAAGCTGCGCTTTGCCGGGGATCGGGTGTTTCTCGACGACCAGGACGTCAGTGCCGCCCTGCGCCAGGAAAGCGTCGGCAATATGGCCTCAGCGGTGGCGGTTTTCCCCGCCGTGCGTGCCGCCCTGACAGAACGTCAGCGGGCCAGCCGGGTCGCGCCCGGCCTCGTCGCCGACGGACGCGACATGGGTACCGTCATCTTCCCGGATGCCGACCTGAAAATCTTTCTCACGGCCTCGGTTCAGAAGCGTGCCGAACGGCGTTGTAAACAGTTGATCGAGAAAGGCTTTCCTGCTAATATCGCGATCCTTTCGAAGGATTTGCAGGAGCGCGACGCGCGCGACGCGGCGCGTTCCGTGGCGCCTCTCGTGGCGGCCGCAGACGCGGTCGTGATCGACAGTTCCGATCTGGGTATAGACGCCGTGGTCGATCAGATTCTTGAACGCGCGCGGCGTGCCGGTATGGGAGCCCGTGGAGGCGTCTGAATCAAACCGGTTCCTGTTGGGACTGCAGGCGTTGGGCTACAGGCGGTTGTCATGGTTGTCATGCCTGCCGATGTTGCCCGGATGCCCGCAGTAGCAGCCGTTGTTGTTGTGGTGGTGTATTGCAGGTCAGTCGCGTCGTCAGAAATTGTTCCGGCGGCGTTTTTTCAACCTAACCCAAGGTGCCGTTTTTTTTTGCGGCTTTAATCAATGTCTTCATTAGCAATCTCTTTTCCTTCCACCAATCCGACGGTCATGGCCGAGTCCTTCGCCGCCCTGTTCGAGGAAAGCATCAAGCGCCAGGACATGCGTGTTGGTGAGGTGATCTCGGCTGAAGTTGTCCGTGTCGATTACAACTTCGTTGTGGTCAACGCCGGCCTCAAGTCGGAAAGTTTCATCCCCGTTGAAGAATTCAAGAATGACATCGGCGAAGTCGATGTCAAGCCTGGCGATTTCGTCAGCGTCGCCATCGAAGCCCTGGAAAACGGCTTTGGCGACACGCTGCTCTCGCGCGACAAGGCCAAGCGCCTGGCGAGCTGGCTGGCTCTGGAGAGCGCCCTCGAGTCTGGCGAGCTGGTCAGCGGCACGGTCACCGGCAAGGTCAAGGGCGGCCTGACCGTCATGACCAACGGCATCCGCGCCTTCCTGCCGGGTTCGCTGGTCGATACCCGTCCGGTCAAGGACACCACGCCGTTCGAAGGCAAGACCTTCGACTTCAAGGTCATCAAGCTCGACCGCAAGCGCAACAACGTCGTGCTGTCGCGTCGTGCCGTCATCGAAGCCACCATGGGTGAAGATCGCGCCAAGCTGCTCGAAACCCTCAAGGAAGGCACGATCGTCAACGGCGTGGTCAAGAACATCACCGACTATGGCGCATTTGTCGACCTCGGCGGTATCGATGGCCTGCTGCACATCACCGACCTCGCATGGCGTCGTGTGCGTCACCCGTCGGAAGTGCTTACGGTTGGCCAGGAAATCACTGCCAAGGTTCTCAAGTTCGATCAGGAAAAGAACCGCGTTTCGCTCGGCGTCAAGCAGCTCGGCGACGATCCCTGGGTGGGCCTGTCGCGTCGTTACCCTTCGGGCACGCGTCTGTTCGGCAAGGTCACCAACATCACCGACTATGGCTCCTTTGTCGAAGTCGAGCAGGGCATCGAAGGCCTGGTGCACGTCTCCGAAATGGACTGGACCAACAAGAACATCGCTCCGGCCAAGGTCGTGGCGCTGGGCGACGAAGTCGAAGTCATGGTCCTCGAGATCGACGAAGACCGTCGCCGTATCAGCCTGGGCATGAAGCAGTGCAAGCCGAATCCCTGGGATGATTTCGCGCTCAATAACAAGAAGGGCGACAAGGTCCACGGCGCCATCAAGTCGATCACCGACTTCGGCGTGTTCATCGGCCTGCCCGGTGGTATCGATGGCCTGGTGCACCTGTCCGACCTGTCCTGGAATGAGCCCGGCGAAGAAGCCGTGCGCCGCTTCAAGAAGGGCGACGAACTTGAAGCCACCGTGCTGGCCATCGATGTCGAGCGTGAGCGTATCTCGCTGGGCGTCAAGCAGCTCGAAGGCGATCCGTTCTCGAACTTCGCCACGTCCTTTGACAAGGGTGCCATTGTTGACGGCATCGTCAAGACGGTCGATGCCAAGGGTGCGGTCATTCAGATCGGACCCGAAGTCGAAGCTTATCTGCGCGCTTCCGAAATCTCGCGTGACCGTGTTGAAGATGCCCGCAATCATCTGAAAGAAGGCGACAGCGTCAACGCCATGGTCATCAACGTGGATCGCAAGAACCGCAGCATCAACCTGTCGATCAAGGCCAAGGACAGCGCCGACACTCAGGAAACGATGGCCCGTATCGCTGCCGACAGTGGTGCGGTCAGTGGTACGACCAACCTTGGCGCCTTGCTCAAGGCCAAGCTCGACGACGCGCAGCGCTGATCCAGAGGTCGGATCTCATGCGTTGTTTCAGGCAAGTCCGGCCGGTCGCAGTCCCGTGTGAGGTGCAGTTTGCCTCACGGGGGCCGCAGTCATGACCAAATCCGAACTGATCACGCGGCTGGCTGAACGTTATCCGCAACTGATCGCCAAGGACGCCGACTTTGCCGTCAATACCATCCTCGATGCTATGGCGCGGGCCCTCGCCGGCGGCAACCGCATCGAGATTCGTGGTTTTGGCAGTTTTGCCCTCAATCGCCGGCCGCCCCGTGTGGGCCGCAACCCGAAGTCGGGCGAGAAGGTGATGGTGCCCGAAAAGCGTGTGCCGCATTTCAAGGCCGGCAAGGAATTGCGCGAGCGGGTCGATCTCGCCGTGCATGCCGAGAGCGGTTCAGCAAGTCGCAGCGCTGAACTTGAACTTGCTGGCGCGGGCGAACTTGCCCTGCGCGAGCGCTCCTGATCGACCGAACCCCGCCGCCCGGAGGCACTGGCCATGATGCGCATCCTGATCGGGTTTTTCTGGCTGGTCCTGTTTGTCTTGCTGTTTGGTTTTGCCCTGCTCAACACGGCCCCTGCCGACCTGCGTTTCTTCGCCGGCATGGAATGGCGTGCTCCACTGGTGGCCTTGCTGCTGGTCTTTTTTCTCGCGGGTGTCGCGTTCGGTTTCCTGGCCATGTTGCCCCTGTGGTTTCGCCAGCGTCTTGCGTTGCGTCGTCTGCGCCGCGCCCCGGCTGTCGGTGCTACGCCTGCAGCGGACAACAACGCTCCCACGCCCGAGTCGATCCAGTCGGTCGTGCAAGTTGCGCGTTCAACGCTCTGATGCTGCGCTCCGCCCTGACACTTGCGCAACGCTTCCCCGCCGTGATCCCCACCCTTATTCCTACCCTGACTCCCGCCCTGACTCCCGCTCTGGTTCGCTCCCATGGACTTTGAACAATGGTGGCTGCTCGCGGTGCCGGTCTCCTTTGCCATTGGCTGGGTGGCCGCCCGCGTTGACATCCGCCAGCTGCTGACCGAATCCCGCAGTCTGCCGCGCTCCTATTTTCGCGGCCTCAATTTTCTGCTGGCCGAGCAGCATGATCGAGCCATCGATGCCTTCATCGAGGTCGTCAAGCTGGATCCGGAAACCATCGAGTTGCACTTTGCGCTGGGCAGCCTGTTTCGTCGCCGTGGTGAAACCGAGCGTGCCATCCGCATGCACCAGAATCTGCTCAACCGGCCCGACCTGCCGGCCGAACAGCGTGGCCACGCCCTGTTTGAACTCGGTCAGGACTACTTCAAGGCGGGTCTGCTGGATCGCGCCGAGGAGGCTTTCGGCCAGCTCGGCCAGAGCAGCTACGCCACGGACGCCAAGCGCAATCTGCTGGAAATCTTCCAGCGTGAAAAAGAGTGGCACAAGGCCATCACCATTGCCAGCGAACTGCAGGAAGCCGGCGCGGGTTCACATCAGGTGCGCATCGCGCAGTTTTATTGTGAACTGGCACAGGCCGCCATTACCGCGGGCCGCCTGGATGAGGCGGTCGTTGAGGTCGAGGCGGCGCTGGGTGCCAATCGCAAGAGCGTGCGTGCCCTGATCACCGCAGGCGACATCGCCGTGCAGCAGGGCCGCGACGAAGATGCCCTCGCCGTATGGACGCGCATTGAACAACAGAGCCCGGTGCATCTCGCGCTGGTGGCGGATCGTATCCTTGATACCTTGCGCCGTCTTGACCGTCTGCCCGAGGCACTGCGTCTGCTGGCTGCGTTTCAGCACAACCACGCCTCGATTGATCTGCTCGATGCCCTGCTGCGCGCCACGACCGAAATCGAAGGAAGCGAGGCGGCTTACCGGATCATTCGTGACGAGCTGCACCGCAACCCCAGCCTGCTCGGCCTGGACAAGTTTCTTGACGCACAATTGCGCATTACGCCCGAGGGTGTGCGTGCCGATCTCGAATTGGTCAAAAATCTGGTGCATAGTCATACCCGACGTATTGCGCGGTATACCTGCAGCCAGTGTGGTTTCAAGGCACGCCAGTTTCACTGGCAGTGCCCCGGCTGCGCTAACTGGGAGACCTACCCGCCGCTGCGCACCGAAGAACTGGAATCAAATCGTTAAACGGGAAGAACATGAAGGTCACAATTGTTGGTAGCGGATATGTCGGGCTGGTGACGGGAGCCTGCCTGGCCGATGTTGGCAATCACGTCGTTTGTCTGGATGTCGATGCACGCAAGATCGAGATTCTCAACGAGGGCGGCCTGCCGATCCACGAACCCGGCCTGCTGGAGTCGGTCACGCGCAACCGGGCCGCCGGCCGGCTTGAATTCACCACGGACGTGGCGTATGCGGTCGCGCATGGTGAACTGCAGTTTATCGCGGTCGGTACCCCGCCCGATGAAGATGGCTCGGCCGATCTGCGCTACGTCATTGCCGCTGCGCGCAGCATTGGTCGTCACATGGACGGTTTCAAGGTGGTCGTCGACAAGTCGACCGTGCCCGTAGGCACCGCCGACAAGGTGCGCGCCGCCATCGCCGAAGAACTTGCCGCGCGCGGCAAGGCGCCCGAATTTACGGTCGTGTCGAATCCCGAATTCCTTAAAGAAGGTGCGGCGGTTGAAGATTTCATGCGCCCCGACCGCATCGTTGTGGGTTGTGCCGACGACGAATATGGCCAGCGCGCCCGCGTTGCCGTGCGGCAATTGTATGGCCCGTTCCAGCGCAATCACGACCGCATGATTTTCATGGATGTGCGTTCCGCCGAATTGACCAAGTACGCTGCCAATGCCATGCTTGCCACGCGGATTTCCTTCATGAACGAGCTGGCCAATCTGGCCGAAGTGCTGGGCGCCGACATCGAACTGGTGCGTCAGGGCATCGGCTCCGATCCGCGCATTGGTTACGACTTCCTGTATGCCGGTTGTGGTTATGGCGGTTCGTGTTTTCCCAAGGATGTACAGGCCCTGATCCGCAGCAGCGAAGAAGCCGGCCGGCCCTCGCGCATTCTGCAGGCGGTGGAAGATGCCAACGAAGCCCAGAAGCACGTGCTGGTGGCCAAGGTGACACGCCAGTTTGGCGCCGATCTGAAGGGGCGCCATTTCGCCGTCTGGGGTCTGGCATTCAAGCCCAATACCGATGACATGCGCGAAGCCTCAAGCCGCGTCCTGGTGAGCGAATTGCTGGCGCGTGGTGCCAGCCTGTGTGCTCACGATCCGGTTGCCATGGATGAAGCGCGGCGTGTGTTTGCCCTCGATTTTGCCGGCCAGCCCGAGGCGCTGGCGCGCATCACCTATGCCGACAATCCGCACGATGCCCTGCATGGCGCCGATGCGCTCATCATCCTGACCGAGTGGAAAGCCTTCCGCAGCCCTGACTTCGACATCCTGCGTGCGCGCCTGCGCACCCCCATTATTTTTGATGGCCGCAACCTGTACGATCCAGCGCAAATGGCTGAGCACGGTTTGCGCTATCTGGCGATCGGGCGGCCTGTCCTCTCATGAACGCTACGCAACTGTCTGAAGCGGCGCGTGCCGCGCGCGTGCTGGTGGTCGGCGACATCATGCTCGACCGCTACTGGTTTGGTGACGCCCACCGTATTTCACCTGAAGCGCCGGTGCCCGTGGTGCGCGTCATCCGTCAGGAAAATCGCCTGGGCGCCGCCGCCAACGTGGCCAAGAATGCGGCCGCCCTCGGTGCGCAGGTCGGCCTGCTGGGCGTGATCGGTACCGATGAGCCGGGCGATGAAGTGCTGGCGCTGCTGGGCCAGACGACCATTCAGTCGCATCTGCATCGCGACCCGTCCTCTCCGACCACCATCAAGCTGCGCGTCATCGCGCGCCAGCAGCAGCTGGTGCGGGTTGATTTTGAAGATCAGCCCGGCCAGGAGGTGCTGCGCGGCAAGCTCGATGAGTTCAAGACGCTGCTTAATGACTATGACGTGGTGCTGCTGTCCGATTATGCCAAGGGTGGACTGATCCACATTCGCGACATGATCGACGTCGCGCGGGCTGCCGGCAAGATCGTGCTGGTGGACCCCAAGGGCGACGATTACACCCGCTACGCCGGCGCCAGCCTGCTGACGCCCAACCGTGGCGAACTGCGCGAGGTGGTCGGCCGCTGGCGCGATGAGAGCGATCTGAGCGAACGGGTGCGCAAGCTGCGTGAACAGTTGCACATCGATGCGCTGCTGCTGACACGCTCCGAGGAAGGCATGAGCCTGTTCGAAAAAGACGGGCAGCTCAATGTGCCGGCCGTAGCGCGCGAAGTGTTCGATGTAACCGGCGCCGGTGATACCGTGATTGCGACCCTCGCGGTGATGCTGGGTGCCGGCGTGAGTCTGCACGAGGCGGTGCAGATCGCCAATCGTGCCGGCGGTATCGTTGTTGGCAAACTCGGCACCGCAGTGGTGACGGCCGAGGAACTTTTTGGAGTCCCGGCATGAGCATGATCGTTACCGGCGCAGCCGGCTTCATCGGCAGCAATCTTGTGCGTGGTCTCAATGACCGTGGTGAGCATGATGTCATCGCGGTCGATGAACTGACCCAGGCCGACAAGTTCAACAATCTGGTTGATTGCGAACTTGCCGACTACCTCGACAAAGACGAATTCCTGACCCGCTTTGAAGCCGGCGGCTTCGGCAAGGTCGCGGCGGTATTCCATCAGGGCGCCTGTTCGGACACCATGGAAACCGACGGCCGTTACATGATGGAAAACAACTACCGTTATTCCCTGCGCCTGCTCGATGCCTGCACGGCCATGAAGATTCCTTTCCTGTATGCGTCCTCAGCCGCGACCTATGGTGCCGGGCCGTATTTTGTTGAAAAGCGCTCGGCCGAGCGGCCGCTCAACGTGTATGGCTATTCCAAGTTCCTGTTCGATCAGGTGGTGCGCCGCCGCTTCCACAATGGCCAGGCCGCGCAGATCACCGGCTTCCGCTATTTCAACGTTTACGGTCCACGCGAAGCGCACAAGGGACGCATGGCCTCGGTGGCCTTTCACAACTTCAACGAGTACCGTGCCTCCGGCAAGGTGCGCCTGTTCGAAGGCTGGGACGGCTATCGCAACGGCATGCAGCAGCGCGATTTTGTGTCGGTCGAAGATGTCGTCAGGGTCAATCTGAGCTTTCTGGATACGGGGACCTCGGGCATCTACAATCTTGGCACCGGCCGCGCCCAGACCTTTAACGATGTTGCCATGTCGGTGGTCAACAGCCTGCGCGGTGCCGCTGGTGAAGCGGCGCTGCCGCTTGATCAGCTGGTCGCCAGAGGCCTGATCGAATACATCCCCTTTCCCGATGCCCTCAAGGGCAAGTATCAGAGTTTCACCCAGGCAGATCTCACCCACTTAAGAAATCAGGGGCAGTATGTCCATGAGTTCCTGGATGTGGGACAAGGGGTTTCCCGATATTGCGCATGGCTGCTTGAAAGATTATCCTGATCTTGCTGTGAACGGCGCTCCCGTGCACAGCGGGAGTGCCTCCTCCCTGAAGTGAGGTTCATTGCGGCACATGCCGCAGTCAACACAGGGAATCATCATCATGTTCAAGAAACTATTGCTGGCCGTGACACTGTTTTTTTCTGTCCATGCCGGCTTCGCTGCGTCAACGGCTACCCCGAGCGTGGATGTCAACAAAGCCGATCGTCCGGCGCTCGAATCGATCAAGGGCATCGGTCCCGCTGCCGCCGAAAGCATCCTCGGAGAACGCGCCAAGAAGGGCGGCTTCAAGGACTGGGCCGACTTTGAAACGCGCGTCAAGGGTGTTGGTGACGCCCGCGCCATCAAGCTTTCCGATGCTGGGCTGACCGTCAATGGTGAGGCGCGGCCCGCCGGCGCCAAACACGCTGAGTCCAAGAAGGGCGAATCCAAGAAGGGTGAATCCAAGAAGGGTGAATCCAAGAAGGCAGCCGATGAGACGGTCAGCCTGAAGAAGTGAAATTGCAGCCCTGATGGTCGATGGCCGGCCGTGCCCCCGCGCCACGGACGGCCATCGCGACCATGTTCATGCGCAAGCCGGCGCGCTCCGTTACACTTTGGGTTTTGCGCCCGTGTCGCGGAGTTTTCCATGAGCAGTGCCAGCAAGCCAGCGGTCTCTTTACCCGTGACCTATCCGACCATCGAAGACACCATCGGCCGTACGCCGCTGGTGCGTCTGCAGCGCCTGCCGGGTTCCGGCAATGCGGCGCGCGGCAACATCATTCTGGGCAAGCTCGAGGGCAATAATCCGGCCGGCTCGGTCAAGGACCGGCCGGCCCTGTCGATGATCCGGCGCGCCGAGGAGCGCGGCCAGATCAAGCCGGGCGACACCCTCATCGAAGCCACCAGTGGCAACACCGGCATCGCGCTCGCCATGGCGGCCAGCCTGCGTGGTTACCGCATGGTATTGATCATGCCCGAGCACCTGTCGATCGAGCGGCGTCAGAGCATGCGCGCGTATGGCGCCGAGATCGTGCTCACGCCCAAGACTGGCGGCATGGAGTTCGCGCGCGATCTGGCCGAGCGCATGCAGGTGGAGGGCAAGGGCCTGATCCTCGACCAGTTCGGCAACCCCGACAATCCGCTGGCGCATTATGAAAGCACCGGGCCGGAAATCTGGACCGACACGCGCGGCACCATCACGCACTTTGTCAGCAGCATGGGCACGACCGGCACCATCATGGGTGTGTCGCGCTATCTCAAGGAACAGAATCCGGCCATTCAGGTGATCGGTGCGCAGCCTGAGGAAGGTTCGCAGATTCCCGGCATCCGCAAGTGGCCCGAGGAATACATGCCGACCATCTACGATAAGGGTCGGGTCGATGCGCTGGAAAACGTCAGTCAGGCCGACGCCGAGGAAATGGCGCGGCGCATGGCGGCGCAGGAGGGCATCTTCTGCGGCATCTCTGCGGCAGGCGCGCTCTGTGTGGCGCTGCGTGTCGCCGAGCGGGTCGAAAACGCCACGATCGTTTTCATTGTCTGCGACCGTGGCGACCGCTACCTCTCGACCGGGGTGTTCCCGGCCTGAGGCAGGCCCGCGCTCAGACCGCTTTGGCGACCGAAATGCCGGCGTCGACCACGTGGATCGAGCCGGACACGTAACCGCAGCGCGACGACGCCAAGAAGGTCACCATGTCGCCCAGTTCCTGCGGCGTGGCGATGCGGTTGAACGGCATTTTGGGCTGCTCGAGACCCTGGGCGACGCGCAGTTCGGTGATGGCCCGATAGCGTTCGGTGGCCACCGGGCCGGGGCACACGCCGAGCACACGGATGTTGTCGATCGGGCTGTGTGCGCCCAGCGTCTCGGTGAAAAAATCAAGCGCCGCATTGCCCATGCCGCCGCACAGGTAGCTGAACTTCTTTTGCAGCGAACCTGAGCCGAGCACGTTGATGATGACACCACCGCCGCGCGCCTTCTGCACCAGATAAAAACGCCGGCACATGTTGATGTACGGGAAGACCTTGGTGTCCCAGCCGGCACGCCAGGCTGCTTCGTCGACGTCGAACAGGTTGCCCGTCGGCACCGCGCCGGCGTTGTTGACGAGCACATCGACATCGCTATGACGTTGCGCCAGATCGTCGATCACCTTGCTGTCGCTCAGGTTGCAGGCTTCGAGTTCAATCTGCAGATCCGGATGGTCGCGCAGGATCGAAGTGCGTATCTCCTCCAGCTTGGCCAGGGTGCGCGCCACCAGCACCAGCCGCGCCCCCTCGGCAGCCATTGAACGGGCGATGCCGGCGCCTATGCCGGCTGAGGCGCCCGTGACGAGCACCTTCAGGCCGCGTAATCCCAATTCCATGTTGTGACTTTCTCGTGTGGTTGAACTTGGATCAGGGGGTTGCCGTGGCTGCAGCCAGTTCAGCCGCCATTTTCTTTTTCACGTGCTCGACGTTGCCGATGGGGCGCAGCGTTTCCGGCAGGTGCGCCGGCCGGTCGCACGGCACGGTGCCAATGACGTCGGGCATGGAGAATTCGATCGAGTCCTTGTCTTCGGACACGTAGATCTCATTGTGTTTGACACCGCCGGGAATGAACATGGTATCGCCGGCGCTCAGATAGGCGTCGGTGCCATCTTCAAATTGCAGGATGAGTTCGCCGCGCAGCACGTAGACGAACTGGAACTCGCACAGGTGATAATGCCAGCCGGTCGAATCGAGCATGCCGGCAATCGAAGTGTTTTGATAGGCGCGCGCGCGGCCATGGCTGGCGCCTTCGACGCCAAGGTTGCGGTATTTGAAAAAGGCGCGCCGGCCGGGTGAGTATTTTGCCTGGCTGGCAAAATCGATCATCAGTTCCATGGGCGGCCGCTCGGCGTTCGAGGTTTCGGTCCGGGCGGTGGTCTTGTTGTCTTCCATCATGATGTGCTCCTCGTTGAAGGGTAGAACGACGATGTGATGCTCGATATGCAGAAATTTTACTCGGGCTTCATGCCGGCCGCCTGCGTGACCTTGCCCCATTTGTCGTATTCGCTGGCCAGATAGCGGCTGAATTCGGCCGGCGTATTGCCGCCCGGAACCAGGCCGAGCTCTGCCATGCGCGCGCGGATTTCCGGCATCTGCAAGACTGCGCGCAATTCGGTGGTGAGCCGGTCGAGCACCGCTTTGGGCGTGCCCAGCGGCGCGGCAAAGCCAGTCCAGAACGAGGCCTCGAAGCCCGGGTAGGTTTCTGCGAAGGTGGGTACGTTGGGCAGCCACGAGACGCGTTGTGCGCTCGAGATGCCCAGTACGCGCAGCTTGCCGGCCTCAACCAGTGATTTGGGTGTGGCGTAGTTGTCGAAGAAGGTTTGCACGCTGCCGCCAAACATGGCGGTATAGACCTCGGGCGATCCCTTGAAGGGCACGTGTGTCATCGGTGCGCCCGAGACCTGCT
>CANJOT010000035.1 GCA_947475815.1 Burkholderiales bacterium | reverse complement strand
GTCGCACGCGCCTATGAAAACGCGGGCAAGGAAAGCATCACCCTCGACATCGCTTCGGTGCGAGGTCAAGCCTACCTGCTGAGTCTGGTCGACAAGGCCGACATGGTGATCTCCGACGAGCAGCCCGACCCGGACCGCGCCGATGCACTGACGCTGGCACAAGGTCTCGCCCAAACGCATCCTTCCCTGGTGGTGGTGTCGATCACGCCTTTCGGTGTGGAAGGTCTGTATGCCACCTACCGCTGCGCGCCGCTCAACAGCTACCACGCGGGAGGACAGGGTTACCTGTTTCCGCCGTCGCTCGAAGACCTGCATCGCCCGCCCTTGAAGTCGGCCGGCAATGTCGGCGAGTACGAGTCCGGCGCTGGCGCCGCACTCGCTGCATTGTCGGCGCTGTGGAACCGCCGCGTCACCGGCGAAGGCGAGCTGATCGACTTCTCCAGGCAGCACTGGGGCATGAACCTGAACCGGCCCTTCCACCCACGCTATACGATCAATGGGGTCGTCGAAACACGCGCGACCCAGGCCTACCCATGGGGCGGCGTGTTCTCCTGTGCCGACGGCGACCTGCTGCTGCTCGCCCTGCAAGACAACCAGTGGGACGGCTTGCTCAAGGCGATGGACAGCCGCGAGCTCGAGGCTGACGAACGCTTCACCTCACCCGGCAAGCGCCACACCAACGGCCGCGCCCTGCGTCAGGTGATCGCCACGTGGATGCGCACCCAGCCGCGCGCAACCGTACTCGACACGCTGGCCACCAATGGCACACCGGCGGGCGCCGTGCAGACGCCGCCAGAGGTGCTCAATTATCCGATCTATAAAACGCGCGGTTTCCTGCAGCCCTTGCCCTTGCCCGGCGCGCCGCAGGCCGTGGCCCCAGGTTTGCCCTTCCGGCTGGGCGCCAGTCCGGTTGGCATCGCCGGACCGGCACCAGTCACAGGCGCACACAACGCGACGGTGTATCGGGAGCTTCTGGGTCTGAGCGAACAGGACATCACCGCCGCAGCGGCCGAAGGAGTCATCTGATATGAGTAAACCGGCAAGCACCATCGGCGAGATCACCGAAGAAGGCATCGCCCGCCTGAAAGAGCGCATCGGTGCCTACTACCGCAGCGGCCCGTATCGGCTCGATATCACGCTCGACGACATGCGCAACCACGCCACCTGCAACGGCGACTGGAATCCGCTCTACGTCGACCCGGCCTACGGGGCGGGCACGCGTTACGGCGGTATCGTGGCGCATCCCACCTATGTTGACCAGATCCTGCATTACACCGTGGCCGGTGTCGGCGGCCTGCCGGGCGTGCATGTGTTCCATTCCGGCAACGACATTTCGTTTTACCGTTCCATGCGTCCGGGCGATACGGTCGGCCCGACCTACCGGCCGTGCAGCGTTGAACAAAAAAGCGGCGAATTTGCGGGCCGCATGGCGCACGTCGACGTTGAGATCATCTACCGCAACCAGCGTGACGAATTGGTGGCGCGCGCCCACGGCCCCGGCCTGCGCGTCGTGCGCAAGCAGGCGCAGGCCCGCGGCAAATATGCAGCCCAGCAGAAAGAGCCGTATACCGACGAGGAGCTCGACGTTATCTGGGCCGCGTATGACGGCGAAGAAATTCGCGGCGACAAGCCGCGCTACTGGGAAGACGTTGAGGTCGGTGAAGAGCTGCCACCGCTGGTGCGCGGTCCGCTGCGCATTGTCGAGATCGCCTTCCGTGGCCATGCTGGCGGCGGCAAGCTGACCGGTGCCGGTGGCCTGGCTGCTGGTGCGCACTACTACCAGTTCGAAGAATACATACGCCGCGCCGGCTACGCCGAGACGCACGAGACCACGGGCGTTTCCGACCATCCCCACCGTGGCCACTGGGAAGACGGCTTCGCACGCAAGATCGGTGTGCCCGGCGCCTACGACGTGGCCGTGCAGCGCACCGCCTGGATGGCCATCCTCGCGACCAACTGGGTGGGCGACAACGGCTGGCTGGCGCGTCTGTGGAATGAGTTCCGGCGCTTCAACGTGGAGGGCGACACCACCTGGGTACGCGGCCGGGTAGTGCGCAAGTGGATCGATGGCCGGCAACACTTTGTCGAGCTCGAAATCGCCGGCACCAACCAGCGCGGTGAAGTCAGCACGCCCGGCGGCGCCTGGGTGGTACTGCCTTCCAAGCATCCCGGTTCATTCGTGCCCAAATAAGAGAGGACAAGGAATGACCACCATGAATCAAGCCACGATCACTCAAGCCCCGATCGCTGAACGTAGCGGCAAAGCCGAACGCAGCGAAGCCACATTGACGACCGAGAACCTCGCCGCCGCGCGCGCCCTGATCGGCGTGCCCCTGCGCCGGCGCGGGCACCACACGCTGGCCAGCCGCGACCTGCTGGTGCGGTATGCCAAATCGATCGGCTGCCGCAATCCGCTCTACACCAGTCTGACCCACGGGCTGATCAACACCTACTGGGCCAATCTGCTGGCACACCCGTCGGCGCTGTTCTGCATGGACGACACCATCGTCGCGCCGAAACTCGCTGGTATTCACGCCCTCTATGCCGGGGTGACCTTCGAATGGAATTATCCGGTCCGCGCCGGTGACACCATCACCGCTGCGGCGAAGCTCATCAGCGTGGAAGAGAAGCACGGCAGCTTCTGCGGCCCGATGGCCTTGCAGACCAGCGAAGTGGTCTATACCGATCAGCATGGTCGCGTGGTCGCGACGGCCACGCCGCGTATTTTGCGCACGCCGCGCCCGGCAGCGCGTGAGCGGGGTAAGTACGCCGGCCTGAGCCGCTACGAATACAAGCCCGACGAGGTTGACGCCATCATGCGCGCCTACGCGCAAGAAGAAGTGCGTGGCGACAAGCCGCGCTACTGGGAAGAAGTCAATGTTGGTGATGTGCTGCCCCAGGTGGTAAAGGGCCCGCTGACCTCCGAAGACATGAACCTGTTCATGGGCAACATCGGCGGCACGCGTTATTTTCGCGACTTCCTGAGCTACTGGCGCCGCCATCCCGAGGGCTGCTTCAAGGACCCCGAAACCGGCATGCCCGATTCATGGGAAGCTTCATTGTTGCGTGATGGGGTGGCCCGCATGTTCGGGTTTCCGTCCGCGCACGACACCGGCCTGCAGCGCGTGTCCTGGCTCGATTGCCTGATCACCAACTGGATGGGCGACCTTGCCTTCCTGCGCCGTCTTGATGTGCGCATGGAGCGGCCGGTGATCCACGGTGATACCAACTGGTGTCGTGGCACGGTCATCGGTAAGCGCTGGGATGAGTCTGGCCGGCCGCTGGTCGATCTCGAAGTGTCGTGCGTCAACCAGTCCGGTGTGTGCACCGCTTTGGGTACAGCGACGGTGGAGCTGGTGTCGCATGATGTGAATGTCGATCCGCCCTGTCTGGTTCAGCCGGAGCGTTGAAGTTGGCTTTGACGTCGGCCTTGACGTTAGCCGTTGGCGTCAGCCGTTGACGTCGGCCTATGAAGGTCGCGTGGCTGCGCCTTCTCGGCCGCGTATGATCTTCGAATAATTTTTTGGACAGGTGAATTGTGGCACGAGCTCTTGCAGGACGATTGGTGATCGAACTCGGTTCTCTGGTGGCCGCTCCGTTTGCGTCCCACATCCTCGCCCAGTTGGGTGCCGAGGTCATCAAGATCGAACCTCCCGAGGGCGATCTGACGCGCACCATGACCCGCGGCGGGCCGGGAGGCAGTTTTATCGCCTACAGCCGCGGCAAGAAAAGCGTCTGCATCGATCTGAAAACCGTGAAAGGCAGAGCCTTTTTCGAACGACTGCTCGCGCGCGCTGATGTGGTGGTCCATAACCTGGCTCCCAACGCCGCGCAACGGCTCGGCATCTCCTACGATGCCTGCCGACGCGTCAAGCCGGACATCGTGTATTGCCACATTCAGGGCTATGGCGAAGGCCCGCGCCATCACGAGATTGCATCCAACCCCGCTATCGAAGCATCGACCGGCGTCATGTACTCCAACCGCGTTGATGGCCGCCCGACGCGCATGGGCCCGGCGTATCACGATCAATTCGCCGGCACCTACGCGGTCATCGGCATCCTCGCCGGGCTCAACGCGGCCAAGGACGATGCCGAGGCGCGCTGCATCGAATTCGGCCTCTACGAAACCGGCTTGCACATCGCCGCGCGCGACCTGGCCGGCGTGCAGACGAAAACCCAGCTGGGCGTCAAAAACCCTTCGGGTGGTGGCGAATTCGCGCTTCCCGGCTATGGCGCCTACGAAACGGCCGACCAGCGCTGGATCTACATCATCATGCTCGCCGATGCCCACTGGAAGAAATTCTGTGAGGCACTTGATATTCCCGAGGAAGACAGCGCGCGCTTCGCCACCATGCGCGACCGCAAGAAACAGCGCTCGGTCGTCGAAGGGATCGTGAAGTCAGCGGTTCTGGTGCGCAGCTACGACGACGTCGCCAAACGCCTCGAAGCCGTGGGCGTCGGCTTTACCGAGGTGCGGGATCTACCCAGTGTTCTGGATGAACCGCAGGCAAAGGAGCCCCATAAGGTCGGACATTTTGGATTTGGAGACCTCGAATTCCAGATGCCGAATTTTCCGTTCCAGAGCCAGATCGAACACAAAGGCGTCGACGCACCGCCGCCCTTACTGGGCGAACAAACCAGCGAAATCCTGCGCTCGGTGGGGTATAGCGATGCCGAAATTGAGGAACTGCTCGCCGAGGGCGCGGTGACCGCACCGGTCAATCCGATCAAGTGGGCGGCGGCGCGTTGAGGTCGGAGTGACAGACATTACGTCTGTCGCTTGTGTTCAGCTTCCCAACCTTTACACGCCAGCGCAATGTAGCGCGGCACCGGCCGCGCACCGGTGCCGTCGGCACTCATGGTCCGGGTCGTCATGCCGAGCGCTTCCGCTGCCTGATTGAGTGATAGTCCATGGCGTGCGCGCCACTGCGCGAAAACCCGGGTATTTTCATCCGGCGAATTTTGCGCCTGGGCTTCTAGCCACAGTGTGTCAGCACCGATCTGGATATCCAGTGCAGTCCATTCCACCGACCAGCCTTCCTGATCGGATAATGCGGCGCCTGCAAACGCCTTGGTGTTGCGCAAAGGCACCAACCCCGGAGATTCTTCAAACAAGGGTTTGAAATCGACTGTAAAAACCGACCCGTCAATGAACGTCAGTCCCAGGCGAAAATTTTTCAACGGAGCGACCGCTTTCAAACGGGGACGTTTCATGGATGCCATTTTTTCCATTCCTCGATCAAATCTTCACGGTGCGCCCGAACCCAGACGAGCACTTCGTCGTGAAGTCCTCGCGGCCACTCGCCTGTCGTGGTCAGGTCAATCAAATCAATCACGACATCAAAGCCGCCGCCAGTCAGATGCACAGGTGCCGGCCCGTGATCGCGTTCGCGCACTTTTCAAGCAAAACGCAAGACCCCGAACGCACGCGCGTAACGGTGCCATGCACTCGGGGGCCACTTTGACGCGGCCGGAGGCGCCATGAAACTAAAGGCTCCACATTTTTTAGAAAATTGAATATAATCGCTCATATATATCAAGCATAAAGATGACAAATGGCTTTTTATGAGCGTTAATCTAAAAGGGTCGGTATTGCCCCTGCCGGTGCGCCGGAGCCTGATCAAACTCGGTCAGGACCTCGCCCTGGCACGTCGTCGCCGTCGGATATCGACCTCCTCGATGGCCGAGCGCATTCAGATCTCGACAGCCACGCTGCGGCGTCTGGAGCGCGGTGATCCAAGCGTATCCATCGGTACGTTCGCGCAGGCCTTGTTCGTATTGAATGCCATTGATCGCTTCGCACAATTGCTCGATACCGCCGCGGATGAAGTGGGGCTGCAACTGATGGACGAGGCCGTTCCCAAGCGCATTCGTGGCGGCGTGCGGGGTCCGGCATCGGGTGCTTTATGAAGCCGGTGGTGCAGACTCGCGGCAATGTTCAACAGGTGGAGGTCTGGCTTGGTGACGCAGCACGGCAGGTCGGCATGCTCGGCTTCACCAGCCGGGGGCAACGTCAGAGCAGCGTCTTCCAGTATTCCTCAAGCTGGCTGGACGACCCAACGCGTTTCGAGATATCACCAGATCTGCCATTGTTGACTGACCGGCAATTTCGCAAGGCGCCACGGCGTAGCGATTCGGTCTTCCACTTCGCGCTTGGCGATACCGAGCCTGACGGCTGGGGTTGCAGGGTCATCGCGCGGGATCACGCAAAGCAGAGAAGGCGCGGCGCTGCAGCGAGTGGTGCCGCAACGACGCTGGCACTGACCGAGCTGGACTATCTGCTCGGGGTGGACGATATCAGCCGGGTTGGTGCTTTGCGGCTGCGTGATGCCAGTGGCAATTTTGTACGTGCCATCGAGGACAGTGAACGCGGCACGCCGCCCTTGATGGAACTCGCCGATATTCTGCGCGCATCACACGCCGTGGAGCGTGGTACCGAGACCGTGAACGACCTGCGCTACCTGCGTGGTCGGGGCACTTCGCTCGGTGGCATGCGGCCCAAATGTACCGTGATCGACGAGGATGGGCATCTTGCG
Source organism: Burkholderiales bacterium (assembly GCA_947475815.1). Lineage (GTDB taxonomy): Bacteria > Pseudomonadota > Gammaproteobacteria > Burkholderiales > Burkholderiaceae_D > CANJOT01. Next base: position 16,464 of record CANJOT010000035.1, on the reverse strand, counting down.
ATTGGCAAATTTCCAAGCATTCACGATGACCGGGCGGTAACCAAAGGCGAAGTTCTGGCGCTGCGATTGGCCGCCATGGCCGGCATCAATGCTGCGCAGGCACGCATCGTTTATTCGGAAGGTGTGCCTGTGGCTCTGATCCGTCGGTTCGACCGTGTGCTGGGCGGGCGTATTCCCTACCTCTCGGCGACCGCGATGCTGCAGGCATCGCGTGAAGATGAGCATTCTTACACCGAGATTGCCGATCGCATCATCAGCGTAGCGCCCAATGCCCGGCACGATCTGGTGGAGTTGTGGCGGCGCATTGTTTTCAGCATGTTGATTACCAATGTGGATGATCACCTGCACAACCACGGCTTTCTTCATGTTGGCCATGGGCAATGGCAACTCGCACCAGCCTTCGACCTGAATCCTTTTCCGGACAAGGAACGTGAACTGAAAACCTGGCTGACCGAAGACTCGGGGCCCACGGGTTCGATTGAGGACGCGCTGGCCGCAACGCCATTCTTTCATATTGACCAGAGTACTGCGCAACGAATTCTCGGCGAGGTGGTCCAGGCTGTTTTGCGGTGGCGGGAAGTCGCCATGTCGCCGGGAGTGGACATGACCATTCAGGAGCTCGACGCGTTCGTGCCTGCATTTGAGCATGAAGAACTTGAACTGGCGAAGCGGCGGGTTGCGAATGTTGGCGTGCGGGGCAAGAGCCGGAAGCCCGGGAGGCGGGGGTAAAGGCTCCGCAGGGACTCAGTCTTGGTCGTCGAATGTTGCCGGCACAGCCGCGCCTTACCGAGACTTGCAAACAAGCCAAGCTCGACAAATAATTTTTCTTATTTTTAGACTTACTCCCGGAGTTTGGCGATGTCTGTCGCGACCATTAAAGGTCGTACCCATCCATGCCGAGCTGACCACTCAAGAGGCCGCTGACCTGCTCAACGTCTCCCGCCCCCATCTGGTGAAGCTGCTGGAAGAGGGCGTGTTGCCCTTCCATCGGGCCGGCAAACATCGGCGCGTGCGCTTTGCCGATTTGATGTCGTTCAAGGGGCGCCGTGACCAAGCCAGCGAACATGCGATGGCTGAACTGGCGAAGCAGGCTCAGGAATTGAGAATGGGCTACGAATGAGGAATTCGCCATGCGCCGCTTGGGAATTGCCGTGTCGAAAGAGTTTGGTAGGCTGCATTTTTGACCATCGCTGACCGAGCATGATGACCGAGCATGATTGTCTTGCAAGCGTAAAAACGTAATGATGTTCAAAACCACCGAAGTTCAAGTCTAATAGGATCCAGTGCCCGTTTGACGAACTGCACCAACATTGGCAGCGGCCTGGAAGTCACACCCGCAAAGTTCGTTGCATTTTTGCAGCAAACGCAATGAGCGCATTGGCAATACAATGTGCCAAGCATGCCGCCAAGACGGTAAGCAACAAGGGCATGCCACCGGGCGATACGACCTGGATCATAAAATAAGCCAAGCGGCAGGAGACATTCGATGGAAAAGATCGAGACACTGTTTCGTCGTTGTGTGATGAGCATCCTGCTCACGCTGTGCTGCCACGGTCTCGCGGTGGGTCAATCATGGCCGACGCGTTCGGTCACCTTCGTGTCGTCTACATCGAGCGGTTCGGCCGCCGATGCCACCGCGCGCATCCTCGCGCCACGGCTCTCCGCCCTGTGGAAACAAGCGGTGGTGGTCGACAACCGCACCGGTGCGGCCGGCAACATCGGCGTGGCCTCGGTGGCGCGCGCTAATCCCGACGGTTATACCGTGCTGTTCGCGCCCAACACCGTCACCATGGTCGGCGCGCTCTACAAAAACCTCGGCTGGGACATTGAACAATCGTTCGAACACGTCATCCTGCTCGCGCGTACCGTATCGGTGCTGGTGGTCAACAACGACCTGCCCGTCAAAAGCGCGGCCGAACTGATCGCCCTCGCCAGACGCCGCCCCGGCGAATTGAATTACGCCTCGCCCGGCGTGGGCACGCCACAGCACCTGTCGGGCGAACTGTTCAAGCAGATCGAAGGCCTCGACGTGGTGCACGTGCCCTACAAGACGCTGGCAGCGGCGGTGATCGACGTCGCCGGCGGACGCGCCCAGTTCGGCTTTCTGTCGATGACGGCTATCTCCCCCCTGCTCAAGGCCGGCAAGCTGCGCGGCCTGGCCAGCATTGGGGAGCAGCGCCATCCCACCACGCCGGATGTGCCAACCTTCCGCGAAGCGGGGATTGAACGTGTGCAGGCGGGCGGCTGGGCGGGTGTTTTTTTACCGCGTGGTACGCCGCGTGAAGTGGTCGACCGGATGGCGCGCGACATCGGTGCCTTGCTGCAAACGCCAGAGGTGCAGCAGGAAATCCTGCGCGCGGATCTCTATCCCAACACGAACGGTGGCCAGCGAGAATTTTCTGCATTGGTCAAAGGCGATACGGAACGCTGGCGCAAGGTGATTGCGGACGGGAAGATTACGGCAGACTGAACCGCCGCGCGGGATGAATCAGACCAGCTGGTCTGCCCCAACCCGGGGCGGCACGAGTGCCTGGCGTCTCTCGGCGTCTCCTGGCCTCTCCCGGCGACTGTTACGCGCGGCGCATGGGCTTGAACTTCGCAAGGTCCAGGCGATTGAGCAATTCGCCATGGCTGGCGAAGGCTTGCGGCACCCATGCCGTGAACTCGGCAGTACTCTTGTACATTTTCGGCGTGCCGCTGTCATACATCGCCTTTTCCATCACCGGGGTATCGATGGCGTCCTTGAGCGCATCATGCAGGCGCTTGACCGTCGCTGGTGCCATGCCGCGCGGCCCGACAATGCCCAGGGGAAATGCGGGCAGAATGCCCAGACCCAGTTCCGTCGCGCTCGGCACATCGGGATAGGCGGGAATGCGGTCCTTGGTGAAATAGCCAAGCACCCGCAGGTTGCCGCCCTTGACCTGCGCACCCCAGCTGGTCGAACCGACCGCTGCGTCAATGTGTCCGCCGATGAGCGCGGGGATGTATTCGACGCCCTTGTAGGGCACGGCCGTCATCTTGACGTCTTTGCGCCGCAAGGCGTCTTCCATCATGACATGCCCGCCGGTGCCCACCCCGGCGATGGCGTAATTGATGGGCTTGCTGCGTGCTGCCTTGAATAAATCATCGAGCGACTTGTACGGCGAATTCGCCGCCACGGCTACGCCATACGGTACGTCGGCCAGCGCGATGATGTAGGTGTAATCGGAAAGCAGGTCATAGGGTGCTGCTTCCAGGTAGGGGGTGAGCAACATCGACGAATAGAACTGCAGCACCGTGCGCCCGTCGGGCGGCGCCTTGGCGACAAAATCGAGCGCGATCGCGCCTGTGGCACCAGGCTTGTACTCAATCACGGTGCGCTGCCCCAGCACGGTTTGGGCCTGAGCCCAGAGCGGCCGGAAAAACTGCTCGGTCAAGCCGCCCGGCGTGAACGCAGAAATGGCGCGGATGCTGCTGTCCTGCGCAAGGGCTGGCATGGTCAGCAGGGCGCTGCCTGCGCTGATTGCCTTGAGCATGTCTCGACGGGTGATGCCATGGTTGTGCATGTTGCGCTCCGTTGGTAAGTCTTGCTTCCTGCGATCGTGTTGCCCTTTTACCATTTTTATTTTCGAGCGATCTTGTCGGCTGCGGTGAGCCCGGATGCAGGATCGGGGCAGTTGACCATCGCAGTTGACCGTCGTTTGACAAAAGCAAGCTTATATGTAGTATAAGTAAAATGCAAGACACCATTTCATCCCCATGCAAGGCGACGCGCGGACCATGCGTACACTGAATTTCGATCCCCCTGTGCATATCGCGCTGTTGGGCGCGACACGATCCGTCGCCCATGCGCGGCGCTATCTCGCCGATATTGGCATCACGGTCCATGACACGGTCACCCCCGAGTGTGAGGCCGCGTTGATCGCCGGGGAGGGCGGGCCCGATCTGGAGCGTGCCGCGGCAGGCGTTAAACTGATGGTGCGTTTGTGGGATTTTCAGGTGCACCGCCGCGGCACGGGCTTGCAGGCCAGCATGGTGTCCGGTGTGTCGTGCGTCATGGGCTTCAAGGACCGGCCGCCTCTGGCGCTGCCGGCTGAAATTCCTGAAAAGTGGTGCGCCTTGATGGGCGCCGCCATCGCCCTGTCGGGCGGGCTGGCCGTTGAGGAAAGCGCGCCGGCCACGGGCCAGCATGTCGTGGATGTCTCGACTGCGGAAATCCTGCGTTCTTTTGCCGACCAGAATTTTGCCAATCACAAGTCGTACCCGGACAGCTGGAGCCGCAACGGGCGGGTCACGCCGTATCACGGCGGTATCTACCCACAAGGCTTCTTCCAGTGCAAGGACGGTTATGTCGCCGTGGTGGGCCGCTCGAAGGCTGACTGGCAGATGATACTCGCCGCTGTGGGCAATCCGGTATGGGCCGAGGGCCGGCTGCTCGACCCGGTCCATCTGGCGCAACATCCCGACGAGGTTGATGCCCTGTTCCTTGCCGAACTGGCGCGCTTCACGCGTGATGATCTGCTCGAATCGGCCATCAAGACCGGCGCCACGTTCGCACCGGTCTATTCGCCCGAAGAAACGCGGGCGCGTGATCTGGTGCCGGGCGATCTGTTCGATACCGCCGGCGCCGCTCTGCTGCCATTCGTTTTTACGCCCTTTGCCGCCGTTGCCCCGACGCGCGCCTGAGCCCCTCACCCCCGTCCTGTTAGCCAAACGCGCATGTCAGTCTATCTTCCCTTGAAGGGTGTTCGGGTCCTCGAATTTTGCTGGATCTGGGCCGGACCGTTTCTCGGTCAGTTCCTCGCCGACCTCGGCGCCGAAGTGATCAAAGTCGAGTGGTACAAGCGCTTCGATCCCTATCGCACGCGGGGCGTCGAGACCATGCGCGATCAGGTCTCGCCGGAACGCTGGCGCGAGATGTCGCCATCCTTTCACAGTCTGAATCGCAACAAGGTCGGATTGACCGTGAATCTGAAGGACCCCGAGGGCGTGGCGCTAATCAAGCGCCTCGCCGGGAAGACGGACCTGCTGATTGAAAACTGGACCGGAGGCACGCTCGATGCACTGGGCCTTTCGGTGGCGGCCCTCAAGGAAGCCAACCCGCGGCTGGTGGTCGCCTCCGTCAGCGCCTTTGGCCCGCGGTCGCGGCTCGAGGGCATGCGTTCCTACGGTCTGGTCACGTCGGCGCTGTCGGGTGGGGAATCGCTCATCCAGGATCACGGCGAACTCGCCGGCTCGCCGACCTTCGTCATCAGCGACCCCAATGCCGCGGTGTATGGCCTGTTCGCCAGCATCGCTGCGTTGCGCCAGGCGCGGGCCATGGGTTCGGGTGTGGCCGTCTCGGTGTCGCAGCTTGAGGCGATGTGCGCCGTGCTCGGCAATGCAGACGACAGGGCAACCGCAGACGACGGCCTGCAAGGCATTTTCTTGAGTCGCGATGGTGGCTTTGTGGCGCTGACGCGGCCGGCACATTACATGGCCGGGATCAAGGATCTCGGCCCATGGTGTGCGTCGCAGGATGCCGATGCCATCGTCGCCGCAGTGCGCGCAGCGGGTGGTTACGCCGAGCGTCTTCTCAGCCTGCAGGAAACGCCGGATGCCGAGCCGTTCCGCGATCTCGAAGTGCATCTGCCCGCGATCCATCCGGTGTCAGGCCCGGAAGATCTGGTCGCTGCGCCATGGCGCATTGATGGCCGGCGTCCACCTTTGCGCAAGAATGCACCGACCCTGGGCGAGGGCAACGAATACGTACTTGGACAAGTGCTGGGCATGCGTTCGGATGAGATTCGTGGCCTGGTCGAGCGCGCTATCGTCTGACCGGTGGACACGAGCAAGTGACAGGGAGAGCAAGCATGAAGTGGACGGATTTTCGCAAGGTCGAGGGCCGGCGTCACCAGGTTCCCTTGTCGGGTACGGGTCACACCATGATCACGCCGATCATCACCGCTGCCGCACCACGGCGCGCAGACCCACAGGCCTTTTTGGCTGAATTCATGCCCGACGGTATCTCGGCGCCGCATTTCCATATGGAGCACCAGTTTCAATTGGTGGTCGCTGGTGGCGGCACCATCGGGCGCAAGCCTTTACGACCGGTCTCCCTGCACTACGCCGAGCGCAAGACCGGTTACGGTCCGATTACCGCCAGCGGCGAGGGTTTGGGTTATCTGACCTTGCGGCCGCGCAGCGCCTTCGGTGCGATGGTCTTGCCGGAGAGCCGCTCCCTGCAGCGTCCCGGAGAACTGCGGCGGCAATTGACCGTCGACCTGGGGCCGTGCACCGACGCCTTGCAAGACGAGGCGCAGCCACACCACCGTGAGGTGATCGCCACCACCGACGACGGCCTGGGTGCCTACGCGCGCTGGCTGCCTGCAAATGCGCTTGATCAGGTCGATGGGCTGGTCGATGAGCCGGTCCTGCGCGGCGTGACGCAAGACCGCTACGTCGTCGTACTGACCGGTAGCGTGACGATCGAGGGTGACGAACTGGTGCCGTGGTCCTGTGTGTTCGCCGCGGCCGGCGAGCGGCTGCCGGCCATGCGCGCAGGGGCGGGCGGTGCGCAGTTGCTGCACCTGCAGTTTCCGGCGAGTCCGGACGATGATGCGCCGCTTCAATAGTTGATCAAGCAACAAGCAAGCGTCAAGCAAGCAAGCAACAAGCAAGCATCAAGCAAGCATCAAGCAAGCAACAAGCAACCATCAGTCAACCAGAACAAGGATCGTATTCCATGGCAACAGGGCACAGCGGCGACGGCAAAATTACTCCGGAAATGATGGCGACGGCGCGCGACCGTCTCAACAAGCCGATCAAGGGCAAGGCGTGGACGGCGCTGGCCAGTCAGGACACCATACGTCACGCTGCCATGGCCGTCGGTGACGATAACCCGCTCTACATCGATCGCGACTATGCCGAAAAAAGCCACTTCGGATCACTGGTTGCGCCCCCCATGTTTCCTTATGCAGCCACCAGTGCCAGTGCGGCAACCGGCGGCATGGGCTTTCCCGGTATTTTCACCTTGCATGCCGAGGACGTCTGGGAGTTCCCCAAGCCGGTAAAGGAGGGCGACCTCCTCGACACGACCATCACCCTGACCGGAGTCGAAGAGCGCGACAGTAAATGGGGCGGACGGGCGGTGCACCAGCACACCGAATTCAAGTTCACCAATCAGCGTGGTGAAGTGCCGGCCATCTACACGCCGCTTTATGTGCGCACCGATCGCGGCGCAGCGCGCGCCAACAAAAAGTACGATGGCTTCGTGCCCTACAAGTACACCGATGACGAACTCGCACAGATCTCGGCCGGCTACGCAGCCGAGCAGCGTCGCGGCAACCTGCCGCGCTACTGGGACGATGTGCAGGTGGGCGATGATGCCGGACATGTCGTCAAGGGCCCTCTGACCGTGACCGACATGATCGTCTGGTGGATGGGCATGGGGGCGCCCTACCTGTTTGCTTTCGGCATCCGCGAGAAGCGTCTTAAAGAGCGTCCAGGTCTGGCCATCATCGATCCCGAGACCAATATTCGTCATACGCCCGAGATCGCGCACTTCGACGAAAAATACGCGCTACGCAGCGGTGTCGGCGCGGCCTACGATATCGGCCGTCAGCGCACGGCGTGGTTCCTGCATCTGTGTACCAACTGGGCCGGTGACGACGGCTGGGTGACTTCTATCCGGGCACGCTTTGAGCGTCCCAACTATGTCGGCGATACGACCTGGTGTACCGGCAAGGTCACTGAGAAAAAAATTGAAAATGGCGAACCCATGGTCAAGGTAGAGATGGTCGCCAAGACGCAGCGTGATGTCGTGCACGCCACCGGCTACGCGTGGATCCGGCTGCCGCGCAAATGAAGCGCGCGCCTGCCATCCTGATCCATTGCTTGCGGGGTGCTCAATGAGCTTGCATCCCGCGCGTGGCCGTCCGCTCGACGGTATCGTCATTCTCGATCTGTCACAGGCTGCGGCGGGGCCCATCTGCGGCAGCTATCTCGCGGCCATGGGTGCCGAAGTGATCAAGATCGAACGTCCGGGCTATGGCGACATGGCGCGCCGTACGCCGCCCTATGCGACCGCGCATGGCATACGCGCGCAACGCACCGTGCCGGAGGATATTTCCTCGGTGGTGCTCAAGCGCAATCGCGGCAAAAAAAGCATCACGCTCGATCTGCAGAAGCCTGAGGGCCTGAAAATATTCCTTGATTTACTGCCCCAGGCCGATGTTGTGCTCGAGAATTTCAGGCCGGGTGTGTCGACCAAACTGGGCATCGATTACGAGCGCCTGATCGAGCTCAAGCCCGATCTGATCTACTGCTCGATCACTGGCTTTGGCATGTCCGGACCCTACAAGACCTGGAGCGCTTTTGACACGATCATTCAGGGCATGACCGGCGTCATGGCCGCGACCGGCCAGCCTGATGGTCCGCCCACCAAGGCGGGTTTGCTGGTGGGCGACACCGTGGCACCGCTGTACGCCATGATCGGCATCATGGCCGCGCTGCGCATGCGTGAGCGCACCGGGCTGGGCGAGTTTGTCGAAGTGTCCATGTTCGATTGTCTGGTCTCGATGTTGTGGGACGAGCCGCTCGAATATTTCGCGGCCAACGACATCCGCATGCGCTCGGGCAATCGCTTTTTGCGCATGGCGCCCTGGAACAGTTATCCCGCCAGCGACGGCCACGTCGTCATTTGCGCCGGTCAGCAGGATCATTGGATCAGGGTCTGCAAGCTTATCGGGCGACCCGAACTGGTCGAAGATCCGCGTTATGCTTCCATGGAAGCGCGTCTTGACCATGTCGCCGAGGTGGATGCTCTGGTGGAAGCCTGGACCGCCACGCGCACTCGGGCAGAAATTGTCGAACGCTGCCAGGCCGACAGCATCCCATGCGGCCCGATCAGCGAACTGCCCGACCTGATCGCCGATCCGCACCTGCAAGCGCGCGGCCTTCTCAAGCCCCTGATGCATCCTCTGCACGGCGCCATCCCCGGTGCGCATGCGGTCGATTTTCCGGTGCGCTATGGCAATATGCCGCCACCCGATCCGGCGCCGGCACCGATGCTGGGTCAGCATACCGTGGCGATCCTTCAGGAACGCCTGAAATTGTCACGCGAGCAGATCGACAAACTGGTCGCGCTGGGTGTAATCGATGGTGAATGACGGTCGTGCTTGCGGCGCGTCATTGAACATGAGGTCGCTTTGAAAACGGCTGTCATCGAGAAAGAAGGACCGCCGCTGCTCAGCGCGACCGGGCTCAACCTGCGGCTCATCGAAATTTTTCAATGCGTCGTTGATCAGGGCAGCATGAGCGCCGCGGCCGAGCGTCTGGGCCTGACCCAGGCCGCCGTATCCCAATCGGTCCTGGCGCTGGAAACAGTGCTGGCCACGCAATTGTTTGACCGCTCGGTGAGGCCCATGGCCCTGACCCTGAGTGGCCGGCGGGCGGAAAATCTCGCCAGAGAAATCCTGCAGCGTTCTACCGAGTTGCTGAGCGCGGCGCGCGGTGACGGCACCGCGCGCGTGCCGCTGCTGCGTATCGGCATGCTCAACAGTTTCGCGACCACCGCTGGGGCGTTCGTGCTTGATCAGTTGCGCGACCTCGCCGACGAATGGACCGTCGTCTCCGGCTACCGCGCCACCACCATGCAGTCGCTGCAGGACCGGGTTTCGGATGTCATTATCACCACGGCCGAGTCGCCCATACCGGACGGTATTGTCGCGCTGCCGCTGCTCAGTGAGCCCTTCGTCGTCGCGGTGCCGTCGGCCTACCGTGGTCGCACCGGCGATTTGCCGACCCTGGCGCAGAAGCTCGATTTCATTCGCTACGGCCACGATATCCACATGAGCGGCACGATCAATCGCTATCTCGATTCGATCGGCGCGGCGCCCGGCCGGCGTTACCAGTTTGACACCACCGATGCAGCCTTACACATGGTCTCCGGCGGCTTTGGCTGGACCATTGTCAGTCCGCTCATTCTGCTCAAGTCGCCGTCCCTGCTCGGTGCGATTCGCATCGTGCGGCTCAAGGAGCCGGAGATCCGGCGCACCTTCATCATCGCCATGCGCCGCGGAGACTCGGCCGGCATTGCCGCACGCATCCAGGCAGCGTGCCTGACGGCTCTCGAAGAAGTCGTCTTGCCGCATATGCGCATCGTCATCCCGACGCTGGAAAAAACCCTGCACCTGAGCAGTCGCACGGCGACCTAGCAAGGCCTGTTGCCGCCGGCCCAAGGCTACTTCGGGTAGTAGGTCTGGTAGAACCAGGCATAGGCGCTTTCGATGTGCGCCTGAATGCGCGGCGAAATCTCATGGCGCTTGGCCGGGGTGATCTTGCTTGACTGGGTGTGGCGGTATTTCATCCGGTAATGACTGTCACTCTCCGGGATACCGATCTCCAGGGCGTTGGGGTCGATCTGCAGTGCCGACACGCCCAGCCACTTGAAGATGCTGCTCATGCAGGCGGCGGGCTGCGCCATCAGGTCTTCGTAGCGCACAAAGTAGAGCCGTTCCTGCACGGCTCTGGGCAAGTCGGGAACGGCATGCAGGGAAATCAGCGGGGCACCGATGGCCTTGTCCTTGGCGAACAAAATATCGGCCCTGCCGAAGCGGTCGAAGTCGCCCAAGTGATCAATGAAGTCAAGCAGGATGGTTTTTTGGTGCTGCGCCTCGATCGAGCTGTAGATCTGGCCGAGCTCGCGCACACAGACCACCAGCTTGGCCTCGGGCGCCAGGGTCAGCAGCAGCTCGATGCAGTGCAGCCAGGCGCGGTTTTTGTCCACCGCGACACGCTCGCCCGGCTCCACAGCATCACCGCACCAGCCGCGTAAAAATCCCGTCATGGCCGATTGCAGCTGTGCATAGCTGGCCTCAAAGCGCCTGTCCAGTTGCGACAGCAAGAACTGGTCATCGCTGGCCATGCGCCGGATGCCCAGCAGAACATTGCACAAGGGCGAGCTCTGGTTCTCGCAGCGGATCTCCGGGTGCATGGCCAGCATCTGGCACAGCAGCGTCGAGCCTGCGCGCGGCAAGCCGGTCACGCCTACAAAATTGGGTGTCATCTCTATTTCCCTTGATTTGTCGATTGAACTGGGTGCGTCCGAGGTATTGAGCATGAAGCCCTGAACTTTAGAACCCTTTGCTGAGCACTGCCCAAGCGCGAGATTTCGAACTGTTACTCATCAGAGCCGGTACTTTACCAATTATTTCTGCCAGAGTGAGCTGGACGGTGAGCTGCTGTGTACCCGCCCACACCAAGCCGACGCCAGCGCCGCTCAGTGTTGCCTGATTGATGCTGCTCGTCCAAGGGGTCTGGTTAATGCTCAAGCGCGCGCTGTCCACAAAAGCTCTCAGTTGCCACAGACCCGCAGGCCCCCAATCCGGCCCATCGAGCAGGTGACGCAGTTCCACGGTCATCAAGACGCCGTTGTCGCCGGACAAAGCGCCTGTCGCATAGGCGCGCACCGAAGCGGGTCCACCCACCGTCATCTTTTGCGACTGATCGAGGTTGGTGTTCGCCCGCTGCCCCGAAAGCGCGACATACAGCGAGTCCCTGGCCGTGAAGGTCTGCGTGTGGTTGGCCCAGACGTTGTACTTGATGAAGCTGCCCTCGGTCTGCGCGGTATCGCTATCGGCAAGCTGCGCGTCTGCGTTCAAAAAGCGCAGCTTGCCCGCGCTCACCGACGCCTTCCAACTGGTGAGGCCTTGCGGCACCAGATCGCGCACGTCGCCATTCAGGCTCAAGGCGGTGCTGCGCAGCGTGCGGTTTTTTTGGGTGTCGGCCGTGTCCACGAGGTCGTTCAGCCAGAAGCCGTCGACCTGGAGTTGCGCATACACGTTGTGGCGCTGACTGCGCACCAAGGGCTGTTTCACCCACAGGCTGGCCACGTTGGCAGAGCCATGCCCGCCGATGGCCGACAGCGTATCGCCGAGCACATAGCGCAATGCAGAAGCCGAGCCACCCAGACGAGTGCCCAGCCCGTTGAGCAGCGTTTCATACGACATCTGGCCAAAGCTCATGTTCCGACCCGAACTGAGCACCGTGGCGCTGAGGACATCGCCGTGATGCAGCGGGTTGGTGAGGTACACGTTGGCGCTGGCCCGGTCTTGCCCTGTATAGCGGCTGCCGCCGTTGTCTATCATGGCGCTGCCGGTCATCATGGGCAGTGGCCCTGCGTTCACAAGCAAGTCAGTGGTGCCGACCGTCTGACCCGGTCGCATGCTCGATTCAACCGACATCCCCGGGATGTCAGACAGCAGCAGCAAGGCGCGGTCTAGTGTGTCCTGCGCGATCTGGTCATTCGGTCGCAAGGGGGAAAGCGTGGCGCCCAGCAGAGCGTCGCTGACGCCACCTTTGTTGTCGATCACGAGCCGGCCGTAACGCGCCTCGATGACCTCGAGGGTGACCAGGCCTCCCTCAATCGTCTGCGCCGGAACGATGGCGCGTGCCAGCGGGTAGTTGTGGCTGTGGTAGTAATCCGTCAGGCGCTCGGCCAGCAAGCCAACCTGCTCCAGGGTGAGCTCTTTGCCTTCGGCATCTTTGACCAGATCGTGCAGCAACGCGGCGGTAAACACCGTGTTGCCGGTGATCCTGATCGTCGTGATCCTGAACGGCGCGCTCGTCGGCAGCGGCGCGCTGGCCTTGTTCTCCAGCAACAGCCCGGTCCCGTTGGGGGAGGGCGGCGTCAAGCTCGGCGGCTGCACGCTTTGCAACAGCGAGCCCGCACCGGGGAGGACGAGTTCTGCCGCCCCAGCTGCGCTGCCCGCAAGCAGCAGCACGGTGGACAAGAAGGAGAGCGTAAGGCGGTTAGTCATTGAGGACTCGGAGCTGATTGATTGAAAGAAAATTTCAGGTTCATCTTCATCGGTTGACTGTTGTCAGGGCATTATTTTGTATATTTTTTGAGCACTTGAAGCACTTGCTGGAGGAGGGTGAGTGGCGTGATGGTGGCGCTCAAACCCGTTTGCTGCACCAGGTTGTAGTTGCCTGCGTCGGTGCCGCGCAAAGTCTTGCCGGTGACGGTGACGGCCCGAAGGCCGACGTTCTTGCTGGCAAACGTGCCCACTGCCGTACCGCCCAGTGTCACCACATCGCCGGCCAAAGCGGTGACTCTGGCTGTGCCCGTGAGTTTCGCCGCGGTGAGACCGTCGTAGCCCTTGCCGCTGGCGCTCAGGCCGGTGACGTTCAAGTTAGCCTTGGTGATGTTGGCGCTCAAACCCGTTTGCTGCACCAGATTGTAGTTGCCAGCGTCGGTGCCGCTCAAAGTCTTGCCGGTGATGGTGACGGCCCGAAGGCCGACGTCTTTGCTGGCAAACGTGCCCACCGCCGTGCCACCCAGCGTGACCACGTCGGTGAGCAAGGCCGTCACACTGGCTGCGCCCGTGAGGGTCGCGTTTGTGAGGGCGTTATAGGTCCTGCCCGTGGCGCTCAAGCCGGTGACGTTCAAGTCGGCTTTGGAGATGGTGGCGCTCAACCCTGTTTGCTGCACCAGGTTGTAGTTGCCTGCGTCGGTGCCGCTCAAGGTGTTGCCGGTAACGGTGACCGCCTGACTGCCGACGGTTTTGAAGGCAAACGTGCCCACTGCCGTGCCGCCCAGCGCGACATCGTCACTGCCAAACTTGCTGACAACGGCGGTACCCGTGAGGGTCGCGTTTGTGAGCGCGTTATAGTCCCTGGTGCTGGCGCTCAAGCCGGTGACGTTCAAGTCGGCTTTGGTGATGGTGGCCGTCTGCGTCCCGCCCGTGAAGGTGTAATTGCTAGCCAGGCCGGTGCTGCCGTTACCCAAGGCGAGCGTGCCTAAGGTCACGCTGTAGTTGGTGCCGACATTTTTGCTGGCAATGGTTCCGACGCCAGTGAGTGTCAGGTCTTCAGTACCCACCAAACCACTCAGTGTGAAGATGCTCGCGGCGACATCGCGAGTGCCGTCATATTCGCGGCTGCCGCTCATGCTGATGGCACTCAAGGCTGCTCCGGTGATGGTCAGGTTGCCGCCGGTAATGTCATAGCCCTGCTGAGTCGAGTAATAGCCGTTGTAAAACCCCGCATTGGTACCCGTAGCGGCGCTGCCCAGAACCAGTCCGCTGGCAGTCGGTGCCCCGCTCTGCGCCGCGCCGTTGTAAGTGCTGTTCGCATCCGGCGCATCACTGAGGGTGAGCGGGGTCAAAAAGCTGGTGAGCAAGGGTGCCGTGTGGCCTTCGTAGATGCGCCAGACAACGCCGCTGCCGCTCGTTTTGGAGATACTCCAACTGGTAAGGCTGGAGGCCTGCATCATTTGCGCGGCGCTCAGGCCATTGGCACCTGAGCCACTGCCACTGCCAACGCCTGTCAGCGATGGATTGTTTGTCGTATTCCAGTAGCTAAAGCTGATCGTGTTAGTGTTGTCCCCCACCAAGCCGCCGACATTGGCGCTACCATTGACGCTGCCCGATGCATAGCTGTTGCTGATCGTGGCGCTTGGGAAGTTGCGCCCCACCAAGCCGCCGACATCATTGTTGCCGCTGACGCTACCCGTTGCATAGCTGTTGCTGAGCTTGGCTAGGTTTGCACCCGCCAAGCCGCCGAATCTATTACCACTGCCGGTGACGTTGCCCGTCGCGTAGCTATTGCTCAGCGTACCTAGGTTGGCCCCTGCCAAGCCGCCGACATAATCCGCGCTGCCGCCCGTGACGCTGCCCGTCGCATAGGTGTTGCTGATCGTGCCGTCGCTCCACCCCACCAAGCCGCCGACATTATCAGCAGTGCCGGTGACGCTTCCTGTCGCATAACTGTTGCTGATGATGCCGAGTCGGTTGGCCCCCACCAAGCCGCCGAGATTACCCCGGCCGCTGACGCTGTTGCCAACAAGTCCGACGTTTTGTATTGTTCCAGAGGACTCTCCAAACAGCCCGACTCCGTCTTGGCTCGTTAAGTTGATCGTCAGGCCAGAGATGGTGCGACCCAAGCCGTCGAAGGTCCCGGAAAATGGGGTTGTTCCATTGCCGATCGGTGCAAATGTTGGATCAAAGCCAGCCGATACGACGCCCCACACATCGCCGCCGGCCGTGGCGGCTGCATTGATGTTTGCACCCAAGGTATAGCTGCCTGCAGGCGCCATGGCCATCAACTGCAACTGGTGCGCGTTGACGATGGTGGTTGAATATTCGCGGGCCAGCATGGGGGATGTGGCCCCCGTGGCACCGCTCGCATTGTTCAGCGTGCCATCGGTATCGACGATGACCCAGTTGTTGCCCGTTGCACCAGGTGTGCTGGTGAAATTGAAGCCAACGAAGTTCGATGCCGTCTGCATGGCCTGCGTTGTGAGGCCAGTTACGCCAGAACTACTTCCACCTCCAACCCCCAGCAGCGGCGATGGATTGTTTGTCGTATTCCAGTAGCCGTTGGTGATCGTGCCGGAGACTTTGTACCCCACCAAGCCGCCAACATTGGAGCTACCATTGACGCTGCCCGACGCATAGGTGTCGCTGATCGTGGCGGAGTAGTTGTACCCGACCAAGCCGCCAACATCGACGCTACCGTTGACGTTGCCCGTCGCATAGCTGTTGCTGATCGTGCCGGCGTTGGCGGCCCCGACCAAGCCGCCGACATCATTGACGCTGCCGGTGACGCTGCCTGTCGCATAGCTGTTGCTGATCGTGCCGTAGTAGTTGTACCCGACCAAGCCGCCGACCTTGGAGCTACCATTGACGCTGCCCGTCGCATAGGTGTTGCTGATCGTGCCGTTGTCGTTGTACCCGACCAAGCTGCCGACATAATTGCTGCCGGTGACGCTGCCCGTCGCATAGCTGTTGCTGATCGTGCCGCCGTAGTTGTACCCGACCAAGCCACCGACTGAACTGCCGGTGCCGGTGACGCTACCCGTCGCATAGCTGTTGCTGATCGTGCCGCCGATGTTCACCCCGACCAAGCCGCCGACATAATTGCTGCCGGTGACGCTACCCGTCGCATAGCTGTTGCTGATCGTGCCGGGGTAGTTGTACCCGACCAAGCCGCCGACACTGCTAAGGCCGGTGACGCTGATGCCTAGCAGCCCGACGTTCTGTATCACCGAGAGAGGACTGGTTTGCCCAAACAGCCCGACATCGTTTTGTGAGGGCAGGTTGATCGTCAGGTTTGAAATCGTGTGACCCAAGCCGTCGAAGGTGCCGGAAAATGCTGTTGTTCCATTGCCGACCGGTGCGAATGTTGGATCAAAGCCAGCCGATACGACGCCCCACACATCGCCGCCGGCCGTAGCGGCTGCATTGATGTTTGCCGCCAAGGTGTAGCTGGCAGCAGGCGCCATGGCCATCAACTGCAACTGGTGCGCGTTGACGATGGTGGTTGAGTATTCGCTGGCCAGCATGGGGGACGTGGCCCCCGTGGCACTCCCCGCATTGTTCAGCGTGCCATCTGTATCGACGATCACCCAGTTGTTGCCCGTTGCACCAGGTGTGCTGGTGAAAGTGAATCCAAAGTTCGATGCCGTCTGCATGGCTTGCGTTGTGAGGCCAGTTACGCCAG
>CANJOT010000034.1 GCA_947475815.1 Burkholderiales bacterium | reverse complement strand
CGATTTTTCGCGCCTGATCGGACGCGACCTCAAGGGCTTGCGCATCGGTATCGCGCGCAGTTTTCTGGCCACCATCGCGCACACCGCCGAGGTGCTCGACATCTTCGAGCGCGCCTGCGTGGTGCTCGAGTCCCTCGGCGCGACCCTGCACGACATTACGATCCCCGGCTTTGAACAGGCCAATGATCTGGCCAGCCTGATGCTCGGCTTCGAGGCGTATGCCTATCACCATGCGGCCATCGCGGCGGCACCCGGCAATTTCGGCGCGACCTTCCGGCAACGCATCGCCAAGGGCGGCTTGACCAGCGCAGCTCAATATCAGGCGGCGATGGCGCAGGCTGCGCAGCTGCGCGCCGCCTGCGAACAAACCTGCCGCGACGAAGTCGACCTGATTGTCAGCCCCGGCCGCGAAAGACCCGCCGACACCATGGCCGAAATGCTCGCGGATCCAGCCCGGCGTGGCCTGACCAACCGCATGTACAACCTCACGGGCATGCCAGCACTTACGCTACCCATGGGTTTCGGTGCGGAAGGTCTGCCGATCGGCCTGCAGATCGCCGCCGGCAATCTGCGCGAAGACCTGATCTATCAGGCGGCCACCGCGTACGAAGATGCTGCCGGCTGGTTGCAACATCGTCCTCATCCATAACGCACATCCTTTCGCCACAGCGGCAAGACTGCACAGACCATGACTACCGAAACGACTGCCCCATCCTCCTTCGCCGACGATGAAGCCAGCGCGATGCGCGCTGATCAGCGTTTTGATTATTCAGCCATCATCGACCGCGCACCGCTGGCGCTGCCAGGCGATGCGCGCCTGATCGTCTGGCCGGTCGTCAACATCGAAGAGTGGGAGTTGACCCGCGCCATGCCGCGCCAGTACTCCAACCCTCCCGGGGGCGTGGCAAGCCTGCCCGATACGCAGAACTGGGGCTGGCACGAATATGGCATGCGTGTCGGTATCTGGCGCCTGTTTGAGGCGCTTGGCAGTCAGGGGATCAAGCCAACGCTCGCGCTCAACGCGCGGGTGTGCGAAACGCGGCCGCGCATCGCGCAGGCGGCGGTGGACGCTGGCTGGGAAGTGATGGCGCATTGTTATGTGCAGATGCCGATTACCGCAGTCAAGGACCAGCGCGCCATGATCAGGCAGACGATCGACGTCATCAAACAACATACCGGTCAGTCCCCCACGGGCTGGCTGGGACCGGGGCGCGGCCAGACTGCGGCGACGCTCGATTATGTTGCCGAAGCCGGCTTCGACTGGTTTGGCGACTGGGTCATGGACGATCTCCCTTTTGATGTGCGCACCAAACACGGCTCCATCCTTTCGATTCCCTACTCGGTCGAATTGAACGACATCACCATCATGGTGGCCCACCAGCACGAGTCCGACGCGATGTACAAGCGCGTCTGTGATGCGTTTGATCGCCTTTATCTCGAATCGGCGCGCGGCGCGCGCGTCATGGCTTTCGGCGTGCATCCCTACATTTCGGGCGCCGCGCACCGTATCAAATATTTCGAGGCCATGCTGGCCTATATGAAAAAACATCCGGGCGTGGTGTTCTGGCAAGGCCAGCAGATCCATGACTGGTACCGCGCGGCCAACCGGACCGCCTGAGCCACTGCCATTTTAGCCTTTTTATTCCATCCCTACCGTTCAGGAAACCCATCATGAAAATCAGAAGCAGACTGGCACTGGGCATCGCCCTGTTGAGCGTTTGGAGCACCGTTTTTGGGCAGGCCTTCCCGAACAAACCGGTGCACATCGTCATCGGTTTTGCACCAGGGGGTGTGATTGACGCTTTTGCGCGTCAGCTCGGCCCAAAACTGGCGGATGCACTCGGCCAGCCGGTGATCATCGACAACAAGCCCGGCGCCAATGGCGTGCTGGCGATGGACTACGTTGCCAAGGCGCCGCGCGACGGTCACACCATTTTCATGGGCGCTCTGGGCAACCTGAGCCTGAACAATCTGTTTTACGCCAAGCTGCCTTACGATTTCGAACGCGATTTCGCACCGGTGACGCAGGTCAATTCGGTGTCCTTCCTGCTGGCGACCAACGCGGCCGTGCCCGCCAAAAATGTTGCCGAACTGATCAGCCTGACCAAGGCCAGGCCGGGTGCGGTCAACTATTCTTCGACCGGCAGCGGCAGCACCCCCAACCTCGCTGGTGAACTGTTCAATTCCCTGGCCAGCGTGCGCGCCGCGCATATCGCCTATAAGGGCAGTGGCCAGAGCATGACCGACCTGCTTGCCGGCCAGGTGCAGTTTACCTTTGATGCCGTCGCGATCATCATGCCGCAGGTGGAGACGGGCAAGCTGCGTGTGTTGGCCACGACCGGTCCGCGACGTCTCGCCAGCCTGCCGAACGTGCCGACCATGGCCGAGTCATTGCCCGGCTACGAAGTGACCAACTGGTATGGCATCGTCGTGCCGCGTGGCACGCCGCGCGAAGCCATCGCGCGCATCCGCGATGAGGTGGCCAAGGCGGTCAAGGCACCCGACATGCGCGATAAAATGATACGCGAGGGGATGGAGCCGATCGGCAGCACCCCCGAGGAATTTGGCGCCTTCATGAAAGTGGAAACCACCAAGTGGGCCAAGGTCATCAAGGACTCGGGCATGAAGATCGATTGAACAGGACAAGAAGAGCAACCATGCTGAACATTTTGCCGACGGGCGCCGTACTCGGCGCAAGCATCACGGGTATCGATCTTTCCAGACCACTGGCCCAAGACGACCTGAAGACTCTCATTGCCGCGCTCGGCCGTCACGGTGTATTGCGCCTGCCCAGCCAGGCCATCAACGCAGCGCAACTGCGCGACTTCTCCAGTCACTTTGGCACGCTCGAGGTCTTGTCGGCCAACGGCAAGGGCGAACCTGGCATGCCCGAGGTGTCGATCCTCTCCAACGTCGTGCATGACGGCGTACTGATCGGTATTCCCGATGCCGGACAGGACTGGCACACCGACATGAGCTATAACCGCGTGGTCGGTTTTATCAATGTGCTGTATGCGATGCAAGTTCCGGTGCGCGATGGCCAGACGCTCGGCGCGACCGAGTTCACGAACACGCAGGCTGCCTACGAAGGCCTGCCCGAGGCAATGAAAACGCGCCTGGCCCATGCCACCGCCACGCATGACTTCAACAATTTTCATGAACACATGCGCCGCAACCGCGGCAGCAAACGCCCCGCCCTGACCGAAGAGCAGAAGCGCGAACGGCCCCCGGTCTCGCACCCGCTGTTTCTGACCCATCCGATCAGCGGCCACAAGGTCATCTATGCCAATCCCGGCTTTACCGTCAGCATTGATGGTTTGCCGCCCGACGAGAGCCGCGCCACGCTCGACTTCCTGCTGGCCCACATCCTGCTGCCGCAATACCGTTATGTGCATCACTGGACGGTCGGCGACGTGCTGCTGTGGGACCATATTGGAACCTGGCACTACGCCCGCTCCGATTACCGGCCCGATGAGTACCGGCTGATCAAACGTTGTCAGGTCCTTGCGGACCGTATTTTTGAACCGGGATTTGCGAACGCGGCCTGAGGACACGCAAGTCCCTGGCGGGCCTCGAATCGCGGCGCGACATCGTGCATGGGGTCCGGCCTTTGGCAAAAGCGAAAGGAATCGCTACGTGGCAGCCTTGCTTGTTCCACATCACCCGGGCGAAAATGCAGTCATGCATTGTCCTGACAAACAAAATTCGAATTTCCTGGCCTGATGGCAACCCGCGTCGTATCGCCGCCGTCATCGACCCTGTCCGTCGAAAATACGGAGGCTGTCGACACGCCGCGCCGCACCCAGTTGGAGCGCCGCACCGAGGCCGAGACGCGCATGCTGGCGGCTGCGCGCGAGATCATTTCCAAAAAAGGCTGGGTGGGCATGACCCTGGCCGAGGTCGGGCTGGCCGCTGGTTACAGCAAGGGTTTGGCGGCCCATCATTTTGGCAGCAAGGCCCGGCTGTTGCGCGCCGTGGCAGGCCGGATCAATGATGAGTTTATGCATGAGGTGCGCTCGGCGCCGCAGCGGCGCGAGGGCCTGGATGCACTCATCGGCTTCGTTGAAACCTATATGGACCGGCGCGACGAGCGCCTGTTCAACACGCGTGCGTTGCTGGTGCTGATGGCCGAAGCGACGATGGATGATTCCGAGACCGGCGCCAGCCTGGGACGCTTCAATGCCAGCGTGGTGGGTCTGGTCGCTGAGCATTTCCAGACCGGCATGCGCAATGGCGACATGCGCACCGGCCTTGATGCCGCGGCCTGTGCCGTGGTGGTCATCGGTGCATTGCGTGGCGTGATGATGCAGCGCCTGCTGAAAAATTCCACCGTGAACACGCAGGCCGCCCGGCTCGAACTGGTGGCAATGCTGGTGCGCTCCTTCGCACGCCAGCCCGAGTTGTGGCCGCTCGACTGAGCCGTGCCGAGCCGGCCTGCATCGGCGCGCCGGCCGCGCTGCCAATCTAATCGATGGTTTTTCCCTGCAACGCCTGCGCCGGGTTGTGCTGGATTGTGTCTGCTGGATGCCTGCTCGGTGCCGGGTTGCCCCCACTTGACGCGCGCCAAAAAACAAACTAACTTACCAGCCAACAAGTAAATTATTCATTAACATCAGGTACATCCGGAAATATTCCTGCATGGAGACTCCGATCAATCCCGCCCCCGACCGAGCTGTTTACCGTCATGCGGAGTTGGTGCGCCTGTTTGAGCCGCGCAGCATTGCTGTCGTTGGCGCGTCGCCTACCGAAGGGTCGGTAGGTGCCTTGACCCTGCGCAACCTGAGCCTGTTTTCCGGGCGTGTGCATCTGGTCAATGCCAAATACCCGTTCATCGGCGAGGCGTCTTGCCATGCTTCTCTGTCCGCCTTACCTGAAGTGCCGGACTGCGTGATCGTTGCGGTAGGACGCGATGGTGTGCGTGATGTCATTGAAGAATGCATTGCACTCGGGGTCGGCGGCGCGGTGGTGTTTGCTTCAGGCTATGCCGAAACCGGCCGGCCCGAACGTGCCGCCGAACAGGCGCGTCTGCACTCGATGGCCAGCGGCACAGGCCTGCGTTTTCTCGGTCCGAATGCCGTCGGCTTTATCCACCACGGGCTCGGGCTGGCGGCGTCGTTTACACCGAATGTGGCGCTCTGCCGGTCCACGGGTCCGGCCATCGGCCTGGTAAGCCAGTCGGGCGGCGTGGGCAATGGTTTGACGCAGGCTTTGCATCGCGGTATCGCCTTCAGTCACACCTTGTCGCCAGGCAACTCCGGCGATGTCGATTGCGCCGATTGCATCAGTTATCTGGTCGATGCGCCACAATGCAAAGCGATTGCCGTGGTGCTTGAAGGGTTCGAGTCCAGTGCGCGCCTGCTGGAAGCTGCCCGGCATGCGTGGACACGCGATAAACCGCTGGTGATTTTCAAGCTCGGCCGCAGCCGTCAGGGTGCCGAGGCCGCGCTGTCGCATTCGGGCTTCATCGCCGGATCGGCCGAGGCCTTTCAGGCCGCGCTTGAAAGCGCCGGTGCGATTGTGGTCGACCGGCTCGAGGCGCTGATCGAGACTGCGGCATTTTTTGCCAAGGCCCCGCCGGCGCCGGTGTTGGCCCAGGGTGTGGCCATCATTTCGGCCTCGGGCGGCACCGTGGTGCATGCGACCGACGAAGCAGAATTGCACGGAGTTGCCCTGCCAGCCATGAACGCGGCACTGGTGCAGCAGATCACCATGCTGGTGCCGGACTTCGCGGTGGTCAGAAATCCGCTTGATCTGACCTCGTCACCCAATGGCCCGCAGCGTCTGCTCGACTGCACCGCGGCGCTGCTTGCCGATCCGGCTTATGCGGCCGTAGTGGCGCCACATGTATATTCGTTTCCAAGCGAGGTGCGCAAGTTTGCGTCCCTGGGCGAGTTGGCGCAGCGCCACGGCAAGCCGGTGCTGCTCAACTGGATTTCGGAATGGGTGGAGGGCCCGGGCGCGCAGGAAGGCCATGTCAATGCCCATGTCGCGGTATTTCGCGCCACCGGTGCTGCCTTCGCCGCACTGGCGGCGTGGATGGCGCGCGCGCGACAGCGCGCGGTGCCAGTGCCTGCGGCCGAGCGCAGCGCGCCCGCGGATGCGGCAGCACGTGCCGCTACCATCATCACCTTGGCGCGCGCCAGGACACTCGACGAGCACGAAGCGAAATCCGTGTTGCAATTGTATGGCGTCAAAGTGACCGAGCAACATCTGGCGACGGACGCCGACGATGCTGTACACGCGGCGCGCCGTTTTGGTGGCGACGTCGCCCTGAAGATCGAGTCGCCTGACATTGCCCACAAGACCGAAGCACAGGCCGTTAAGCTTGGCTGCCGCGGAGACGCCGAGGTGCGCGCCGCCTTTGACATGATCATGGCCAATGCGCGCCGCGCCGCGCCGGCTGCGCGTCTGCAGGGCGTGCTGGTGCAGCCGATGGTCGGTGGTGGTGTGGAAATCATGGTCGGCGGGCGCGTCGATGCGCAGTTCGGGCCGGTGGTGCTGGTCGGCCTCGGCGGTATTTTTGTAGAGCTGCTACGCGATGTGGTGGTCGCGCTGGCGCCGGTCGATCATGCGCAGGCGCTGCAGTTAATTGGCCGCATCAGGGGCCAGGCCTTGCTGCAAGGGTTTCGTGGTGCCAAGGCGGTCGACCCGGATGCGCTGGCCCGCGTAGTGTGCCGGGTTTCGGAACTGATCGCAGATCATCGCGAGCTGATCGACGAAATCGACGTCAATCCCTTGATCTGCGTGGGGCATGAGATCGTTGCCGTGGACGCCCTGATTGTCCGCAGTGACGCGTAGTACTAACAAACAGGAAAGTATCAGCCATGAGTAATCTTGACCTTCGATTTGAACCTGCGCAGATGCCCGCTGGCACCGAGGCCTTGCGTGCCGAGGTGCGCGCCTTTCTCGCCGACATGCGTGCCAGGGGCATCTACCAACTCGGACCGGCCGGCTGGGCCGAGGTGAACCGGCCGTTCTGCATTGAATTGGGCAAGCGCGGCTGGCTTGGCATGACCTGGCCGAAAAAATACGGTGGCCATGAACGCAGCGCCATGGAACGTTATGTGGTGACCGAAGAACTTCTCGCCAATGGCGCGCCGATCCGCGCGTTGCAGGCGGCCGATCGCCAGAACGGTCCGCTCATCCTGCATTACGGCACCGAGTGGCAGAAGCAGACCTTCCTGCCGCAGTTCGCCAGCGGCGAGGCATCGTGCGCCATTGGCCTGTCAGAGCCCGATTCGGGCTCTGACCTGGCCGGCATCCGCACACGCGCGGTCAGGGTCGAGGGTGGCTGGAAGGTCAACGGGCGCAAGGTCTGGACCAGCAGCGCACACTACTCGCAGTACATGACCCTGCTGGCGCGCACCGGTGAAAATGGTGGCGAACGGCATGCCGGCATGACGCGTTTTCTGATTGACTTGTCGTGGCCAGGCATCATCATCCGCCCGATTTACCACATGACCGGCGAGTATGACTTCAACGAAGTGATCTACGACGATGTGTTCGTGCCCGATTCGATGCTCATCGGCGAAGTCGACCAGGCCTGGAAACAGCTCACCATGGAACTGGCGCACGAACGCAGTTCGCCCGATCGCTGGACCGCGCAACTGCATGTGCTGGCCAATCTGCTCGACGAACTCGATGAGGGAGACGACCGCCTGGCCATGCAATCGGTGGGCCGGCTGGTATCGCATCTGTGGACGCTGCGCAATATGTCCGCATCGGTGGCTGGCATGCTCGGTCGCGGCCTGAGCCCGTCGATCGAGGCGTCGATCGTCAAGGACCTGGGCACGCATTATGAGCAGGACATACCGCATGTTGCGCGTCTGCTGGTCGATGAAGGCGAACGCGCCGCCCTGCCGGAGGACAACGACCTGACGCGCATCCTCAAATACAACCTGCTGTTTGCACCGGCGCTGACGATCCGCGGCGGCACGCGCGAGATGCTGCGTAACAACATCGCACGCGGCCTCGGCCTGCGTTGAGTGGAGACCAATCATGAGTGACATGCGTTCCATTCTGGTAGATACGGCATCGCGCCTGTTTGCCGATCTGTGCACGACCGAGGCCTTCAATCAGGCTGAGCAAGGTGTGCTTGATGGCAGGGCCTGGAATCTGCTCGAACAGGCCGGCCTGACGCGCGCTACCGTGCCTGAAGCCGTGGGTGGTGACGGCAGTGATCTGGGCGATGCGCTGATGCTGGTGCGCGCCGCTGGCAGTTTTGCGCTGCCCCTGCCGCTGGTCGATACGCTACTGGCGCAACGTGTGCTCGCTGCGGCGGGCCTGCCCGCGCAGGTTGGTGTGGGCAGTGTTGCACCGGTCACGCTGCCCAGTCGCAGGAAGGGTGCGGCGCAGGCTGGGGCGGTGTTGGCCACGCGAGATGGAAAATATTTCTTGTCGGGCACCGTACTGCGTGTACCGGCGGCGCGGTATGCGCAGTTCGTGGCAGTGATCACCAAGGTGGATGATTCCTTTGCCACCGTTCTGGTGAGCGGTGCCGGGCTGCGTGCCGCGCTCACGCGGCAAGATGTCAACTGGGCCAACGAGCCGCGCGACACTTTGGTGTTTCGTGATCTGGCCATCGCTCCTGAACATATCGGCAAAACCGGGCAGGGCATGAATGTTGAAGACCTGCGCTTTGAGGGCGCCCTGTTTCGTCTGGCGGCCATGAGCGGCGCGATGGGCAGCGTGCTGCAATTGGCCGTGCAATACGCCAAGGATCGCGTGCAGTTTGGCAAACCGATTGCCCAGTATCAGGCGATCCAGCACGGTCTGGCGGTGTTGGCCACGCAGGTGGCCGCGGCCAATGCCGCTGCCGACGCTGCTATCGATGCGGCCTCGCGCGGTCCGGCCCGGTTTGAGATTGCCGCCGCCAAGGCACGCATTGGTGAAGCCGCGCACATCGCCAACGGCATCGCTCATCAGGTTCACGGCGCCATGGGTTTTACCCACGAGCATCCCCTGCATCGCAGCAGCCGCCGGCTGTGGGCCTGGCGCGACGAGTTTGGCAGCGAGGGCGAGTGGGCCGAGTGGGTCGGGCGCGCCGCCGTACGCCTGGGTGGCGATGGCTTGTGGCCCTTCCTGACTGCACTCGACAAACAGCTGCCCGGATAAGGATCCGGGCGCCAAAAGCAGGCTCATCCAAACCAAGAGGAGAAAATCGCGATGAAGACGATACAACGATGCATCTGCGCACTGACGCTGGCTCTGAGTAGTGCGCTGGCGACGCATGGTGCCCTGGCGCAGACGCCGTGGCCGAACAAGCCACTCATCGTGATCTCGCCCGCGCCAGGTTCAAGTGGTGACTTCGTGCCGCGCATTATCTACGAACAGGTCGCCAAGGATCTGGGCACCGTGCTGGTGATGGAATTCAAGCAGGGTCTGGGTGGCACTCTCGCGCTCGAAACGGTGGCCCACTCGGCCCCGGATGGGTACACCATTGGCATCCCGTCGCTCGGCTCGCTGGGCATTGCCACTACAGTGCAGGCCAAGACCTTGCGCTATGACCCGATCAAGGATTTTGCCGGCGTCGCCCGTCTGGTCACGACCGGCAACGTGATTGCAGTCAATAAAGACCTGCCTGTCAATACGATCTCCGAGCTGGTCGCTTATGCCAAGGCGCGCCCGGGCAAACTCAACTTTGGCGCGATCGCCGGTTTTGGTACGTCCTACCACCTGGCATGGGTGTTGTTCGCCAAGCAGACCGGCATCGATGTGGTGCAGATTCCTTTCAAGGCCGTGACCGACGCGACCCAGGCCACTATCGGGGGCGACATCCAGATCATCATGTCGAACACTAATACCCTGCTGCCGCTGATTCAGGCGGGGCGCATCAAGGCGCTGGCGGTCACCACCGTGGTGCGCGAAGCTTCGCTGCCCAATGTGCCGACCATGCAGGAGGCCGGACTGGCCGGGTATGAAGCGACCTCCTGGTTTGGCGCCGTGGTACGCGCCGGCACGCCCCAGCCGATTCTGGACCGTCTGGGTGCCGCAACCCTGAAGGCGCTGCAGAATCCGGACGTGATCGCCAAGCTGCAGAAGATTGGCCTTGACCCCTATTCGCAGAATGGCAAGGATTTCGATGCGTTCTACCGTGCCGAAATCGCCCGCTGGAGCCAGGTTGTCAAGGATTCCGGTTTCAAGCTCGAGTAGCCACCGCCAGCCAGCCGCGCGCCCGCTCGACAATCGGTCCGTCGATCAGGCGGCCTTCGAACAGGAACGCGCCCGTGCCAACGGCGCGCATGGCGTCGTTGGCCTTGATCAGACGTTCGGCCCAGGCCAGTTCTTCGAAGGTCGGTCCGAAGCCGCGATTGACGATGTCGACCTGACGCGGATGGATGCATACCGAGCCGGTAAAACCCATGGCGCGGGCGGTCAGCACCGCACTGGCGAAGGTTTCGATGTCGGCCACGTCACCGATGCTGGCCGCCAGGCCAACGCATTGTCTGCCCCAGGCATGGGCACAGGTCACCACGTGTTGCGCCGGGCCGGCCACGGCCGTGGGGGTGGGTGCAACGCCAATGGCCGCGGCATAGTCTTCGGCGCCAAAACCGAGCGCCACCACAGCCGGATGTTGCGCGATGTCGGACGCGGCCAGCACGCCGCGCGGGTTTTCGATCAGCGCAACAATGCCCGGCGGCTGGGCAAACTGTCGGGCCAACGCCTGGGCCAGGGCCTCCACCTCATCGCGCGATTCGACCTTGGGCAACATCACTGCTTCGAGCAGGCCTTCGGGCATGCCGGCGATGTCTTGGCGCCACATCACCGCAGGATTGTTGACCCGCAGCAGGATGGGCACACCACGCCCGGCCAGCAATTTTACCGCCGCCACCGCCATCGGCCGGGCTTCCGCTTTGCGTTCGGCGGGGACGGCATCTTCCAGTTCGATGATCAGCGCATCGGCGCCGCGATCATGCGCCTTGGCCAGCTTGTCAGTCGACAGCGCGGGAATGAACAGCAGGCTGCGCAGTGCTTTCATGTTGAGGCCTTTTCCTTGCCAGAGGCAAGCAATTCAATCTCGGCCGCCGTGGCGCCGAGTTCCGACAATATCTCACGGGTATGTTCACCCAGCCTGGGCGCGCGCCGGCGCAGCACGCCGGGTGTGCCTTGCAGGCGCGGTGTGATGGCATGCATGACCGTCGGTGGCTGGCCGCTGCCATCGTCAAGGCGCACATAGGTGCCGCGCCCGGCAACGTGCGGGTCGGCGAGCAATTGTTCGGGATCAAGGATCGGACCCATGGTTACGCCCTTGGCGCGGAACAGGGTCAGCACCTCATCCTGGGTGCGGGCGCGCACAAAATCGGCCACCATGCCATCGACTTCGACGTCGTTGTCCAGGCGCGCGGCATTGGTGGCATAACGCGCATCGTTCATCAGATCGAGTTTGCCGATGGCGTCAAACACGCGGCGTGCCATCGATTCGGTTGAACCGGACATGGAGACCCACTTGCCGTCGCTGCAGCAATAGGATCCGCGCGGCGATGCGATCTTGCGGCCCGGTTCCATGGCCTGGCCGGTGGCTGCGAAGTTCGTCACGTCAGGTCCCATGATGGAAAGCATGGGTTCGAGCAGTGACAGATCTATCACCTGACCCTGGCCACCGCGCACCTCCACCTCGCGCACGGCGGCGAGCACGGCAAAAGCGCCGCTCAGACCGGTGAGCATGTCGGCCAGCGCCAGATTGGGCAGTTGCGGATGGCCGGTGCTGTCGCGATGTTTGTGGGCAAAGCCGGCGAAGCCTTCGATCAGGCTGCCAAAACCGGGCAAGGCCTGGTAGGGACCGGTCTGGCCCCAGCCAGACAGGCGCACGATCACCAGGCCAGGCCGGGTCAAGTGCAATACCGCCGGGTCCAGCCCCATGGCCTCGAGCGTTCCGGGTTTGAAATTCTCGATCAGCACATCGGCTGTATCGAGCAGCTTGCGCAGCCAGGCCATACATTCGGGCTGGCGCAGATTGAGCACGACACTGCGCTTGTTGCGGCAGTAGACGCGCCACCAGCCATCGAATCCTTCCGGGTAGTCGGGGTGCGGTTCGCACCATTCGCGCAGGGCATCGCCCTTCGGTGTTTCGAGCTTGATCACGTCAGCGCCAAAGTCGCCCAACTGCAGCGACAGCATATTGCCGGACACGAGCCGCGACAGGTCGACAACGCGAATGCCTGCAAGCGGTCCCTGCGCTTGCGGCGCCAGGGTCTTGAGGGGCAGGCTGGCGATGTGGTCCGCTGTGTTCATTGGTTCAATCCACCTTGATGTCGAGTTGTCGCACGAGCGGCTCCCAGACCGTGGCTTCCTTGCGCAGAATGTCGACGAAGGCCTCGTTGGAAACGATCAGCGGATCGGTCTCGACCGCAGCAAAGCGCTTTTGCACCTCGGGGGACTGCAGTACCTTGGTGGTCGCGGCGGCAATTTTTTCGATCACATCATGCGGCGTGCCCTTGGGTGCAAACAAGCCGCCGGTCACAGCGATCTCGATACCGGGCAAACCCGCTTCGGCCAGCGTAGGCACGTCGGGCAGTGATGCGGCACGTGTCGCGCCGGTCACGGCCAGTGCGCGCAGCTTGCCGCCGCGGATCAGGGCCATGGAAGCGGTCAGTGAGTCGGTGGTGAACAATACCTGACCGCCCATCAGGTCGTTGAACGCGGCGCCGCTGCCCTTGTAGGGCACATGTGTGGCCTGCGCGCCGGCGCGCCGCAGCAACAGTTCGCTGCCCAGATGCGTCATCGCGCCGATTCCCGATGATGCAAAATTTTGCGGTTTGGCGCGCAGCGCGGCGATCAATTCATTGATCGTTTTCGGCGCGCCCGGCGTGTTGGCGACCAGGACCGCGAAGGGCGCGCGCATCACTGGAGCGGCCGCGACGAAATCGCTCATTGCATACTTGGCGTTCGGATTCATCAACGGCACCATCAACAGCGCCGCGGTCGATGTGAACACGAGGGTATAACCGTCCGGTGCAGCGCGCATGACCGATTGGTGGCCGATGATACCAGCGGCGCCGGCGCGGTTTTCAACAATGACGGTCTGGCCGAGCAGGGGGCCGAGGTAATTGGCGATCAGGCGTCCGAGCACATCACTGCCTGAACCCGGGCCTTGCGTGATTACCAGAGTGATGGGCCGGCTCGGAAAACTGTCAGCGGCAAACGCCGGAATTGCGCACAGCCACAGCAGAGCGGCGAGAATAAAACGAATGCTGCCGATTCTGGAAAGATGCATGACACTCCCCTTTGTTGTTGTATGCGGCGCCGTGCAGCGCGCCGGTCTGGTTCAAGGCGTTCAGAGGTGCCCGGCTGCACAAAGTGCCGGGTTTACTCGGGCTTGAGGCCCGACGCCTTGACGATCGGTCCCCATTTGGCGAGTTCGGTGCGCATCGCCTCGCCGAGCTCCGCTGGCGTGCTGGTGGTGATGTCGAGTCCCTGTCCATGCAGCTTTTCAATCACCTCGGCATTGCCCATGGCGCGGGTGATGTCGGCATTGAGTTTGTTGATGATGGCCGCAGGTGTGCCAACGGGCGCGACCACGTAGGTGGATGAGCCAATGTCCATCTGCGGAAAGCCGGACTCGGTCATGGTCGGAACGTTGGGTAGCACCGGCGAGCGCCGGCTGCCGCTCACTGCGAGGGCGCGGATCCGGCCGGTATTGACGAAGGACACCGCCGAGGGCAGGGTGGTGAACCAGAGCGGCACGCGTGCCGACATGACGTCGCTGATGGCGTCCGTCGTGCTTTTGTACGACACCATGCGGATATCGATATTGCCCGCCGTCTGCAGCATGACGCCAAGAAAATGCGGCACCGCGCCAGGCAGACCGGCGAAATTGATTTCACCCGGTTTGGCTTTGGCCAGATTGACCACATCCTGAATGGTCTTGGCCGGGAACGATACCGGCACGCCAAACAGGTAGGGCAGGGTGCCGACCGGGGCGATCGGCATCAGGTCTTTGGTGGCATCGCGTACATTCTTGCCGAGGTACTGATTGATGAAGTGGCTGTTGGCGATCACCGCGATGGTATAACCGTCGGGCGCGGCAATGGCGGCCGCTTCCGCGCCGATGTTGCCGGATGCGCCAGGCAGGTTCTTGACGACCACGCCCTGCTTGTAGTCCTCGGCCAGTTTCTGGGTGAGAATGCGCGCGATCAGGTCGATGCCCGTGCCCGGCCCGTACGGCACGATGACCGTGATCGGGCGACTGGGATAAGCTTGCTGTGCGGCCGCGGGCAGTGCGAAGCAGGCGGCCATCAGTGCAACACCAACGGAAAGTCGTAACATCAATGTCTTGTGCATGATAGTGTGCTCAGTCCTTATTGTTGTTCATTATGCGTGTCAACCACGCCGTACAGGCTGCCGCGCATCCCGCTGCCGGTCGACAGATTATATTCGCGAACTTCCAAAGCCGGAACCCTGATGCGCGCGTCAGGGAGACGGCGTTGATGTCCGCACAGGATCAGACACGATGAGCCTTTCCCCCGATAGTTTTCACGATGTTGCGCGTGCCATTCAGCTGGCGCTGGCGCCAGTGTTCCTACTGACCGGTATTGCCGGGCTGCTGAGCGTGATGGCCGGCCGGCTGGCGCGGATCATCGATCGCGGCCGGGCGCTGTCAGAGCGGCGCGATGAGCACCTCAAGGTCTTGCCCGAGTCGGTCTGGCTCGAGCAGAAGACCCTGGAGCAGCGTCGGCATCTGACCAGCGTGGCCATTACCTCGTGCACCATTGCGGCGTTGCTGGTGTGCACCGTCATCATCGTGCTGTTTCTCGAAGTGATGCTGGAGGTGCCGCTCAACTGGGTGATTGGTGTGCTGTTTTCCGCGGCGATGCTGGCGCTGGTGGTCGGGCTGGCGTATTTTTTGCGCGAAGTGCATCTGGCGACCCAGACCATACGCATCCCCATTTCCAGTCGGGGCAGTGCACCAAAGTAGATCAGAACAGCGTGTGCTGTGGCGGCACGTCGACGGGGTGCAGGTAAAACGCGTCGCATTCCGGGTAGGCGCCGATCAGGGCCTGTGCGCTGGCGCCGCCTTCGAGCCAGGCGTCGTGATCCTCAAGACGCAGTACCAGCGGCGAGCGGTCATGCACCTGCCCCAGGATTTCGTTGGGGGGCACTGTCACCATTGTGTAGGTGTCGACCGGCTCGCCCGTGGCCGGGTCTTCCGAGGTCTCAAACAGGCCGGCCACGGCAAAAATGCTGCGGCGCTTTAAACCGATTTCTACCCTCGTCTTGACGCCGTCCAGCGTTGGCCACTCATACCAGGCCGCCATGGGAATGATGCAGCGGCTGGTTTCATACGCGTTCCTGAATGACTTCTTGGCCTGCAACTCTTCGCCGACGGCATTGATCAACTGGTGTCTGGTCATCTTGCCGGACTTGCCGGGCCAGGACCGCAAGAATCCCCAATGGCGCCATTCTGTTTCCAGATTGCCATCAATGAGCCGGCCGATCGGCATGCGATGGGTCGGCCGCACGTCGAGGTTCGGCTCGAAATCACCCGGCTTCAACATGGGGAAATTCTGCCAGTCAATGGGCAGCTGGTAGCGCGCGCACATGCGAGTCTCCGTTACGAACCGATAGTTTGCCATGAACCCGCTCAAGCCATTTTTTTGACAGGTCAACCGATTGCGCGAGGCAGCCGTTGAGTGCTCATACGGTTCGCACTTCGGTGCCGTCGAATCCCTCAAACCACTGAAAGAAAATCATGAACAAGATCCTCGCTACCCTGATCGCCGCCCTTTTCGCCACTTCGGTTTACGCACAAGCCACGCCGGCCACGACCACAGCGCCAGCAGCCCCTGCAGCTGCCGCCAAGCCTGCTGCCAAGGTTGAGGCCAAGGCCGATGCCAAGTCAGCCACTGCTGAGCAAAAGGCTGCCGCTACCAAGGCCGCTGCTGATGCCAAGGCCGAAAAAGCCAAGGCTGCTGCTGAAGCCAAGGCTGCCAAGGCTAAGGCTACTGCTGAAGCCAAGGCTGCCAAGGACAAGGCTGCTGCTGATGCCAAGGCTGACAAGGCTGCCAAGGCCAAGGCTGCTGCCGATGCCAAGGCTGACAAGTCGAAGACTGCAGCAGTGGCCGACAAGGCTCCTGCCAAGGCTGACGTCAAGGCTGCCCCAGCCAAGTAATCGCGTCGCGGCGTTTGAAAAAAAGACAGGTTCGCCTGTCTTTTTTTTTGCCGTGCGGGTTTGCTTCATGCTTTCGAGCACATTAGCCGCATGGCACTGGTTGCCACTGCTTGGCTCTGTTGGCGAGCAGGGGCGCGGGTGGTGGATGCGCGCTGACGTGCCGCCTGCAAGCCGGTTATAGTTCGCCACGCGCATCTTCCCGACAAACGGACATCCTTCCAAACCGGCAACCCGAGACATCATGACCATCAACGCGGCTTCCAAAAAGACCCTCAAACAACGCCTGCAGGAATCGAGCGCCGTGCTCGCACCCGGTGTCTATGACAGCCTGACGGCGCTGATCGCTGCGCAGGCGGGTTTTGAAACCCTGTATCTGTCGGGTGCGTCGATCGCCTACAACCTGCTGGGTCGCTCCGATATCGGCCTCACGACCGTCACCGAGGTGACCGAGGTGCTTGCGCACATCACCGACCGCGTGCCCTGTTCGGTGATTGTCGATGGCGACACGGGCTTTGGCAACGCGCTCAACGTGCAGCGCACGGTACGCGACCTGGAGCGTGCCGGCGCCGCCATGATCCAGTTGGAAGACCAGACCTTTCCGAAGCGCTGCGGCCACCTTGATGGCAAGACCGTCGTGCCGATCAAGGAAATGTGCGGCAAGCTCAAGGCCGCGCTCGACGCGCGCAAGTCTGAAGATACCCTGATCCTGGCACGCACCGATGCGCTGCATGTCGAGGGCATTGAGGCCGCGTTTGAACGGGCCGAGGCCTATCTGGAGTGTGGCATCGATGCGCTGTTCATCGAGGCCCTGCGCACGCCGGGGGAACTCGATCGCGCCTGCGCCCAGTTTGCCCAACGCACGCCGCTGCTGGCAAACATGGTCGAAGGTGGCAAAACGCCGCTCGAATCTGCCGCACAACTCGAACAGCGCGGTTTTCGCATTGTCATCTTTCCCGGCGGTACCACACGGTTTGTCGCCGCCGGTCTGGCGCGGTATTACGCCAGCCTGAAGCAGCATCAGACAACGGCGCCGATGGGTGCCGAGATGCTCGACTTCGATGGCCTCAATGCCTTGCTGGGCACGCCCGAACTGCTCGAGCTGGGCCGCCGTTATGGTGCCTGAGTGCGCAAAAGCTGGCGGCAGTCCGATGCAGGTCAACGTCATCGGTCTGCCGACGGCGGTGCCGTAGGGCCGGGCCGGCAAGATGCGCATCCTCGCCGTGACGGGTTCGCAGCGTTTCTTGCAGATTCCGGATGTGCCGACCAGCGCGGCGCGCGGTCACCGAGCCGTGCTACCCGATAGTAGATTGCATCGGTCGGCGCCTCAGTCTTCTTTCCAGACCACGAAGTCATCCACCGAGTAGAGTTTGCACTGAGCCTTGCCATTGCGATTGCAGGCGTCGAGTGAGCGCTTGAGCGGGTCAGGGTCGCCATCGGCGTAACCCCAGGCGCCATTGGGGGCGATGGCAAAGGCCCGCGGGATCGGCTTGTTCAGATAGAGCTTGTACCCCGCCCGGCCGGTGTCGCGCACGAAGGGAATCCTGCTGTCGTCTTTGAGTGCCGCGAATTCTGTTTTTTCGGGAACAGCCATACCGCTGACCTTGCCATACTTTGCAAGGGCCGATTGCGCTTCGCCGGGCAGACCGACTGACTTGAGGAAAGTGGTCAGCTCGCCTTGCCAGATCTTTTCGCCGGCGCGCGCGCCAAACAGGCTGTGCGAGTCGCTGCCGAACTTGCCGAAGGCCACCAGGCGCGCCTGCCCGCCCGCGCCGGTGTAGGCCGCGTGCATGCCCTGATAGGTGGAGGTGTTGAAGAAGCTGTCGTTATCGCCGTAAAACCACAGCGACGGCACGCGTGTGGCTTTGGCATAACTGCCGGCCGCGATGGCGAGGCCACGTTCCCAGGCGGTGCATTGGTCCTGGCGCAGGCCGCCGGCGAAGTTGACCAGCGCTTTGACGCCCGGGTAGTTCAGGGTGCCAAAGGCCAGTGTGGTCCAGCCGCCATGCGATTGACCCACCATGAGCATCTGCTCCCGGTCGGCCCAGGGCTGGGCGGTCACATAGTCGAGCACAGCCTTGACATCACCGGCCTGCACCTCACCATTGCTCTCGATGTTACAGCCCCCGCCAATGTAGCTGCCTTCGGATTTTGAAAATCCCTGCCGCATCGGTACGACCACGGCGTAACCGCGCTGCAGGAAATAACGCACCCCGCTGAGCGGCCGGTAACGGTCCTGAAAGCGCGGGTCACCGTACGCCTTGCCGTGATTGATGATGACCACCGGAAAGGGGCCCGCGCCCTCGGGTTTGTAGAGTGTGGTTTCAAGCTTGATCGTGAATAATCCCTGTTTCGGAATCATCAACACTGTCTCGTTGAGAGAGGAGTCCAGTTCCAGCTCTGCGGCGCGCAGCGGAGTCGCTGCCGTGCAGAGCAATAGAAGGACCCAAGCAAGCGTTTTCATGGCAGTTCCCAGGCTGGCGGGTGATTTAAATTGACGGCCAGATAATAGCTTACTGCGGGTAGACACGAGAATTGCTAATATCCTTATCCCGCCGGGTTTCGCGGGTCAGACTCTGGAGGATCGATGTAATGGACAATTCCCTGCAATCTCTCGATCAGGTGCGCGCCTCGGCCCTGGACATGGCCGTGCGTTTCGGCCCCAAGGTGCTGGTGGCGGCGCTGATTCTGATCGCCGGTTACATTGCCGGTCGCTGGGTCGGGCGCCTGCTGGAGCGCCTGCTGCTGCGATGGAAGCTTGAGCTGCCGGTACGCAGCCTGCTGGTCAGTCTGACGCGCGGTTTTGTGCTCGCGCTGTTTGCCATCATGGCGCTGCAGAATCTGGGCATCGAGTTGCTGCCGCTGATTGCCGGCCTTGGCGTGGCCGGCGCGGGCGTGGCGCTGGCGATGCAGGGCGTGCTGGGCAACATCGTTGCCGGTCTGACCATCATCTTCACGCGGCCGTTTCACGTTGGTGATTATGTGTCGATCGCCAAAGAGGAAGGCGTGGTGCTCGACATCAGCATCTCCAGCACCATTCTCGGCCATGCAGACCGCTCAAAAGTGGTTATTCCGAACCGCAAGATCGTCGGTGAGATTCTGCATAATTACGGTCAGATCCGGCAGCTGAATGTCGAGGTGAGCGTGGCCTACGGTACCGATGTTGACTGCCTGCTGGGTCTGATGGCGGGTGTGTTGCAGGCCAATGCCCGCGTGCTGCAGGATCCGGCTCCCGTGTTTGGCGTGACGCGGCTGGCCGAGTCCGGCATGCGCATCACGATTGCACCCTGGGTGAAAGTGCCCGATCATGACCCTGCTGTGGCCGAAATCAACAAAGCCATCCTCGAAGTTTTTGGAGCGCAGCAAATCGTCATCGCCTTGCCACAACGTGAAGTGAGAATGCTGCCATGAGTCAACTGTCCCTGGTTTCCACGATTGCCCTGCAACGTGCCATTGAACAACTGTCCGACGCCTTTGCCCGCCAGAGCGGCTGTGCGCTGAAAATTGAGTGGGCCGCAACCGCGCCCCTGATAGACCGTATCCGTGCCGGCGAGCGCGCCGATGTGGCGGTGCTGACCGAGCAGGGCGCACTCGATCTGGTCCAGGCCGGCATTCTGCTTGCGCCCGGCCAGCCTGGTGGTGTGGTGCCGCTGGTGCGGTCCTACATCGGTGTGGCCGTCAAAGCGGGTGCGCAGCATCCGGACATCAGCAGCTTTGATGCGTTCGTCAACACGCTGCTCACCGCCAGTTCGATTGCCTACTCGCAGGCTGGCGCCAGCGGTTTGCACATGAAGGCCTTTCTTGAAAAAAATGGCATTGCCGAACTGGTCAATGCGCGCGCCACAGTGCTACCCCAGGGTTTTACCTCGGCACTGGCGGCGAGTGGTCAGGTGCAACTGGCCATCCAGCAGGTGAGCGAGTTGCTGTCGGTAGAGGGCATCGAAATTGTCGGCCGCCTGCCCGAAGGCGCGCAGTCGCCGAGCATATTTTCGGCAGGGGTATTCAAGGATTCGGCACAGGCGGGCACCGGCGCCGCCTTCCTCGATTTTCTGCGCTCAGCGCAGGCGCGCCCGGTGCTCGAGCGCTGTGGCCTTGAACCCCTGTAAAGGGGTCCGCCGCCGGCCTAGTCGCAGTGAATCAGGATGCTGTGACGCAGCGCCTCGCCCAGCGATTCGGAGAGGTGGCCGCGGCCGCTGAGGTCCTCGGCCAGAATCACTTCACCGGCATTGATGATGCGCGATTCGCCATCGCCCACCGTGATCTTCACGCCGGCATCGAGATTGATCACATACTGCCGGCGTGGCGCGGCGTGCCAGTCGAGCGCATAGTCGCCGCCGTTCTGGCGAAACACCATGCCGGTCACCGGTATCACCGCTGAACGCTGGCTCGAACGCACGTTTTCGAGCCAGTCGACCTCGATATCGCGAAAGTGTGACACGCCGTCGGCGTCGTGATAGATATTGTGGATGCGCATCTTTGTCTCTCTGTTTGATTGATGTACAAGCATTGACCTGCATGCTAGCATTTGCGTCGAAGTGACCAGCACGGGTCAACCATAATAACGTAGGAGGAGATACACATGTCACGGTTTTCTGTTCGGAATTTCTTTTCGGCTGTTCTGGCCCTGTCTGGCCTGTTGGTGTTGACCTCGTCCCCTGCCCAGGATTTTCCCAACCGGCCCGTGACCATCGTCGCCGCCGGCGCGCCCGGCCTGCCGGTCGACATCGTTGCGCGCCTGCTCGCGCCAGCCATGGCGCAATCGCTGGGTCAGGCCGTGGTGGTCGAAAACAAGCTCGGTGCCGGTTCTTTGATCGGTTATGAGTACGCCGCCAAGCGCCCGCCGGATGGTTACACCATCGCCTCGGTCTCGGTCGTGCAACTGGCCAGCCTGCCGGTTGCGGTCAAGAGCCTGCGCTTTGATCCGCTCAAGGATTTGCCGCCCTTCATCGGGGTGGCCGAGGGCAAGGTATTTTTGTGCGCCACCACCAATGTGCCCTGGAAAACCTTCAAGGAAATGGTCGTTTATGCGAAGGCCAATCCGGGCAAGGTGAATTTTGGTGTGTCGGCACCCAATACCGTGCTGCTGGCGCATGCGCTGTTGCGCGACCTCGCCGTTGACGGTGTACATGTGCCCTATTCGAGCGCCAATCCCCTGATCC
This sequence comes from Burkholderiales bacterium, assembly GCA_947475815.1. Lineage (GTDB taxonomy): Bacteria > Pseudomonadota > Gammaproteobacteria > Burkholderiales > Burkholderiaceae_D > CANJOT01. The sequence continues at coordinate 2,002 of CANJOT010000034.1, read as the reverse complement.
TCGATCTGATTGCCGGCAATGTGCACATGGCCTTCATTGGTGAATCGGCGGTGCCGCCGATCGCCTCGCGCCTGCGCATCATCGCCACCTCGGGCGCACGCCGCAGTCCGCAGTTTCCGGATGTACCGACCTTCACCGAACTGGGCATCTCCAACCAGCCCGGCCTCGGTTATTCGTTCAATGCGCCGGCGGGCACGCCGCGCGATGTGGTCACCAAACTGAATCGGGCAGTGGCCTTCGCGCTTGATCAACCGGATAACAAAGCCCGTCTGGCACAGATGCAACTCGAAGTCACCAACGTCGGCGGCGAAGCTGCCAACAAGGACTTTCTGCAGCAGGCCAAGGTGTTTTCCGACGTTGCGGCGCGCGTCGGTTACGTTCCCCAATAACTCTAGAAGGAGCAGCAATCATGGCATCGGATATTCTTGGCGACACGCAGGTCAGGTTCGTGCTGTCGCAATTGAGCGCGGACAGTTTCAAACTGGGCTCAGGCCGGCGTGCCAACATTGCCTACCGTGATTTCGGCATTGGTGATGCCACCGAGGGAAAACTCAAGTTCATCGGTGCGCGCATCGACAAGGCGAGCGAAATTTCCACAGGCTGGCATTACCATACCTGCGAGTTTCTGATCGCTTATTACGTCAGTGGCTGGATCGATCTGTACCTCGAGCCGGGCAAACTCACGCGCCTTGAGGCCGGCAGTTGCATCTGCCTGCCCAAGGGCATGCCGCACAACGAAGTGCGCAACTCCGACAACATGGAACTGGTCGAGGTTTATCTCGGTGAAATGGGCACGGTCGTGTGTGACGAACCCAAGCCCGGTCAGGTCTGGTAGGGCGCGCATGAATCTCGGACTCGCGGGTAAAACCGCACTGGTAACGGGCGCCAGCGAAGGCATCGGCGCGGGCATCGCGCAGGCTTTGTCGGCCGAAGGCGTGACGGTGGCAATCTGCGCGCGCACCCGCGACAAGCTAGAACAGACGGCGGCCCGGATCAGCGCCGAAACCGGTGGCCGGGTGCTCCCTATCGTTGCCGATCTGGGCACGCTGGAAGGCTGCAACAGTTTTGTGGCGCAGGCCCATGCCCAGTTGGGCCGCATTGATATCCTGGTCAACAATGCCGGCTCGGCGAAAATGGCGGCGTTTGTCGACATGCCCGATGAGGTGTTCATCGATGCCTTCAATGGCAAATTGTTTGCCGCGATGCGCTGTGCGCGCGCAGTCATCGAACCGATGAAAGCCGGCGGTGGTGGCGTCATTCTCAACATCACCGGCGCCACGCAGCAGGGGGTGTTGCTGTTCTCGGCTGGCGGTTCCTGCAATGCGGCCGTGCGCATGTTCAGCAAGGTGCTTTCGCTCGAACTGGCACCGCTGGGCATCCGCGTCAACAGCATCGCGCCGGGGCGCATCAAGACGACGCGACTGGTGGCAACCTTCGCGGCGGAAGCCGCGGCGAGCGGTAGCACGCCTGATATGATTGAGGCGAAAAATATCGCCAGCATTCCATCGGGCCGGCTGGGGGACCCCCTTGATATCGCCAATCTGGTCTGTTTTCTGGCGTCCGATCTGTCGGCCTATATCAATGGCGCGGCGATCTCTGTGGATGGCGGCAAGTCGCCCTTGATGTAAGACCTGCGGCGTGTTCAGTGTTTAACGAGGGTCAGTGTCATGTTGTGGGTTACCCGGGATTTTGTGCACCTCGATCGCGTTGCCAGCCCCTGGCTGATCCGGCGCTTTGTCGATCCGCAGGCTGAGTTCGTTTTTGTGCCCTGGGGGCAGGAGCATGAACGCCCGCCGCAGGCCATTGCGTTCGGCATGCCGGGTGTTGAACTGGCTTCGCACGACGAAGCCGGCAGCACCTTTCAGAAGATCCTGAAAAAGTATCAGCTCGACGATGTTGCCCTGATGCGCCTTGGTCAGGTCATCAAGCTCGGCGTGGATCACGTGATGCACGATTACCGGCCGGGACCGCAGGATACGGACGGGCAGATCGCCGTTGGTCT
>CANJOT010000033.1 GCA_947475815.1 Burkholderiales bacterium | reverse complement strand
TTTCATCCTGCGTGAAATCAGCAGCCGGCTTTTTGAGCGTCTTGAATACATCCGGCTGGACGCCCGTGCCGTGCTCGATGCCGGCTGTGGCAGCGGTGCCGATGCCGCCCTGCTGTCCGGCCGTTTTCCCGACGCCCGCCTGTTCGCCGTCGATCATGCGCCGCACCGGCTGGGCGCTGGCGCCATCGATACCCGTGCCGGACTGCCGCGCTGGCTGGGTCGCTGGATGCGGCCCTCCGGTGCTCTCAAGCTGGCCGCAGACCTGGGCGCCCTGCCGCTCGCACCGGCCAGCCTCGACCTGATCTGGTCGAGTCTGGCCCTGCACTGGCATCCGGCGCCGCACACCGTGTTCCCTGAGTGGCGCCGCGTGTTGCGTACCCAGGGTCTGCTGCTGTTTTCCGCCTTTGGGCCGGATACCCTGAAGGAGGTGCGGGAGGCGTTTGCCCTGGCCGATCCGGGCGCCGCCCCGACCGCCCACGTGGCCGCCTTCACCGACATGCATGACTATGGCGACATGCTGGTTGCCGCCGGCTTTGCCACGCCGGTGATGGACGCGGAACGCCTGACCCTGACCTATTCGAGTGCCGCCAGCCTGTGGGACGATGTCCGTGCCCTCGGCGGCAATGCGGCCGGCGCGCGCCGCCATGGATTGCTCGGCCGGCAGGCGCGTCGTCGCCTTGATGCGGCGCTCGATGCCCGTCGCGATGCCGACGGCCGTTATCAGCTCAGCTTTGAAATCATTTACGGCCATGCCTGGAAGGGTGAGGCGCGCACCACGGCGGCCGGCGAGACCATCGTGCGGCTTGAGCGTGGCCCACGGCCGCCGGGAAATACCCCGGGGTAGTTGCTTTTGAGGATCTTCCCGCCGGCGGCGCGCTTGCTCAGCAGCGGGCATCCGACCTATAATTGCGCCGCGCAGCAGATTGCCGCGCCCGTGATTTGCGGGCCGCAAGGGTTGGGCGCGACAGCACGCGACTTGCCTGGTACCGCAGCATGCATCCGGCGAAAAGACGGCACAGGACGTTTAAGTACCGCACCAGTGGATGCTGAAAACGGACCTGCTTTTGTCCCTACGCCGGCTTGTGTTGCGCCGCGCGGCTCATGTGTCTGCGTCTGGTCCTGCGTTTGGTCCATGGACAGATCTGGTCCGCGTATGTTGGTTATTGCAGCTTGAGCAGTACAGGTTGAGCCGTACAGGTTGAATCGCGCCGGCTCACCGGCGTGCTTTTTCAGTCAGTTTCTGCAGGTGGTTTCTGCAGGTCAAGACAGGGTATCGAGGACAAAATGAATATCGCCAAACCTCTGTTGCGCGCCACTGCCGCGGCCGCTCTCGCGTTCCATGGCATCGCTGCCTGGGCCGTCAACGACAGCCCCGGGGGCCCCAGCGTGAACCAGCTCAACCTGCCGGTTGGCGTTACCCGCATCTCGGCCGAAATTTACGACCTGCACACCATCATGATGGTGATCTGCTCGGTCATTTTCGTGCTTGTGTTCGGGGTCATGTTTTATTCGGTGTTCAAACACCGCAAGTCGCTCGGCCACAAGGCCGCGACCTGGCATGAAAACACCGTCGTTGAAATCATCTGGACCGTCATCCCCTTCATCATCGTCATCCTGATGGTGCTGCCCGCCACCAAGACCGTCGTGGCTATGAAGGACACGACCAACTCCGACCTCACCATCAAGGCCACCGGTTATCAGTGGAAGTGGGGTTACGACTACATCAAGGGCGAAGGTGAGGGCATCAGCTTCCTGTCCAACCTCGCCACGCCGCGGCCGACCGTGGGCAGCCCCGGTTTTGGCATGGCCCCGGATCCCAAGGGCGACAACTACCTGCTTGAAGTCGACAACGAGGTGGTCGTGCCGGTGAACAAGAAGGTGCGCGTCATCCTCACCGCCAACGATGTCATCCACGCTTGGGCCGTGCCGCGCCTGGGTGTCAAGCAGGATGCCATCCCCGGTTTTGTGCGCGATACCTGGTTCAAGGCCGAGAAGATCGGTACCTACCGTGGCCAGTGCCAGGAACTGTGCGGCAAGGAACATTCTTTCATGCCAATCGTCGTGCGTGTCGTGTCGGATGCCGACTTCACCGCCTGGGTCGCTGAAAAGAAAAAAGCCCAACTGGCCACTGCCGATGATCCGAACAAGGTCTGGACTCAGGCCGAACTGGTCGCCCGTGGCGAAAAAGTCTACGAAACCTGCACCGGCTGCCATCAGGCCAGCGGTCAGGGCGTACCCGGAGCCTTCCCTGCGCTGGTCAATTCGCCAGTGGTGATGGGCCCCAAGGCTGGCCAGATCGATATCCTGCTGAATGGCCGCAACGTCAAGATGCCGTCGTGGAAGCAGTTGTCCGACGTTGAGATCGCTGCTGCCATCACCTATACCCGCAACAGTTGGGGCAACAAGGCCGCCGAGAACGTCGTGCAGCCTGCTGACGTCAAAGCAGCGCGCAAGTAATTTCGCGACCACTTGGCCCCCACTGAACCCCGCATTTTGAGCAAACTAGTTATCTGGATCCAACCAGGGAGAGAGCGATGAGCAGCACAGCGATCGATCACGCACACGGCCATGAACATGGCGACGACCACGCGCACGATCACCCCACCGGCTGGCGTCGTTGGTTGTACGCGACCAACCACAAAGACATCGGCACCCTGTACCTGCTGTTTTCGCTGGCCATGCTTATGGTTGGCGGCGTGCTGGCACTGCTGATCCGCGCTGAGCTGTTCCAGCCCGGCCTGCAGATTGTCAATCCGGAACTGTTCAACCAGTTCACTACCATGCACGGCCTGATCATGGTGTTTGGCGCGATCATGCCGGCCTTCGTTGGTTTCGCCAACTGGCAGGTGCCGCTCATGATCGGCGCTGCCGACATGGCGTTTGCGCGCATGAACAACTTCAGCTTCTGGCTGCTGCCGCCGGCCGCCATCCTGCTGAGCGCCTCGTTCTTTGTTCCGGGTGGCGCGACTGCCGCCGGCTGGACGCTCTACGCGCCGCTGTCGATTCAAATGGGCATGGGCATGGACATGGCGATTTTCGCCGTGCACATCATGGGCGCGTCGTCCATCATGGGTTCGATCAACATCATCGTCACCATCCTGAACATGCGCGCTCCCGGCATGACCATGATGAAAATGCCGATGTTTGTCTGGACCTGGCTGATCACCGCCTACCTGCTGATCGCCGTCATGCCGGTTCTGGCAGGTGCCATCACCATGATGCTGACCGACCGTCACTTTGGTACTTCGTTCTTCAATGCCGCCGGTGGTGGTGACCCGGTCATGTACCAGCACATTTTCTGGTTCTTCGGGCACCCTGAGGTCTACATCATGATCTTGCCGGCTTTCGGCATTGTCTCGCAGATCATCCCGACCTTCGCCCGCAAGCCGCTGTTTGGTTATGCCTCGATGGTGTATGCCACCTCGTCGATCGCCATCCTGTCGTTCATCGTCTGGGCGCACCACATGTTCACGACCGGCATGCCGGTCACTGGCCAGCTGTTCTTCATGTACGCCACCATGCTGATCGCCATCCCCACCGGGGTGAAGGTGTTCAACTGGGTCGCCACCATGTGGAAGGGCTCGATGACCTTTGAGACGCCGATGCTGTTTTCGGTGGGCTTTCTGTTCGTCTTCACGATGGGTGGTTTCACCGGCCTGATCCTGGCCATGACGCCGATCGACATCCAGTTGCAGGACACTTACTACGTGGTTGCGCACTTCCACTACGTGCTGGTGGCCGGCTCGCTGTTTGCGCTGTTCGCCGGTTTCTACTACTGGGCACCGAAGTGGACCGGCGTGATGTACAACGAACAGCGCGGCAAGATCCACTTCTGGATGAGCCTGATCTCGTTTAACGTCACCTTCTTCCCGATGCACTTTCTGGGTCTGGCCGGCATGCCGCGTCGTTACGCCGACTACCCGATGCAGTTTGCCGATTTCCACATGCTCGCCTCGGTCGGCGCATTCTGGTTCGGTTTTATGCAGGTGTATTTCCTGTTCTGGATCGTGCTGCCGGCGATGCGCGGGCGTGGTGAGAAAGCCGCTGACAGCCCTTGGGAAGGCGCCGAAGGCCTGGAGTGGACCGTGCCCAGCCCGGCTCCGTTCCACACCTTCGAAACGCCGCCGGTGGTGAAATAAATGAATGCGCCGATGCCGCTGCAGCCTGCAACGCAGGGGGCGCGTAACCTGCGCACCGGTCTGATTCTGGGCGGCATCGCGCTAACGTTTTTCATCGCCATGTTCGTGCGTATGATTTACATCGGACGTTAGGGTTTAGATCATGGACCTTCCCGAACAGCCCCGGACCGAACAGGCGCGCCGTTTGAACGGTGCGATGTTTGGCAAGTTGCTGGTCGTGACGGCCATCATGTTTGCGTTTGGTTATGCCCTGGTGCCGTTGTACAAGATGATTTGTGAAGTGACCGGCATCAATGTGCTCACGCCGGTCGATCCGGATGCCAAGCAGTTTGCAAAGAATACCCAGGTCGATACCAGTCGTCTGATTACCATTGAGTTTGACGCGAATGCGCGCGGTCCCTGGCGCTTTGCGCCGGTGAAGAATTCGATGCAGGTGCATCCGGGCGAGATGGCGACCATCGTGTACGAGATCGCCAACCAGCAGGACCGCCGCATGCAGGCGCAGGCCATTCCGAGTTATGCACCCGGGCAGGCCGCGGCTTATTTTCGCAAGCTGGAATGTTTCTGTTTTGCCCAGCAGACGCTCAATGCGCGCGAAGTGCGGCAGTTCCCGGTGGTGTTTGTCATCGATCCGAAGTTGCCGCAGGATGTGAAGACCATCACCTTGTCGTATACATTTTTTGAAGTGGGCGGCCCGACTGCCGCGGTGGTCGGACCAGCAAAGTCCTGATGAATGCGCCGGAACGTGTTGTAAAGCGCAAGCTGTCCTTTTTTCAGACGATGAAAGCCGTGTTCTGGTCTTTCTTCGGGGTACGCAAGAAGAGTGATTATGAATCGGATGCCGCGCAGCTCAATCCGGTTCATGTGGTGATTGCCGGCATCATTGCGGCGGCCCTGTTGGTCACCACACTGGTGGTGATTGTGCGCATCGTGCTTTCGCAGGCAGTGGGTGGCGTCTGAAGTGCCGGGCAGGGTCGGGGGGTATTGCAGGAAGGGGAGTGCGCGCTGCTTGTGCGCACGATGGAATTGAATTGATGTTTTGGAGAATGACATGAGTGCTGGTGTAACGCATTCGGACGGTGCCGCGCCCTATTATTTCGTACCGGCGCCTTCGCGCTATCCCCTGCAGGCGGGCGCTTCCCTGCTCGTCACGATGCTTGGCGCATCGTCCTGGGTGAACGATTACGGCTTCGGTAAATACCTCGTCATGGTTGGTCTGTTGGCCTTGTTCGTTACGCTGTACCAGTGGTTTGGTGAGGCCATCAGCGAATCCGAGGGTGGCCAGTACAACGCGCGCGTTGACCTGTCCTTTCGCTGGAGCATGAGCTGGTTCATCTTCTCCGAGGTGATGTTCTTCGCGGCCTTCTTTGGCGCCCTGTTCTACGCCCGTACGATCTCCATGCCCTGGTTGGGCGAGCTGGACAGCAAGCTGCTCTGGCCCGATTTTGTCGCCCACTGGCCCAACCTTGGACCGGCCGGCGTGGTCGAATCCTTCACGGCCATGACGCCGTTCTGGATTCCGACCATCAACACCGCGCTGCTGCTCACTTCGGGTGTGACGCTGACCGTTGCCCACCACGGCCTGCGCGCCGGTCACCGCAACCAGACCATTGTCTGGCTCGCCCTGACCATCGTGCTGGGCGCGATCTTCCTTGGCTTTCAGGCCTATGAATACGCGCATGCCTATTCGGAGCTGAACCTCAAGCTGACCTCGGGTATTTACGGCTCGACCTTCTTCATGCTGACCGGCTTTCACGGCTTCCACGTCACCATGGGCGCGCTCATGCTGGCGATCGTGCTGGTCCGCGTCATCAAGGGTCACTTCACGGCCGACCATCACTTCGCCTTTGAAGGTGCCGCCTGGTACTGGCACTTTGTCGACGTCGTCTGGCTGGGATTGTATGTAGTGGTGTACTGGCTCTGATTGCCGGCGCTGTCAAAAAAACGCCGCTGATTGCGGCGTTTTTTTTACGCTGTCCACAAGGCAACGCAGTACGGCAGGATCCCCGATTCGCTGATTCAGCGTATACCGGTATAGTTGATCCAGCCCATCCAGTAAGAAAACAGGATGAACAGGAACAGCGTGATCGAGAAACCGACGCGCAGGGCGAGCGCCTTAACGGTGCGGTCGCTCTTGCCCTTGTCCTTCATCAGGAACACAAGGGCCGAGCCGAGGCTGCCAATAATCAGTATGAATGCAATCAGGACGACGTAGCGCATGAGGCATTATCGCATGGGATTTCTTCGCATCGGCTGGCTGCCGGCGGTGGCTGCAGTGGCCGGGGTGGCCCTGGCGGTCACGGCGGGCAACTGGCAGACTCGCCGCGCGGCCGGCAAGATTGCCCTGCAGACCCACATGGCCGAGGCGGCGCGCGCTGTGCCGGTCGATCTGGGCAGCGACCCGCTGCGCATCCTGAAGGCGGACGCGCTGCGCTATCGTCACGTCCGCCTTGCCGGAACGTGGTGGCCCGAAGGCGTGATTTATCTGGAAAACCGGACCCATCAAGGGGGTGCCGGCATGTTTGTGCTCATGCCGCTGAGGGTCATGCCTGCGGCGGAGGCTGTGGCTCCGGCGGCACTGGTGCTGGTCAACCGCGGCTGGCTGGCGCGCGACGGCCGCGAACGCACACGCATCGGGCCGTATGTCACGCCGGCCGGTCCGGTGACGGTCGAGGGTGTCGTGCTCGACCATGAACCGAAACTGCTTGAACTGGGACAGTCGGCGCCGCCGCGTCTGGGCACGCTCTGGCAGAATCTCGACTATGATGCCTACCGGCAGGCCAGCGGCCAGGCGCCTGTGCCTCTGGTGATCCGGCAGGACGCGACCAGCGGTGACGGCAGGGACGGCCTGCTGCGTGACTGGCCTGAGGCGGGCGCTGGCATCGCCGAGCAGATCGGCAAACATCAGGGTTACGCTTTCCAGTGGTATGGCCTGGCCACCCTGCTGGCCGGACTGACCATTTTCTTTGAACTCAAAAAGCGCCGTGCGGGCCCCGTGGCTCCAGCGGACCCTTCGCAAGATCCTTCGTCATGACCTCAACAAGCTCCAATTCTCCCCAGCTCAGCAAGCCCTTGGGTCGCGCCAAACTGATGCTGATTCTGGCCGTCTGTGCGGCGCCGGTCATTGGGTCCTACCTGACCTACTATTTCATCAAGCCGGAGACGCGCAGCAACTATGGCACCCTGGTGCAGCCGCAACGGCCGTTGCCGGCGCTGGTCTTGAGCGAACTCGATGGCCGGTCGGTCGATGCCGCCGCGCTCAAGGGCAAGTGGTTGCTGATCTCGGTCGATGCGGGTGCCTGTGCCCAGGCGTGCTCTGACAAGCTGTATCACATGCGCCAGGTGCGCCTGACCACCGGCAAGAATCGTGACCGTGTTGAACGCCTCTGGCTGGTGGCCGACAGCGAGCCCCTGCCGACGATGCTGATCCGCGAATACGACGGCATGCGCATGTTGCGTGCCGATCCGGCGCAACTGGCAGCCTGGTTGCCCGCCGAGGAGGGCACCACCATCAGCGATCATATTTTTGTGGTGGATCCGCAGGGCAACCTGATGATGCGCTTCCCGAAAAACGCCGATCCGAATCAGACCAAGAAGGATCTTTCCAAGCTGCTGCGCGCTTCGGCGATCGGTTGAAGTCGAGGGGCCATGGAACTCGCTGACCTGCTCCTTCTGGCCACTAAGGGTGTCCTGGTGGCGAGTTTGCCCATCGCCCTGGCGTGGACGGTGCGCGGCAGCGACCGGCTGCAGCGCCTCGCCGCCATCACAGCGTTTTTTACGTTTGACCTGATCGTGTTTGGTGCTTTCACGCGCCTGACGGATTCGGGCCTCGGTTGTCCCGACTGGCCGGGCTGTTATGCCAAGGCCAACCCGATTGCCGCACTCACCGACATTCACGCTGCGCAAGCGCTGATGCCCGATGGCCCGGTGACGGTCTTCAAGGCCTGGATCGAGATGTTGCACCGTTATCTCGCCATGGGCGTCGGCCTGCTGATTGTCGTGATGGTGGTGCTGGCCTGGCTGCGTGCTCGCGGCCGGTCGCAAAAACCCTGGCTGACGACGGCCCTGCTGGCACTGGTCTGCCTGCAGGGCGCGTTTGGCGCCTGGACGGTCACCCTGAAACTGCAACCGGTCATCGTCACCACCCACCTGCTGCTCGGCATGCTACTGCTGGCCATGTTGATCTGGCATGCAGCGCTGCTGGCCGAGCGACCGGCAGACTTACCCTCGGGTAGTGCATTGCGGCTGCGGCCGCTGGTGTGGCTGGCCAGTGCCCTGCTGGTGCTGCAGATTGCCCTGGGCGGCTGGGTGAGTACCAATTACGCTGTGCTGGCCTGCAACCAGTTTCCGATGTGTCAGGGCCTGTGGTTGCCGGAGATGGATTTTGAAAGCGGCTTTCACCTCTGGCGTGAGCTTGGCCGCACGGCGGACAACAGCGGCTACATTAGCCTTGCGGCGCTGACCGCCATCCATTGGGTGCATCGGACCGTCGCCCTGCCGGTGGTACTGGTGCTGGCGGGTCTGTGCGTGGCGGCATGGCCGCTGGCGGCGCTGCGCTTCTGGCTGCGCTGGCTGGCCTTCCTGCTGGCTGCGCAACTCATCACCGGCGTGGCCAATGTGCTGCTCGGCTGGCCGCTGCTGGCGGCGGTGTTGCACAATGCGGGCGCGGCGGGTTTGGTTGTGGTGCTGGTCATGTTAAATTACCGGATTGCCCAAGCGGCGCGCAGCACGCGCCGCGACGGTCTGTCCGTCGCGGTCTAGCCCTTGGTCTCTGTCGAATGAACCCGCCCATGCAACAAGTCCTCCCCAACACCACGCTGCTGCACAAGCTGGCGCAGTATTACGTGCTGACCAAGCCGCGCGTCACGCAGCTGGCCGTGTTCTGTGCGGTCATCGGCATGTTCCTGTCGACGCCCGGTTTGCCGCCGCTCGGTCTGGTCCTGGCGGCGACGCTGGGCATCTGGCTGCTGGCCGGCGCGGCGTTTGCCATCAACTGTCTGGTGGAAAGTGAAATCGACGCGCGCATGGCGCGTACCGCCCGGCGGGCCTCGGCCAGCGGTGAACTGACGCCGGCCCAGACGCTGGTGTTCTCGGGCATCATCGGCGGCACCGGCATGTGGGTGCTGTACTTTCTGGTCAACCCGCTCACCATGTGGCTGACCTTTGCCACCTTTGTCGGGTACGCCATCGTCTACACCATCATTCTCAAGCCGGCGACGCCGCAAAACATCGTCATCGGCGGTGCTTCCGGCGCCATGCCGCCGGCGCTCGGCTGGGCTGCCATTGCCAATGCCGTGCCGGCCGAAGCCTGGATACTGGTGCTCATCATCTTTGTCTGGACGCCACCGCATTTCTGGGCGCTGGCCCTGTACCGCACGGAAGATTTCCGCCGCTCCGGCCTGCCCATGCTGCCGGTCACCCACGGCCCGGAACACACGCGCCTGCAGATTTTTCTCTACACCATCGTGCTGGTGGCGACCACCTTCCTGCCCTTCATCATCCGCATGAGCGGCTGGATTTATCTGACTTCGGCCATCGTGCTGGGCGCGGTGTTCCTCAAGCTGGCCTGGCAGATCTGGCGCGATTACAGCGATGAACTCGCGCGTCGTACCTTCCGCTATTCGATCCTTTACCTGTCGCTGCTGTTCGCCGCGCTGCTGGTCGATCATTACCTGGCTCTGCCGTCCGGACAGTGAGTTTCAGACCATGCGCATGAAAAACATATTGCTGTCCGCCGGCTTGCTGCTGCTGGCCCTGGTGTTGTCCGGCTGCGGCACCGATAAGCCGAAATTCACCAGTGTCGACATCACCGGCGCCGACTACGCGCGTGGATTTGCCCTGACCGATCACACGGGCAAGGCGCGCACCCTGGCCGATTTCAAGGGCAAGGCGGTGGTGATCTTTTTTGGCTACACCCAGTGCCCCGACGTTTGCCCGACGACCATGGCCGAGATGAGCAGCGTCATGCAGGCGCTCGGCAAGGACGCCGAGCGGGTGCAGGTGTTGTTTGTTACGGTTGATCCGGAACGCGACAAGCCGGAGTTTCTGGCCAGTTATGTACCCAACTTCGACCAGCGTTTTCTCGGCCTGTATGGCGATGTGGCAACGACCGAGAAGGTGACCAAGGAATTCAAAGTCTATGTCGCCAAGGTGGCGGGCAAGACCCCGACGTCATACACCATCGATCACACCGCCGGCAGTTATGTGTTTGACCCCGCGGGTCACATCCGCCTGTTCGTGCGTCATGGTCAGGGTGCCGAGCCCATCGTCCACGATCTGAAAATCCTGCTCGGCAGCTAGGCAAAAAAATGGCCCGCGTTGGCGGGCCATCCGGATTGCGCTGCGGGCTTACTGGTACGACGCCAGCGCCACTTTCATCTTCTTCATGGCCGCCGTTTCAATCTGGCGGATGCGTTCGGCGGATACACCGAACTCGTCAGCCAGATCGTGCAGCGTCGCGCCACCGACTGCGCCATCGGAGTTTTCCGCCAACCAGCGGGCCTCGATGATGCGACGGCTCCGGGCATCGAGCTTGTCGAGTGCCGTCATCAGACCCTCACCCTGCAGGCGATCGACTTCGCGCGCCGCAATCACACGCGTCGGCTCGTTGAGCTCGTCCTTGAGGTAGGCGATCGGCGCATACGATTCCTCGCCGTCATCCATCTGGCCTTCCAGGGCGATGTCGCCGCCGGTCAGGCGCATTTCCATCTCGACGACTTCCTCGCGCTTGACGTTGAGCTCGCGTGCCAGACTCTCGACTTCGTCGGGCGTGAACGACTGTATGCCCTTCTTGTGCGAACGCAGATTGAAAAACAGCTTGCGTTGCGCCTTGGTCGTGGCGACCTTCACCAGACGCCAGTTCTTGAGGATGTACTCGTGGATTTCGGCCTTGATCCAGTGCATCGCAAACGACACCAGCCGCACGCCCCGATCCGCATCAAAACGCTTGACCGCCTTCATCAGGCCGACGTTGCCCTCCTGAATCAGGTCGGCATGCGCCAGGCCGTAACCGAGGTAACCGCGGGCAATCGCCACCACCAGACGCAGGTGTGACATGACCAGCTGGCGCGCGGCATCCAGATCGGTGTCGTTCTTGAGCCGGCAGGCAAGATTGTGTTCTTGTTCAGCGGTCAGCATTGGAATGCGGCCAACCGCCTGTATATAGGAGTCAATGGTTCCGAGTGAACCCGGATGTGCAAGCGCCAACGCGGCGGACGAGCCGCCCATTGGCCCCGCGTTAAACCTCGTGAAAGGGATCAGCCCATTCAATTGCGCTTCCGACTTGGACATTGATGCCTCCAGTTCCTTTCATCGAACAATTTCGATAACTACAGTTTAGCACTCGCACATGCCGAGTGCTAAATTGAGACTTTCAATGACGCCGATAGTTCATGGCTTCATGAGAAGACCTGCTTGTTTGTCCCCAAAACAGCCCAAAAATTCCCGGAATTCCCGGATTCAGCGCTGGCGCAGTCCGGCGAGGTGCCGACTCACCGAAAGAATGGCCGCAATCCAGCCCAGACTGGCCGTCAGGGCGAGAAAAGCCAGAATATGCATGGATGGCGGCGGACTGAAGACAAACCGCGCCGCATACAGGCGTGAAAAATCGGCCGCTGCCTCGTTGAGCGGCATCAGGACCAGCAGCACCAGCCCGAGCGCCAGCGCACCACCGGCCAAGCCTTGCAGGGCGCCCATGTAATAGAAGGGGCGGCGGATGAAAGCGTCGGTGGCGCCCATCAGGCGTACCACTTCGATCTCGTCGCGCTGGGTGAGCACCTGCAGACGGATGGTGTTGAAGATCACGGCCACCACGGCCACCCCGAGGGCGATGGCGAGCAGACTCAGACCGATGCGCAAAAAACGCATCAGCGCCTCCATGCGCCGCAGCCAGTCGGAATCGATCTGCACATACGCCACGCGCGGCAGGGCGCGGATCTGCGTGGCCAGAGTTTCCTGCAAGGCAGCCGTCGAGCGGGTTTCGCTGGCGCTGAGCTTGAGGTGCAGCACCCAGGCGTCGGGCAAGGGATTGGTGTTGAGCGCGGCGATCACCTCGGCCATGCCAGGCTGGGCCTTGAGGCGCTCCAGCGCTGATTCCCGACTGACAAATTCTGCGCTCGCCACGCCGGGCAGGGCGCGCAAGTCGGGCCCGAGGTGTTCCGCGTCGCTGCGCACCGCGTCCAGACTCAGGAAGACGCTGATCTCGGCTTCGTTGGCCAGCCGTCCGCTGAGAGGCTGAAGGCTGAGCAACAAGGTGAACCCGGCCAGCGGCAAGGACAGGGCAATGCCGGCCACCAGTACGTTGAGCAGGGCCGACAGCGGTTGCCGGACCAGGCGCGCGACCGTGTTGGCGAGGGCGTAGGTGTGGCCGCGCCACCAGCTTCTCATGCGCTGGCTCCGGGGCCGTCGATCAGCTTGCCGTGATCCAGGCGCAGTATCTGGCTTGCGCGCGCACCGAACAGGGCTTCGTCGTGGCTGGCGATCAGCACGGTCACCCCGGCCTGATGGAATTGCAGAAAAATGTCGAGCACGCGCTCAGCGGCCGCACGGTCGAGGTTGGCGGTCGGTTCATCGGCAATCAGGATGGCCGGGCGGTTGACGATGGCACGGGCGATCGCCAGTCGCTGCTCGTCTCCTCCCGAAAGGGCCAGCGGGCTTTCTTTTTCGCGCTCGAGCAGACCGACGCGCTCGAGCGCCGCCCGGGCGCGCTGGCGCGCTTCGGTTTTGGCCGTGCCGGTCACCAGCAGGGGCAGCATGGTGTTGGCCAGCACGCTGCGGTCGGCCAGCAGGCGCGTGTCCTGGAAAATCAGACCCATGTTACGGCGCAGGTAAGGCACGGCCGAAGCGCGCAGCTTGCCGATATCGTGTTCGTTGACCCGCACCGTGCCACTGCTCGGGCGCTCAAGGGCGGCGATCAGCTTGATCAGGGTGGTCTTGCCGGCGCCCGAATGGCCGGTCAGCAGCACCAGGCCACCGGCTTCGATGGTAAAGCTGACGCCGGCCAGAGCAGTGTGTTTGCCCGGGTAGGATTTATGAACCTGATCGAAATGAATCACGCGATGGCTGAGAGTGGCGCAGGAAAGGGGAGCAGAGCAGATGATAACCGCCCCGCTGGTCGTCGTGCAGACGCTTCTGGGCTAGAATTTGTCCATGTGTGTTTCCAATGACTCCACCCCTGCCGTGCTGACCGCGGTGCCGGCCGGCCGTGCCGCGCTCAGCCGTGCACTGGATAGCCTGGAAGCGGGCCGTTTGCTGGTGGTGGTCCTGTGCGCCGGGTGGTGTGGCGCCTGTCGCGAATTTCGCCCGGTGTTCGAGCGTATCGCCCAGAGCCATGCCGATGCCAGTTTCCTGTGGCTGGATGTCGAGGACGACAGTGCCCTGATCGAAGATATTGACGTCGAGAATTTTCCCACTCTGGCGGTGTATGGTCCGGCCGGTCCGCTGCATTATGGGGTGTCGCTGCCACACGAGTCCGTGGTCGCGCGGCTGGTTGAAACGCTGGTGCGCCAGTCGCGCGTGATTGCCGCCGAGCCGGCCGTCGAGGTGTTGCCGGCCTTGCTGCGGCAGTTGGTCGCCGGTTCAGCCCAGCAGGGCTGAGGCGAATTCGCGCGCGTTGAAGGGTGCGAGGTCGTCGAGCCCTTCACCGACACCGATGAAATAGACCGGCACCGGGCAGGTGCGCGCGATGGCGCACAACACACCGCCCTTGGCCGTGCCGTCGAGCTTGGTGACGATCAGACCGGTCAGTCCCAGCGCCCCATCAAAGGCACGGACCTGGGCCAGCGCATTCTGGCCGGTGTTGCCATCGATCACCAGCAGGGTTTCGTGCGGTGCGCCTTCCTCGCCCTTGGCGATGACGCGGCGGATCTTCTTGAGTTCTTCCATCAGATGCAGTTGCGTCGGCAGGCGGCCGGCCGTATCGGCCATGAGCAGATCGAAGCCGCGTGCGCGCGCCGAAGCAACCGCGTCAAAAATCACCGCAGCCGGGTCGCCGCCTTCCTGAGCAATGACCTGCACGCCGTTGCGCTCGCCCCAGACCATCAATTGTTCACGCGCTGCCGCCCGGAAGGTGTCGCCGGCGGCCAGCAGCACACGCTTGTCGGCCAGCTGGAAGTGTTTGGCCAGTTTGCCGATGCTCGTGGTCTTGCCGGCACCGTTGACGCCGGCAATCAGCATGACCAGCGGTTTGGCGCCGTCGACACGCACCAGCGGCAGGGTTTTTTCCAGCGGCGTGAGCAGGGTGACGATCAGTTCAGCCAGTTCGGCCTTGAGCTGGGCGCCGTCTTCAATTTGTTTGGACTTGGCGCGGGCGCGCAGTTCGGTGATCAGCCAGTGGGTCGCCTCCACTCCGCAATCAGCCAGCAGCAGGGCATCTTCGAGCTCTTCGAACAGCGATTCGTCGACCTGAATGCGTAAAAACAGCCCGGTCAGGCTGGAGCTGGTTTTTTTCAGTCCGGTTTTGAGGCGGTCAAGCCAGGATCGCTTTGGTTCGGCAGCCGGTTCGGCGGGCGGGGTGGTGACGGCGAGCGAAGCCCGGGCTGGGTCAGCCGGGACATCAGAGTCGGCCGTGGGTGATTTTTTCCAGAACTTGAGCATCAGGTGGCGCAGTGGGGTGCTAAACTGGGATGATACTCGCATCCCGCAGTCAGCCGCTCATGCCCCGATCCGCCCCGCGTGACCCGCCGCGTCCTTCCTTCGCCCCGTCCACGACCAAACCGCGCGGCGCACCCCACAAGGTGCGCATCATCGGTGGTCTGTGGAAACGCTCGCCCCTGACCGTGATCGATGGCCCGGGCGTGCGTCCGACCCCGGATCGGGTCCGCGAAACCCTGTTCAACTGGCTAACCTACCAGTTCGGCGGTTCACTCGAAGGTTTGAGCGTGCTCGACGCTTATGCCGGCACCGGTGCGCTCGGTTTCGAGGCCGCGTCGCGTGGCGCAGCTCAGGTGGTGTTGATTGAAAACAACGCTGCCGCGGTGCGAAATCTGCACGCCGCGCGTGAAAAACTGAAGGCCACGGGTGTTGAAATCCGCCAGGCTGACGCCGTGGCCGCGCTCGGCTTCCTGGCCGCGCACGGTCCGGCATTTGACATCGTTTTTCTCGATCCCCCGTATGGGGCGGGCGGGTTGCAGCGCTGTCTGCCGCTGGCCGCCAGACTGCTCAAACCCGATGGCTGCATCTACGCCGAATCCGAGGCTTACCTGCCAGAATTGCTGTCCGATTGCCCCGCACTGCTCGAACCCTATGAATTATTGAGGGCAGACAAAGCCGGTCAGGTGTTTTATCATCTGCTGCGCCGCAAAATCTGAAAACAATACGGAGAATCTCTTATGCTTACCGCCGTTTATCCTGGAACCTTCGATCCGCTCACGCGTGGCCATGAAGATCTGGTCCGGCGAGCGTCGAAACTGTACGGCAAACTGGTGGTCGGCGTTGCGAATTCGCGCGCGAAAAATCCGTTTTTCACGCATACCGAACGCATCGAGATTGCCAAAGAAGTGTTGTCGCACTACGAAAACGTTGAAATCGCCGGTTTTTCCGGCCTGCTCAAAGACTTCGTGCGCGAGCAGGAAGCCAACGTCATCGTACGCGGGCTGCGTGCTGTATCCGACTTTGAATACGAGTTTCAGATGGCCGGCATGAACCGTTACCTGATGCCCGATGTCGAAACCGTGTTCATGACCCCTTCCGACCAGTACATGTTCATCTCCGGCACCATCGTGCGCGAGATCGCCATTATGGGTGGTGATGTCAGCAAGTTCACCTTTCCCTCGGTGGAGCGCTGGATCAAGGAAAAAACCGGCGGCGCCTGAAGCGGAGCAATCCATGGCACTCCTGATTACCGACGAGTGCATCAACTGTGATGTGTGCGAGCCGGAGTGCCCCAACCAGGCCATCTTCATGGGCCTGGAGATCTATCAGATCGACCCCGACAAATGCACCGAGTGTGTTGGCCACCACGCCGAACCACAGTGCCAGATTGTCTGTCCGGTGTCGTGCATCCCGCTCGACCCTGATCATGTCGAAAGCCGCGAGGCGCTCGAACAGAAGTACCAGCGCCTGATCCGCCTCGCTGTCGAGCCGGCAGTTACTCCGGTGAATGCTCCGGTGACTGCTCCGCTGAAAGCAGCGGCTTAACGGCCCAGCAAACCTTTCATCTGTTGGCGCAGCTTGTCGGCTGGCTTTTCCGGGCTGGCGCCGGGCGTTGCGGGCGCCGCGTCCTTGTTTCCAGTGATGCGATTGAGCAGCCCGGCCTTGAGGGCGTCACTGGTGATCGCGGCCCACTGCACTTCATAGGCGAGCTTGCTGAACGGCCCGACGATACGCACCGGCACGGTCACGTCCTTGAGTTGTGCCATGGCCTTGCCATCCTGCCCGGTCGTGGTATTGACCACCATCGCCTTGGCCAGATAATCCATGCTGTCCTTGCCAATGTCGATCTCGCCCGCGCCGGTCAGTCGCAGGAAGGGCGATTTGGCGCTCAGGTCGCGGTTGCTGGCGATGCCGTTGCTGATCGTGAAGCTGGCCGACAACTCGCTGAAGTCGGTCTTGGCATTCGGATCGCCGCCCTGGGCCTGGTTTTTTTGCAGACCCAGTTTGGATTTGAAGTCGCGCAGGGTCTGCGCCAGATTGATGCCCTTGATGGCGCCATCACGCAGCTTGAGGCTGGCCGAGCCACCCAGTGCGCTCTTGAGCGCACTGACCGTTGTGCCATGCGTGTTGAGGTCGAGCGAGACATTGCCGCGTCCTTCAATCAAGTCCTTGTCGAGCGCGTCTTTCATCAGCGGCCCGATAGCGATGTTGCTCAGTTCCTGTCTGGTCGTGAACTGATGGCTGGCGCTCACTACGGCTGAGCCCTTGAGCGTGCCCTGATACAGGCTGGCGCTCAGGCTCGGCACTTCGAGTCGGCCACCGGCGACGCGCGCCACCACCGCCAGATCGCTGACCTTGATGTTGTGCACCTGCAGTTTGCCGGCGTGCAGGCTGGCGTTGACGTTGATGCCATTGAGAACGCTCAGGTCAATGGGTTTTTCCGGCCCGCTCGCGGCCGCCGGTGCGCCGGCCTTGGTGCTGGGCGGCGGCAGGTACTGGTCGACATTGAGCGTATCGATGTTGATATCGAGCTTGATGGCCGGCGGTTTGAGCCCGGCCACGGCCAGCGTGGCGCGCAGACTGGTGTCGTCGAACTTGCCCTGCAATGCGGCACTGATGTCTTGCTTGCCGAGATCGGCGTGCACCTTGCCGCTCAAGGGGATGCGTGCCGATTTTTTCGGCAGTGCCGGGTCTTTGATGGCAATGTCGAGGTTCATGGCCGGCAGGTCGATGACGGGTCCGGCCAGATTGATGTTTACGGCGGAGGCGAAGGTGGCGCTGGTTTCACGTTCGCCCTGCTTCTGTGTGAACTCCAGTCCGAGTTTGGCGATGCGGATGGCCGACGCGTTGCCCGTCGGCGGGCTGGCGTTGAACTTGAGGTTGACGCCCTGACCGCCCAGTTTTGCGCTGCCGGTGATCGGGCTGCCGCTGGCGCCCTGCGGGCCGATGGCCAGTTTGGGTGCGGCCAGTTCCATCTCGAAACTCTGCTCGCCCTGGCTGCCGCTGGCGCTGAGGGTGAAGTCGCGGGTTTCGATGCGCTGGCCCGGCTGGTCAAACAGCGCATCTCCTCGCGCGATCAGTTTCAGGTTGCGAATGTCGGCGGCTGTACCGGTCAGACTGAGGTCGAGTTTGTTCACGCCGTACTTGCGGGTAGCGGGATCGGCCTGCAATGTGCCCTTGAGGGCGAGATTGACTGCCGCTTTCGGCTCGCTGCTCTCGATGTCGGCCTTGAGGTCGAGATCGACCGGCTGGCCGGCGCTGATTTTGCCAGTGCGCAGCGACAGCTTGCTGATGGCATACCGCTTGCCACTGCCCTCATCGAGGTAAGAAACGTTGGCGTTGTCGATACGGATGCCGGCGACGTCGAATTTTGCCGCCTTGCTACCCGACGGCTCTGCCGCTTTGTTTTTGTCGGCCGCTTTCGTGTCGTTGCCGGCGGCCAGATCGTCGGTGTTGAGATGGCCCTCCTTGTCGCGCACCAGACTGGCCTTGAGGCCATCGAGCACAATCTGATCAATCACCACCTCGCTGCGCAGCAGTGGCCAGACCGCCACCGACAGGTGCGCCTGGTCGACGCTGGCAAACAGTTTTTCGCTGGCGTGTTCCGACAGGCTGACGCGGCCCAGATCAAGGCCCAGCTTGGGCCAGAGCGACAGCTTCATGTCGCCGTCGATCTTCAGGGTGCGCTGTTTCTTTTCCTTGACGATGCCAGTGATCGTGTCCTTGTACTGATTCGGGTCAAAGCGGGCGATCAGGACGCCAAGGGCAACGATGAGTAGAATGAGCAGGCCGGCGAAACCAAGCAGGATTTTTTTGAGCATGGTCAATCACCCGAAACAAAATTTAATTTATGTTTGCGCAGTGTAAGGCCACTGGCGTGGAGAAACAACTTTTCCGCGCGACTGGCAGGGCGCCAGGCACGACCATCCACCTGACGCAGGAGCATGATATGTCAGACCAAGCATTGAGTACCGAACAACGCAGGGAACAGGAAAAGGCCATCGAGGCCATCGAGCGTGCCGCACTGGTCTATCCGCCGATGCCGGCACCGGAACCCGGCAAAAGCGTCGAGGTGGCACCTGGCCTGCGCTGGGTGCGCATTCCCATGCCGTATGCGCTCGATCACATCAACGTCTGGGCCATCGATGATGGCGCCGCTGGCTGGGCCGTGGTCGATACCGGCATGTGCAACGACGAAGCCGGGCGCGCCTGGCAACAGTTGTTTGACAGCGCACCCGACCGGCGCAGCCTCTCACGCGTGATCGTCACCCACATGCATCCCGATCACGTCGGCATGGCCGGCTGGCTGACGCGCAAGTTCGGCGTGCGCCTGTGGATGACGCGTCTCGAATATCTCATGTGCCGTGCCGTGGTGGCCGACACCGGCCGTGAAGCACCGCCCGACGGCAATGAGTTTTACCGCCGGGCAGGATGGAACAAATCGTCGGTTGAATCCTACTGGGTGCGCTTTGGCAATTTCGGCAAGCATATCCATGCGCTGCCCGACAGCTACCGGCGCATCGTCGACGGCGAGGAGATTCGCATCGGCGACCATATCTGGCGCGTCGTGGTTGGTCGGGGCCATTCGCCGGAGCATGCCTGTCTGTATTGCCCCGATCTCAAAGTGCTCATTTCGGGTGATCAGATCCTGCCGCGCATTTCCTCGAACGTGTCAGTGTATGCGCTTGAACCTGACGCCAATCCGATGGCGGAGTGGCTCGAATCGCTGGCGTATATCAAACAGCAGGTGCCTGATGATGTGCTGGTCTTGCCGGCGCACCACGAATGTTTTCGTGGTTTGCATGTACGCATCGAGGCCTTACAGGCCGGTCAGGACCGCGCCCTCAATCGCCTGCGCGCGGCCATGACCGGACCGAAACGGGCCGTCGATCTGTTTGGTGCGCTGTTTTATCGCGATATTCGCGACGACCAGATTCCCTTGCTCAGCCTGGCGACGGGTGAGGCGATTGCCTGTCTGAACTATCTCATCGGTCTGGGCGAGCTGCGTTGCCACACGGATGATCAGGGTGTGCTCTGGTACGAGCCGGTGGCCTAGGCCGCGCCAATGTTGGCCTGAAAGGTCTGAATGGCGCGCGCCATCAGGGCCGTCTCGGACACGTTGACAAACACGGACACGCCCTGAGCGCGCGCCTGGTCGATTTCGCGCGCGTCGGTGACGTCGCGGATCACCGAGCTGATGCGCACCGGACGACGCGCGGCCTGCACGCAGGCACGCAATCTCTCGTAAGCCGCCTGCACCAGCGGGTGTTGCACCTGACCGGCCAGATTGAGCGAGGTGGCCAGATCACCGCGGCCCAGCGACACGGCGTCGAGCCCGAGTTCGATGTCGAGAATTTCCGGCAGCGCGTCGATGGTTTCCATACTCTCGACAATGCCGAACAGCACCACCCGATCATTGAGGGCGCGTGCGTGTTCACCAAAGGCGCCGGCCGGTGTTGTGCCGTATCCCCATGCGCGCGAAATGGAACAGTAGTGCCGTTCGCCCTGTGGGGCATAACGTGCCGCCCGGATCAGCGGTCGCAGTTGCGCGGCATCGCGCAGGAAGGGAAGCATGATGCCGTCGGCGCCAGCGTCGAGCGCCGCATGGACATTCTCTTCGGTACTGCTGCGGATGCGTACCAGCGCGGCCAGACCGGTCACATGGGCGGCGCGGATCAGGTGTTCAACCGTGCTCCAGTCGATCGCGCTGTGCTCCATGTCGATGATGACAAAATCCAGACCACAGTGCCCCAGCACCTCGACCACGGCGGGCGATTGCGTGAAGCTGTAGCTGCCCAGCAGCGGCCGGGTCGAGCGGAGCTGGCTGCGAAGGTCGCGCATGATGTTTACTCCGGCTTGATGCCGGCCACTTCCGCAACCTTGCGAAAGTTGGCCAGTTCATCAAGCTGAAATTTGCGGATGGCCACCGGTCCGAGCGGCATCAGGTCGGCACCACTCAGGCGCGCGTAGTCTCTCGCCTTGTCGGAGGCCAGCACCTTTTGCAAGGCGTCGACCAGTTTGTTGCTGATCGCGTCCGGGGTCTCGCTGCGCACCGCAATCGTCAGCCACGAGTAGAACTCGTAGCCACGGTAGCCACTCTCGATGACCGTGGGCACGCCCGGAAAATCCGGGTGACGGCCATCACCCGTCACCGCCAGCGCGCGCAGCTTGCCGGCCTTGGTCTGGGTCGCGGCGAGTGCGCGGTCGACCATGGCGAAGTCCAGCTGATTGCCGATCAGGTCGGTGATCACCTGGGTGCCGGCCTTGTAGGGCACGTTGGTAAATTTGACGCCGGCGAGACTTTCAAACCAGCCGAGCGCCAGCTGGAAGGTGGTGGACAGCACGCCCACATTGAGTTTGCCCGGCTCTTTTTTTGCGTCGTTGACGAGGTCTGCCAGAGTCTGGAACTTCGAGTTCGGCGGTACGACAATGACATACACCCCCTTGGTCAGGCCGGTCAGTGGCTTGAGGTCCTTGACCGGATCGTAGGGCAAGGGTCCCTTGAGTACGATGGGGTTGATCGACAGTGTCGAACCAGCGGCCAGCAGCAAGGTGTAGCCATCGGCCGGCGCGGTTTTCACCGAGGTGATTCCGATCAGTCCGTTGGCGCCGGGGCGATTGTCCGGGATGACACTTTGGCCAAGCACTTCGGAGAGCTGCGCAGCGAAAAAGCGCGCGGTGATGTCGGCGCCGCTGCCTGTACCGACCGGTATGACGAGCTTGATGGGGTGATCCGGAAAGTCGCGCATCTGGCCGGCACTGGCGCCGCTGATCAGGCACAGGGCAAGAATGGAGAATATCTTTTTGATCATCGCAGTCCCTTGTAAAAGCGAGAATGATTTTTGTTTTGCAGCGAGTATGAAGGCGCTGCCTGCCGCATGTCATCATTGGCGGACAGGCCCTATCGTGATAGCATCATAGCAGGTCGATCCGCCCTCGGCGCTGGTGTGCCGGTCTGTGTTTGCGGTCATGTCCTTTTGCACAAAATCCAGCGGATGACCGGGCCGAAATTCAACAGCAAGAATTGAAACAACGGGAGAGATGATGAACATGTTCAGTCCACAAGCCGCGCATTCGGGCCGCCGCACGCTGTTCGCAGGTCTGGTGGCTTTGACCAGTCTGTGTGCGCTGTCCAGTCCGCTCGCACATGCGCAGGCCTACCCCAGCAAGCCGATTCATCTGGTTGTGCCCTATGGCCCCGGTGGCAATACAGACATCCTGGCGCGCGTGGCTGCGCAGAAGCTTGGCGAAGTGATCGGCCAGCCGGTCATCATTGACAACAAGCCGGGTGCCTATACCCTGGTGGGCATCCGTGTCGCGCACGCCGCGGCACCGGATGGTTATACCCTGCTGATGGGCAACAACGGCACGGCCATCCTGCCCTTCATTTCGTCGACGCCGGCCGGTTACAACTTCTCTGACTGGAAAGCCATTGGTAGCATGGGCACGGTCCCCATGGTGCTATCGGTGCCGCCGTCCATGCCAGTCAAGTCGATGGCCGATCTGATCGCTTATGACAAGGCGCATCCCGGGTCCTTGAACCTGGGGCAGGTGGGTGGCCATACCCAGTTGCTCGCCGAGCGACTCAAGTATGTCACCGGCCTGAAGGTGGTCGACATCAACTTTGGCTCGGCCGCGCAGGCCTTGACCAATGTTGCGGGGGGGCAGATCCAGATGTTCATCGATGGCGCACCGACCAGCATCGCCTTGCACAAGGCCGACAAGATTCGCATCATCGCGGTAGCGTCGGAAAAACGGCTGGCGCAATTGCCGGACGTGCCGACCTTCAAGGAACAGGGCTTCCCGGCCATGACCACCAGCGCCTGGTATTCGGTGTTTGTGCAGGCCAAGGCCCCGCCGGCGGTCATCGAACGGCTTTCCGCGGCGATGGCCAAGGTGATTACCGATCCCGCCGTGAAGGAACGCATGGTCGGCGCGGGCGGTGAACCCTGGACGGGCAGCCTGTCTGATTTTGATGCCTTCATCACGCAGGATGCGCGCGCCCTGGGCGAGGATGGCAAGCGCTCGGGTTACAAGCTGCCACAATAAAGCAGCCGGCACACCCCATCATGCTGCCCGTCACCGGGCAGCACGATGTCAATCGAGTCTGACGATCAGGGCGTCCACCGCGCTCACCCCCCGGCCCTCGGGGAAGACGATGAGCGGATTGATCTCCGCTTCCTGCAGCCAGTGTTGGCTGGCCAGCGCAAAGTCGGAGACCGCCACAACCGCCTTGATGACCGCCTGCAGGTCGGCGACGGTGCGGCCGCGATAACCCTGCAGCATCGGAAACAGGCGCAATTCGCGCAGCATGGCCGCGGCTTCATGCTCGTCCACCGGACAGACACGCTGCGCCACATCTTTCAGCAACTCGACGAAGATGCCGCCAAAGCCGACCATTAATAACGGTGGGTAGCCCGGCGTGTTGGTGACGCCGATGACCAGTTCGGCCACGCCGCCGGTGGCCATGGACTGAACCAGCAACTGGCAGGCCGTGCGCTCGGTGCCGTGGGTGTTGAGTTGCGCCAGCAGGTCTTCGGCCTGCTGCCGGACGTCCGCCGGCGCCAGGTTGAGGCGCACCAGTCCGAGCTCGCTGCGATGCGGCAGCAGGTGCGAGACGATCTTCAAGGCGATCGGGCCACCGAGGGCTTGCGCCGCACGCGCGGCTGCGTCGGCATCGTCGGCGAGCTGATCGCGCGGGCCGCTGAGGCCAAAAGGGGCCAGCAGCTTGCGTGCTTCGACCTCGTGCAATACCTTGATGGCGGGGCGGGGGATGGGCTCGATGTCTTTTGCCGCGCCAGTCGTTGCGGTCTGCGCGGCCAGTACCTGCTGGTAGGTCAGAACCGATTGCAGGGCACGGCGCGTGCCATCCACGCCGGCCAGCAAAG
>CANJOT010000032.1 GCA_947475815.1 Burkholderiales bacterium | reverse complement strand
GCGGTCGGCACAACGCGCCGCCACTTCGGAGTGTGTGACCAGGATCGCTGCCGCGCGCTGGGCGCGCACCTGCGTGGCGAACAGGTCCAGCACCCGCTGGGCACTGCGCGGATCGAGGTTGCCGGTCGGTTCGTCGGCCAGAATCAGCGCAGGCTGATGGACCAGTGCACGGGCGATGGCGACGCGCTGCAGTTCACCGCCCGACAGCTGGCGTGGAAAATCCTTGCCACGGCTGTCGAGCCCCACCTGTTCGAGCAGGGTCTGGGCGCGCGCTAGGGCGATGGCCGTGGACTGGCCCTGCAGCAGCAGGGGCAGGGCGACATTTTGGGCCAGACTCAGATGGGGCAGGAGATGAAAGGCCTGAAAGATGAATCCCATGCGGTCGCGACGCAACAGGGTGCGCGCATTGTCGTTGAGCGCGCCGAGATGGATGCCGTCCAGGACGATGCTGCCGGCGTCGGGCAGGTCAAGGCCGGCAATCAGATTAAGTAGGGTCGATTTGCCGATGCCCGATTCGCCCATGATGGCGATGACTTCACCGGCGGCCAGAGAAAGACCGAGCCCGGTGAACAGGACGCGTGCGCCGGGCAGGCTTTTGGTGAGGCCGGTGATGGTCAGCATGCTGCCATTGTAGTGGCAGCGCGTCGTGTCGCGTGGCGTGGCGTGGCCTCGCGCGCAAGCGTGCCGCTGTGCCCCTCGCCAAATTTGTGACATTGGTAACAAAGTATTTCCCCATGTGGCGTTCGAAAAAGGGCCATGTATAACGAACATCAGGTCAACCAATAACGATTTGTGGAGCTCATCATGATCAACTATCTCATTCGCAGGGCTTTGGCATCGGTGGTGCTGGTTGCAGCGACGTATTCAGGCGCCGCGCTGGCCAACGACGCCGGCGTGCTCGGTGCTGTCATCGGCGCGGGTGTTGGTGCCGCCATCGGGCACAATGTTGGCGGCCGTGATGGCACCATGATAGGCGGCGCCATCGGCGCGGTCACCGGCGCCATGATTGGTCAGCAATCGAGTTACGGCCCGCCGCGTGCCGTCTACGGTCCGCCGCAACGTGCCGTCTATGGCGCGCCTCCCCAGGTGGTGTATGCGCCCCCACCCGTCGTGTACGCCCCGCCGCCTGTCGTATACGCGCCGCCGCGGGTGTACTACGGCCCGCCGCCGGTCGCTTATGGCCCGCCGGTGATGGTGGTTCGCGAAGACCGCTACGCTTATCCGGCTTATGGCTGGCGCAATGATCGTGGCTGGCACGACCGTAGTCGCCGGGACTGGGATGATCGTGGCTGGCAGGACCGTGGTCGCCGGGACTGGGATGATCGCGGCCGCGGACATGACGGCCGTCGTTGATCCAGTCGGAGGGTTCCCGAGGGGCCACCAGGACGGGGTCAACTCCAGAAACACAAAGGCCCGGGAGTTATCCCGGGCCTTTTTTGTGCCTCGATATCGCCAAAATCTGGGTCTGGCTGATTACCAAGTGTCTTCCTCGCTGCGCCTGCTACCTCTCCCCCTGAATAACCGTGTTGCCAATTCCTTGCAAAAAAGTCGTGCTGTCCTTGCCCTGCGTGCGTGTTGAGGACGGTGTTCTGTTTACTTCGTCGCCGGTGCTGGACTGTCGGTCGCCGGTCCCGGCGCGGTCATGAACTTGGCCGGATCGGATTCGCTGTTGTTTGAGGGATCGGCCTCGGGCGCATCCATTTTGAAATTTTCCATGTCGACCACTTTGGCCTTGTCGAGTGCCCCCGTGACCATTTCCGGGAAGGCGATGACCAGGCCGACCATGATGACCTGGATGATCACGAAGGGCACTGCACCCCAGTAAATCTGGCCGGTCGTGACCTTGGCGATTGACTTGCCGGTGATGCGGTCAAGGTAATCGTTCTTGGGCGCCACGCTGCGCAGGTAAAACAGCGCAAAACCGAAGGGCGGATGCATGAATGAGGTTTGCATGTTGACACCGAGCAACACACCAAACCAGATCAGATCGATGCCGAGTTTTTCAGCCACCGGGCCGATCAGCGGCACGATGATGAAGGCCAGTTCAAAGAAGTCGAGGAAAAATGCCAGCACGAATACCAGCAGGTTGACGACGATCAGAAAGCCCAGCTGGCCACCCGGCAGGCTGGTGAGCAGGTGTTCCACCCACTTGCTGCCATCAACCCCCTGGAAGGTCAGGTTGAAGACCGTCGAGCCGATCAGGATGAAAATCACGAAACACGACAGCTTGGCCGTGGTGTCCATGGCCTGTTTGAGCAGTGACCAGGACAGGCGTTTGCGGGCCATCGCCATCGCGAGGGCGCCAGCCGCACCCATGGCGCCGCCTTCAGTGGGCGTGGCAATGCCGAGGAAAATCGTGCCCAGCACCAGGAAGATGAGACCGAGCGGCGGAATGAGCACAAACGTGACCCGCTCGGCCATGCGCGAGAGCAGGTTGAGACGGGTGAGCTTGTTGATGACCGCCAGCACGAAGGCCAGGGCGACTCCAAAGAACATTGACACGACGATCAGCTCGTCGGTCGCCGCATCGGGATACTGGCCGAGATACCACTGCTTGAAACCGATGCTCGCGGCTACGCTGATGATGACCAGTACGAGCAGTGAGGGCAGACCACTGTCGCCATTGGCTTCGCGGATGGTGCGTGCTTCGGGCGGCAGTGCCGGCACCATGCGTGGCCGGAAGAAGGTCAGGCCGACGATGTAGACAACGTACAGGCCAGTGAGGATGAACCCGGGAATGAAGGCGCCCTTGTACATGTCACCGACCGACTTGCCCAGTTGGTCCGCCATGACGATCAGTACGAGGGAGGGCGGGATGATCTGCGCCAGGGTGCCGGAGGCAGCAATCACGCCCGAGGCCACGCGCCGGTCGTAGCCGTAACGCAGCATGATGGGCAGCGAGATCAGTCCCATGGAAATCACTGAGGCCGCGACGACGCCGGTCGTTGCCGCCAGCATGGCGCCCACGAAGATCACCGCGAAAGCCAGACCACCGCGGATCGGGCCGAACAGCTGGCCGATGGTCTCGAGCAGGTCTTCGGCCATGCCGGAGCGTTCGAGGATCAGGCCCATGAAGGTGAAGAAGGGAATGGCCAGCAGGGTGTCGTTTTGCATGATGCCAAACACCCGCAGCGGCAAGGCCTGGAATAGCGCAGGCGGCAGCATGCCCAGCTCGATGCCGACAAAACCGAAGAACATGCCACAGGCGGCCAGGCCGAATGCGACCGGAAAACCAAACAGCAGGAAAAGTACGAGTGCGCCGAACATGATCGGTGCCATGTACTGGATCAGGAATGCGGTCATGGGCGATGGGCCTGGTGGTACGTCATCAGAAAGGGGCGTGGGGCCTGTGTCGTCCTGATCATCCGCGGGTCGGGACAGGCTGTCCGTCCGGGCCTGCGGCGGCGTCTCGGGTAGCCTGGTCGGCGGCCGCCTTGATCGCTTCTGCGAGTTGTTCTTCGGGTGTTTTTTCCTGCAGTCTGCTGGTGGGGTCGCTGATCAGACCCTGAAGAAAGGCAAAACGTTTGATGAGCTCGGAAACGGCCTGGATGATGAGCATCGAAAATCCGACCGGGATCAGCAGTTTGGCTGGCCAGCGGATCAGTCCGCCGGCGTTGGAGGACATTTCGCCGCTGACGTACGCATTCATGAATTGCGGCCAGGACAGGTAGACCATCAGCAGGCTGATCGGCAGCAGAAACGCAGTCAGACCGATGATGTCGATCCAGGCCTGGCCTTTTTTGGACAGGCGGCCCGAGAGGACATCAATGCGCACGTGCTCGTTGCGCAGCAGGGTGTAACCGGCCGTCATCAGAAAGACGGCGGCAAACAGATACCATTGCACTTCAAGAAATGCGTTCGAGCCGACGCTAAAAACCTTGCGCACGATGGCATTGAGTGCGCTGATGAGCACGGCCGCGAGCACCAGCCAGGTGAGCAGTTTGCCAGCGCGCTCGGTGACTCGATCGATCAGGCCGGACATATTCAGGAAAAAGTGCATGGAACTCTGCTCCTGGAGACTTTGACGTGGCGCCCCGCGTTTGTGACGCAGACACCCGTAAAAAAATTTCACGATGGCCCAAGTGTAGGGGAAAAGGCTGATGCTATCTTCTAGGACTTACCCTAGTCGTTCCGGCCATATTGCCTGCAGACCCGCAGCCCGCCTCACTCGCCAGCCTGTTCAGAGCAGCCGCTGGCGATGCCGGGCGATCTCGGCGCGCACCCGCTCCGGGGCGGTACCGCCGGTATGTTTGCGCGCGGCGACCGAACCCTCGAGCGTCAGTACCCCGTGGATGTCGGCTTCGATGAGCGTGCCGGCCGGGCCGATGATGGCGCGCAGGGTGGTCAGATCGAGGTCGGCAAGATCACAGCCGCGCTCGACACAGCTGCGCACGGCGCTGGCCACGGCCTCGTGGGCGTCGCGGAACGGCAGGCCTTTCTTGACCAGATAGTCGGCCAGATCGGTAGCGGTGGCAAAACCCTGCAGCGCCGCGGCGCGCATGGCCTCCGGTTTGACGCGGATGCCGCCGACCAGATCGGCGAAGATGCGCAAGGTGTCGATCAGCGTGTCGGCGGTGTCAAACAGCGGTTCCTTGTCCTCCTGATTGTCCTTGTTGTAGGCCAGTGGCTGGCCTTTCATCAGAGTCAGCAGCGACATCAGGTTGCCGTAGACGCGGCCGGTCTTGCCGCGCGCGAGTTCGGGCACATCGGGGTTTTTCTTTTGCGGCATGATCGACGAGCCGGTGCAGAAACGGTCGGCCAGATCAATGAAGCCGACGCGCGGACTCATCCATAACACCAGCTCTTCGGACAGACGCGAAATGTGCGTCATGATGAGTGCGCCGGCGGCGCTGTATTCGATGGCGAAATCACGGTCCGAGACGGCGTCGAGCGAGTTGTGGCACACGCCCGCGAAACCGAGACTGGCGGCGACCCGCTCGCGGTCGATCGGATAACTGGTGCCGGCCAGAGCCGCCGCGCCCAGAGGCAGCTGGTTGACGCGTTTGCGGCAGTCGGTCAGACGCTCGGCATCACGCGCCAGCATTTCAACGTAGGCCAGCAGGTGGTGGCCGAAGGTGACCGGCTGCGCCACCTGCAGATGGGTGAAGCCCGGCAGGATGGTGGCAGCATGCTGTTCGGCCAGGTCGAGCAGGGCGACCTGCAGATTGGCGAGCAACTGGCCTGTGGTGTCGATGCTGGCGCGCAGCCACAGGCGGATATCGGTGGCCACCTGATCGTTGCGTGAGCGCGCGGTGTGCAGGCGTTTGCCGGCGTCGCCGATCAGACGTGTCAGGCGGGCCTCGATGTTGAGGTGTACGTCCTCAAGGTCGATGGACCACTCGAAGCTGCCGTCGCGCACCGCGGCGCGGATCTGTGTCATGCCGCCAATGATGGCTTGATGGTCGTCATCGCTGAGCAGCCCGACGTGGTGCAGCATTTCGGCATGCGCCAGTGAACCGTCGATGTCGAACTCGGCCAGACGCTTGTCGAAGTCGACCGAGGCCGTGTAACGCTTGACCAGTTCGGACACCGGCTCATCGAAACGCGCCGACCAGGCTGCGGTTTTATGGTCGAGCTGGCTGAAATTCTGATCTGTCATGCTGGCATCCGGAAGGCGTGCGCCAAAAAGGGAAAATGAAGGGAAAACGTGAGCAGGTCGCCGCGCGGCGCGGTCCAGTGAATCGGTAATTATAAGTCACTCCGCCCACAGGTCGCCCTGTACGGTGGCTGGCTGTTCGTCGAGCAGACACAGGCTGCTGGCGCGCACGCCAAGCAGGCGCAGTTTCTTTTGCAGAGGCACGCGCCGCAGGCATTCACCCGCGGCACGGCGGATGGTATGCGCGTCGGCTGTGGCCAGTGGCAGGGTCAGGTCGCGCGTGGCGCCGGAAAAATCGTCGTAGCGCAGCTTGATGCCGACGGTGCGCGTGAGCAGTTGCTTGCGCTGCAGGTCGGCGGCCACGCGTTCGCACAGGCTGGTGAAAATGCCCGACAGGGTGGCACGATCGGCGCGTGCATCGAGATCGTGCTCAAAGGTGGTTTCACGGCTGACCGATTTGGTTTCGGTATGGGTGGCCACAGGCCGGTCGTCCAGACCATTGGCGGAGCGGTGCATCCACAAGGCCGTGCTGGCCCCAAAATGGTTTTGCAGGAACGCCGGTTTGGCATGCGCCAGATCGCCAATGGTATGAATGCCAAGCGCGGTCAGCTTTTCTGCCGCCTTGGGTCCGATGCCGTTGATCTTGCGTGCCGCCAGCGGCCAGATGCGCGCCGGCACTTCGTCCAGAGTGAGAATCGTTACCCCATCGGGCTTGTCGAGTTCGGAACAGATCTTCGAGAGCAGCTTATTGGGGGTGACACCAATCGAGCAGGACAGCCCGGTGGCATCGCGCACGGCCTGCTTGATGCGCTGCGCCAGTTCGCGCGTCGCGCCGGGCACACTGGTCAGATCGATGTAAATTTCGTCGATGCCACGGTCTTCGATGTCGGGCGCCACGCCGGCCACGGCTTCCTTGAACAGGCGCGAGTAGCGCCGGTAAGCGTCAAAATTGGCCGGCAGCAGGATGGCCTCGGGAGCAAGACGCGCGGCCTTCATGGTGCCCATGGCCGAAAACACGCCCAGAGCGCGCGCTTCGTAGGTCGAGGTGGTGACCACGCCGCGGCCGACATAGTCGCGCAGGCGGCTGTACTGACGGCTACCGTCGGGTAGTTCGACGGGCTGGTGCACCGAGCGCCCGCCGATCACCACCGCCTGGCCGCACAGTTCGGGATAGCGCAATAGTTCTACCGACGCGTAGAAAGCGTCCATGTCGAGATGGGCGATGCGGCGTTCGGACGGCGGCTGTGCCGGTGGCTCCTGCGCCATGTGATTCCAGTTGGTCAAAGCGACACCTGCCATTGTAAAGGCTGGCAAAGGGTGGCGCGACGGATGGCGACCGTGGTGCTGAAAAAGGCCGGCGAAAAGGACGGTGAAGAGGATGGTGAAAAGGACGGCGCCCCGGCGGGAATGATCCGGCCCCATGCTAAACTCGACGCGACTTGCAGCAAAGCATTCCTGTTCAATCCCGGGTTCTTCCGGTCACTTCCTGCCGCCATGTCCGATCGTCCTGCTCCGCCTGCCCGCCTGGTGATTGCCTCGCGCGAAAGTCGTCTTGCCATGTGGCAAGCCGAACATGTGCGTGATCTGCTGCGCGGCCTGTATCCAGGTTGTGAGGTGGTGATCGACGGCATGACGACGCGCGGTGACCAGATTCTTGATCGCAGCTTGTCCAAGGTGGGCGGCAAGGGCTTGTTCGTCAAGGAACTCGAAACCGCCCTGCTCGAGGGCCGCTGCGATCTGGCCGTGCATTCGCTCAAGGATGTGCCCATGCAACTGGCCGCCGAGTTTCGTCTGTGCTGCATCCTGACGCGCGAAGATGCGCGCGATGCGCTGGTGTCCAATGCGTACGCGAGCCTGTCCGAATTGCCCGCCGGGGCGCGCGTCGGTACCTCCAGCCTGCGGCGTGAGGCGCAGTTGCGCTGGCGTTATCCGCACCTGCAGATCATCCCCCTGCGCGGCAATCTCGACACCCGCCTGGCCAAGCTGGATCGCGGCGAGTACGAGGCCATCATTCTCGCCGCGGCCGGATTGATGCGCCTGGGACTGGAGAGCCGCATCTGCACCCGGCTGGCCATCGACGACAGCCTGCCGGCGCCGGGGCAGGGCGCGCTGGGTATAGAAATCCGCAGTGATCGGGATGAGCTCGCCGCCTGGCTGGCGCCCTTGCATGATGCCGCCAGCGCCGCCTGCGCGCTGGCCGAACGCGCCGTCTCCCGCACCCTCGGTGGCAGCTGTCAGGTGCCACTGGCCGCGCATGCGATCTGGCGTGATGGACAACTGAATCTCGAAGCCCTGGTCGCGCGCCAGGATGGCAGTCGCATTCTGCGCGCTGTCATCAGCGGTCCGGCCGGCGATGCCGAGTTGCTCGGCGAGGGTGTTGCCCAGGACCTGCTCGGTCAGGGTGCCGCAGCCCTGCTGGCGCCGACCGAGTGAACCCTGCTGGAGTGCACGAGTGAATTTGCGGAGTTGCGTTTGAAGGTCATCATCACCCGGCCGCTGGCCCAGGCGCAGGCTTTGGCCGCCCGGGTTGAACGTGCCGGTTATGAGGCGTTGATCCAGCCGGCCATCGCCATCAGTCCGGTGCTTGATGGCGCGCCACTCGATGCTGCGCTGGCCCGCCTCGAGTCTTTCCAGTTGGTGGTGTTTGTCAGCCCGAATGCGGTCGCAGGCGCGCTGGCGCGCCTGCAGCGGCCCTGGCCGGCGGGCGTCGCCATTGGGGTGATGGGCCCGGGCAGTGTTGCGGCTCTGGCGGCGCACGGCCTGACGGCGCCGGACTGCCACATCCTTGTGCCGCCGGGTGCCACCGAGGTGGAACAGCCACGTTTTGACTCCGAAGCCCTGTTTGACCAGATTCAGACGATCCTGCCGCCGGGCGGGCGCGTGCTGATCATCAAGGGCAATGGCGGCCGGCCGTGGCTGGCGCAACGCCTGGCCAGCATCGGCTGTCAGGTCGAACTGGCCGAAAGCTACCGGCGGGAAAAACCGCGGGTCGAGGCGGCGGTCGCCGATATCGTGCGCCAGCTGGTCGCGGCGCGGCAGCCCGCCAGCGTTCTGGTGACCAGCTCCGAGGGCCTTGACAATCTGCAGGAGCTCATCGTGGGTATGGCCGGCGCGGCTGGTTTGGACTGGTTGCGCGCCTGTGCGCTGCTCGTGCCGCATGCGCGCATTGCCGAAAATGCAACAGCCGCGGGCTTCCAGCGCGTAGTTTTGACCGGCCCAGGCGATGAAAACATCGTGCGCGCGCTAGAATCGGAGGGTCAATGAATCTGGCTGCTTCCCGCAGCCGCATTTGCTTTGGCCCATTCTCTCCGGCTTATGAATTTCGGCGTATGAACTTCGGCGTATGAACGACCAGCAGCCGACTCCGGATCAAAAACCCTCAACGGGTGCACCGACGCCCCATTCTGGCGTCGCAGGAATGCTGTCGGGTTTTGGCGAGTTGTCGGCGCCGCTGCGCCGCGGCCTGGCCATCGTGCTGGCGATTTTCACCGTGCTGCTGCTGGTCCTCTGGTGGGTCAATCACGACCGCATCAGCGTGCTCGAGCGCGAATTTGCACGCCGCATTCAGGATGGTGACACGGCGGTCAAGGAAGCGCGTGTGCTGTCGCGCCAGGCACTCGATCAGGTCGCCGCCATCCAGACCCGCGTGGGCGTGCTTGAATCCAAGCTGAGCGAATCGCAGAGCCAGCAACTGGCGCTCGAACAGCTCTATCAGGAACTCTCGCGCAGTCGTGACGAATGGGCGCTGGCCGAAATCGAACAAACCCTCGCGGTGGCCGCGCAGCAGTTGCAGCTGGCGGGCAATGTGCAGGGCGCCATCATTGCCCTGCAGAATGCCGACAACCGTCTCGCGCGTACCGACAAGCCGCAATTTATCGCCCTGC
Organism: Burkholderiales bacterium; assembly: GCA_947475815.1. Classification (GTDB taxonomy): domain Bacteria; phylum Pseudomonadota; class Gammaproteobacteria; order Burkholderiales; family Burkholderiaceae_D; genus CANJOT01. Next base: position 14,654 of record CANJOT010000032.1, on the reverse strand, counting down.
GACGTGTGCTGGCGCGCGATACCGACCGGCTCAAGGCCCTGCCTGCCGTCGATGTTGCCGGCAGCGCACTGCGCCTGGACAGTCTGGTGGCCATGGTCGATGGCCTGCCCATGCTGATCGACGAAAAGCCGGCGCCGCGGCCGCGTCTTGACGCACGGCCGGTCGATCGGAGCGTGCACAAGGGCGGCACGTCGTCGGCGGTCACTGGCAGCATCGAATGGCTGCAGGATACCTTCCGCTACGGCATGGCGCAGGCCTGGGATTCCTTCCAGCAACTGGTGCGGGTGCGTGAAGTCGATACCCCGGCAGCCCTGCTGCTGGCGCCTGACCAGGCGTTTTTTGTGCGTGAAAACCTCAAGCTGCGTCTGCTCAACGCCCGCCTCGCGCTGCTCGCGCGCCAGGAAGCAACCTATCGCGCCGACCTGCTCAGCGCCCAGGACGCCCTGCAACGTTATTTCGACACCCGTTCGCGCCAGACCGTGGCCGCGCTGGCACTGTTGAAACAGGTGCAGGCCAGCAACACCGTGGTCGAGTTGCCGACGCTCGCCGAGAGCATGAACGCGGTGCGCAACTTCAAGGCACCGCGCGAGCGCTGAATCCCGACCATGCGCGCCTTCTTCACGGGTTTGCTGATTTTCGCCGCTGCTGTCGGTCTGGCGCTGGCGGCGCGTTTCAATCCGGGCAACGTCGTGGTGTTTTTCCCGCCCTGGCGCATAGACCTGTCGCTCAACCTGTTCCTGCTCCTTGCCGTGGTGGCCTTCATTTTTCTGTACGGCATCGTGCGGCTGGCGCGCAATACGGTGCAGATGCCGCAGCGCGTGGCCGAGTATCGCCGCCGTCAGCGTGCAGTGCGCGCCGTGCGCGGCCTGCGCGGCGCCCTGCAGGCATATTTCGAGGGCCGTTACGGCCATGCGGAAAAACAGGCGCAACTGGCACAGGACTGGCCCGATACCGCCGGACTGGCGGCTCTGATCGCTGCGCGCTCGGCCCATCGCATGACCGAATACATCCGCCGCGATGACTGGCTGCAGCGCGCCGCCACCGACGACAACCTGAAGGCCGCACGCCTCATGACTGAAGCCGAGTGTCTGGTCGATGCGCGCCAGGTCAGTCGTGCGCTGGTCGTCGTGCGCCAATTGCATGGCGCCGGCGCCCGGCATATCCAGTCCCTGCGGCTGGCCCTGAAAGCGCATCGCTATGCTGGCGACTGGCTGGAGGTGTTGCGTCTGGTGCGCATGCTGGGCAAACGCGACGCCGTCCATCCGGTGGCTGCGCGCCGCATCAAGACTCAGGCGTACGAGGCCCTGCTTTCCGGCCGTGCCGATGCTCATGCTCTGGGTGCGTTCTGGCAGGACGTGCCCTCGGCAGACCGCCTGGTGCCGGACGTCGCGCTGGTTGGCGCGCGGGCCTTCAACCGCGCCGGGCTGGGCTATCAGGCGCGCCTGATCATCGAGGCCGCGCTCGGCGCCGAGTGGGATCCGCGCCTCGTGGTGGAATATGGCTTGTGCATCGAGCCGTCGAGCCTGCCGCAGATCGAGCGGGCCGAACGCTGGCTGATCGGTCACCCCGATGAGGCGGCGCTGTTTTATACCCTGGGCGTTCTGTGTGCCCGGGAGAAACTCTGGGGCAAGGCGCAACGCCACCTCAATGATGCGCTGGCGATGGGGGATGAAGCGCTGGTGCGTGCTGCGCGCCGCGAGCTGGCGCTGGTCTGTGAATCGATCGGCGAGACCGAAAAGGCGGCGGCCCTGTTCCGCGCCGCTGCACTCGCCTGACCCAACTGCTTTCGGTCGATGTCGCCGGCCGGTTCCCGACACCGCAGTCGGGCTGCGTATAATTGGCCCATTGTCCCGCGCTGTTTCATCTGAATTTCACGAGGTGGTGCCAACATGAGCTTTGAAAAAGTACCGTCCGGTCGTGATCTGCCCAATGATTTCAACGTCATCATCGAGATTCCGATGAATGCCGATCCGATCAAATATGAAGTCGACAAGGAATCAGGCGCCCTGTTTGTCGATCGTTTCATGGGTACTGCCATGCATTACCCCTGTAACTACGGGTATATCCCGCACACCATCGCCGACGACGGTGACCCGGTCGATGTGTTGGTGGTGACGCCGTTTCCGCTGGTGCCTGGTGTGGTGGTGCGCTGCCGTCCGATCGGCGTGCTCAAAATGACCGATGAAGCCGGCGGTGACGCCAAGGTGCTGGCCGTGCCGGTCGACAAGATCCTGTCCTGGTATAAACACTGGCACAAGCCGGAAGATGTCCAGCCTGAGCGCCTCACCCAGATCCGCCATTTTTTCGAGCACTACAAAGATCTCGAAGCGGGCAAGTGGGTCAAGATCGAAGGCTGGGGAGGACCGGACGAGGCCAAGGCAGAGATCATGTCCGGCGTGCATGCCTTCGAATCGGCACGCGACAAGCCGGCGTTCTGATTCCGGGCGGGTGCACCGGGTTGGCCACGGTGCTGTCGCGTCAGGGCGCGCCGGCGGCCTTGAAGGGCTGATGTTCGTGCAATTCGTCCATGTACTGGTCGATGCCGGCTGATTCACGCTCCAGAAACCGTTGCACCGCATCGGCAAAGGCCGGATGCGCCAGCCAGTGGGCCGAGCGCGTGCGGATCGGCAGGAAGCCGCGCGCCATCTTGTGTTCTCCCTGCGCGCCCCCCTCGAAATAGCGCAGGCCTTCGCTGATGCAAAATTCCAGCGGCTGGTAGTAGGCGCACTCAAAATGCAGGCAGGGCACGTGTTCGATCTCGCCCCAATAACGGCCGTACAGCGTGTCGGCACTATGCACTACCAGAGAGGCGGCAATCGGCTGACCGTTGCGCTCGGCAATGACCAGCAGCAGGTTGTCGGGCATGTCCGCACCGATGCGCAAAAAAAATTCCGGATTGAGGTAGGGCGTGGACTGGTGGGCGCGGTAGGTGCGTGCATAACAACGCGCAAAAAACCGCCAGTCCTGTTCGCTGGCGTCGGCGCCACGCACACGCCGCAACAGCACGCCGGCCTCGCTGACCTTGCGGCGTTCGGCGCGGATGTTCTTGCGTTTTTTGCGCTCGAGGCTTTCCAGGAAGGCCTCGAAATCGCGATATCCCTGATTTTCCCAGTGAAACTGCACCCCATCACGCATCATCATGCCGTGTTCCTGCAGCAAACTCGCTTCGCTGTCTTCCGGGTACAGGACATGCAGCGAGGACAAGCCTGATTGTTGTGCGTGCTCAAGCAGGGCCTTGAGCAGGGCGCTGCGGGCGGCGGCGTCAATGGCCAACAGGCGCGGACCGGTCACGGGCGTGAACGGAATCGCCGACAGCAGCTTGGGGTAATACTCCAGGCCGTTGCGCTGATAGGCATCGGCCCAGGCCCAGTCAAAGACATACTCGCCGTAAGAATGACTTTTTTTGTAGAGCGGCACGGCGCCGGCGAGCTGCTCACCCGACCAGAGGGTCAGGTAGGCCGGTTCCCAGCCGCTGGCGGCGCTGGCGCAGCCGGTGTCGTGCAGCGCGTGCAGGAAGGCATGGCGCAGGAAGGGGTTGGCGTGACCGCTGGCGTGGGCCAGACCGTCCCAGACCGCCGCGCCGATGCCGGCAAGGTCAGAAACGATGCGCGTGCGATAATGTGGGGGCGGCTGATTGATCAATTCGTGTCGCTATTCATGGTGTAAACCGTCGTGCATTTCATGCCTGACCATCGTTGCCTAAATAAACCGGTTTTATGAGTCAAATCAAGATAAGCATTGCCCAGATCAACTGTACGGTCGGCGACCTGACCGGCAACGCCGAACTGATTTTTCAGCAGGCCGTGGCCGCCGCAGCCGCCGGCGCCGATGTGCTGATCACGCCGGAATTGTCGCTGGTTGGCTACCCGCCTGAAGACCTGCTGCTGCGTCCTGCATTGTATGTGAAATGCGCTGCAGTCCTCGACGACCTGTGCGCGCGGCTGGTGCCCTTTGCGGGCCTGCATGTGGTGGTGGGTCATCCGGTTGAGGAAGATGGCCGGCGTTACAACGCCGCCTCGGTTCTGTGTGAGGGCCGGGTGCTGTGCAGGTATCGCAAGCTGGCCCTGCCCAACTACGATGTGTTCGATGAACAACGTTATTTCAGTCCGGGTGGCGCGCCCTGTGTGTTCACGGTTCATGGTGTTGTCTTCGGGCTAAACATCTGCGAGGACACCTGGTCGCAGTCGGCGCCAGACGCCGCCCGCGCCGCCGGTGCACAGGTGTTGCTGGTGCCCAATGCTTCGCCCTTTCATCAGTCCAAGCAGGACCAGCGACTGGCCGTCATGCGCGCCAATGTCAGCCGTGCCGGTCTGGCGCTGGTGTACTGCAACCTCGTGGGGGGGCAGGATGAGCTGGTGTTCGATGGCGGCTCCTTCGTGCTTGCCGCCGACGGCAGCCTGCGTGCCCAGTTGCCACAGTTCGAGGCGCAACAGCAGAGTATCGTGTTCGACGGTGCCGAGCCGCGCGCCGTGCCGGTCACTGCCCTGTGCGACGACGTCGAGCAGGTTTACCGTGCGCTCGTGCTGGGCGTGCGCGACTATCTGGGCAAGAATGGTTTCCCGGGTGCCATCATTGGTCTCTCGGGTGGGGTGGACTCGGCCCTGACACTGGCCGTGGCGGTGGATGCGCTCGGTGCCGCGCAGGTCCGTGCGGTCATGATGCCGTCGCCGTACACCGCGGAAATCTCGTGGGTCGATGCGCGCGACATGGCGCGCCGTCTGGGCGTGCAGTATGACGAAATCGACATCAAGCCGATGTTTGACGGATTTCGTGGCGCGCTCGCGCCGCTGTTTGCCGGCCGTCCGGAAGACACGACGGAAGAAAACATCCAGGCGCGGGTGCGCGGTACGCTGCTCATGGCCTTGTCCAACAAGACCGGCCGCATTGTTCTGACGACGGGGAACAAGAGTGAATTCACGACCGGCTACTGCACCCTGTATGGGGACATGGCGGGAGGGTTTGCCGTCATCAAGGATGTTTCCAAGACCCTGGTCTACCGGCTGTGTGCCTGGCGCAACGCCACAACGGCGTATGACGCCGGCCAGGTCATCCCTGAGCGCATCCTGACCCGGCCACCCTCGGCGGAGCTGCGGCCTGATCAGACCGACCAGGATTCGTTGCCGCCGTACGACGTGCTCGATGCCATCATGCGTGCCTACGTGGAGGAGGACGAACCGCTCGAAGACATCCTCGCCGCCGGGTTTGCCGAGGCCGATGTGCGCCGCGTGGTCCGTTTGTTACAGGTCAATGAGTACAAGCGCCGCCAGTCACCGCCAGGAATTCGCGTCACACACCGCGCATTCGGACGCGACTGGCGTTATCCTGTCACCAACCGCTTTCGAGAATGAGTGGGTCGACGCGCACGCCGGGCCTGCCGGACGCTTGATTCGCCGGATGTCTGAGCCCATTGTGGGCGATAAAGCCGTTCGCCCGCTGCGGATATCGGGCAAAATGCACAGCCATTGCCAGTTTCGAGACAACATCGCATTGTTATTCAGGGGAAATCCATGAAACGCATCACTGCCATCATCAAGCCATTCAAACTCGACGAAGTCCGCGAAGGACTCGCCGGCGTCGGCGTGACCGGACTGACCGTGACCGACGTCAAGGGCTTCGGTCGCCAGAAGGGTCATACCGAGCTGTATCGCGGCGCCGAATACGTGGTTGATTTTCTGCCCAAGATCAAGGTCGAGGTGATCGTCGACGACAGCGCCTGCGAGCGTTGCATTGAGGCCATCATCAGCGCCGCGCGCACCGGCAAGATCGGCGATGGCAAGATCTTCGTGTCCGATGTCGAGCAGGTCATTCGCATCCGCACCGGCGAAACCGGCGCTGACGCGGTCTGAACCATTTGATTCACGCTTTGGCTGGCCTTGCATGACCGTTCAATTCCCAGTCCACAAAGAGCCGCCATTTTCCTCGACCAGTCTGACGGACTGGCTGGCCCATATCGAAGCCTTGCATCACAAGGACATCGACATGGGTCTGGAACGTTCGCGCGTGGTTGCCGAACGTCTGGGCATTCATTTTGACGTGCCGGTCATCACGGTGGCGGGCACCAATGGCAAGGGATCGACCTGCGCCATGCTGGAGTCGATCCTGCTGCAGTCCGGTTATCGGGTCGGCCTGTACATCAAGCCGCATTTCCTGCATTTCAATGAGCGCGCCCGGATCAATGGCGAGATGGCCAGCGATGCCGTGCTGATTGAACAGTTCGAAGCCGTCGAGTCTGCACGCACGGCGGGCGGCACCAGCATCGGCCTGACCTACTACGAATTCACCACACTGGCGATCCTGCGACTGCTGTGCCGCGCACCACTTGAGGTCGTGATCCTCGAGGTCGGTCTGGGTGGGCGGCTCGATACCGTCAATCTGATCGATGCCGACTGCGCAGTGGTCACCAGCATCGATATCGATCACGTCGCTTATCTGGGCAATACACGCGCGGCCATCGCGTTCGAGAAGGCAGGCATCTTCCGTACCGAGCGCCCGGCGATCTGCGCCGATCCCTTTCCGCCCCAGACCCTGATCGACCACGCCCGCGAGATTGGTGCTGATCTGTGGCGTTTTGGCCACGAATTCCGCTACGGTGGCCAGGAAGACAACAACCGCCAGCAATGGCATTACATCGGCCGCAATCAGCGTCGCAACAGCCTTGCCTATCCCTCGCTGCGGGGTGCCAATCAGTTGCTCAATGCCACGGCCGCGCTGGCCGCGCTCGAGTCGCTTGCCGACCGCCTGCCCGTGACGCAGCAGGCGGTGCGCACCGGGCTGGTGATGGTCGAGTTGCCCGGACGTTTTCAGGTGCTGCCGGGGCGACCTTCGGTGGTGCTCGACGTCGCCCACAATCCGCACGCCGCGGCAGCGCTTGCCGAGAATCTCGACAACATGGGGTTTCACGCATACACCTGGGCCGTGTTTGGCTGCATGCAAGACAAGGACATCAGTGCCATCGTCGCCCGTCTGGGCGAGCGCATCGATCACTGGTTCGTCACGGACCTGCCGCTGCCACGCGCGGCCAGCGCCGCCGAGTTGGCCGATATCGTGGTGTCGAGCGGGCTGATCGTGCCGGGCAACGAACGTTCGGTGCGTCAGTTTGCCGCGCCCGGGCAGGCGTGGCGCGCCGCCATCGAATCGGCGGGCGAGAATGATAGAATCGTGGTCTTTGGATCCTTCCATACTGTGGCGGGCGTGATGGCAGCGCGCACGGACAAGCTCCATTGAGGGCCTGTTCTGCCGCCGTTGTTTTCGACCGGGCAGTCTGGATGCACGGAACCTGAACCGAGGTCTCTTTACCGGGTGCATATTATGGGTTTGTTTTCCCGCCGGCAGGACGGCGCCGAACCCTCGTCGGGCTCGCGGCGCACGCCAGCCAAGGCTGCCCCGCGCGGCCAGTCACGCAGTCAGCCCCTTGATGCGGGCGAGCCGCTTGATCCCGCGCAAACGCAAAAGCGGCGTGCACGCCGTCGTCTGATCGGCGCCGCCGTGCTGGTGCTGGGCGTGATCGTCTTTTTGCCGATGGTGTTTGATCCCGGTCCCAAGCCGCTGGCCGACGACATCATGGTGCAGATCCCCGACAAGGAAAGCGCCTTCAATCCGGCTGTGCCGGGCAAGGCACCGGTCAAGCCGGCTGCGATCGACGGCAAAGATGCTGCTCCGGTTGCTCCTGCAGTCGCTCCTGCAGCCGCTCCCGTAGCGGCTCCCGCAGTGGCAGCGGTTCCGGCCAAGGTCGAGAATGGCGCCGGGAATGCGGTGGACAAGGCCGCTGACAAAACTGCCGGGAAGGGTGCGGACAAGCCAGCCGACAAAGTTGCAGAAACGACTGCCACCAAGCCCGCCGCCAAGGCTGAGGAAAGCACGCGCGCTCTGGCTCTGCTCGAAGGCAAAGCGGCCGCCGCGAAAGCCGCCGACGCCAAATCCGCTGACGCCAAATCCGCCGACTCCAAATCCGCCGACTCCAAGAGCGACAATCCCTGGGCCGTGCAGATCGGCGCATTTGCCAGTGCCGACAAGGTCAAGGACCTGCGCGCCAAACTGGGCGCGGCCGGCCTGAAATCGTATGTGGAGACCGTCAAGACGCCACAGGGCGACCGCACGCGCGTGCGTGTCGGTCCGTTTCCGACGCGCGACGCCGCCGAAAAGGCGCGCGAACGGGTCAAGAAACATCTCGTCATCGATGGTTCCGTGGTTTCTTCCTGACCGACTGCCATCGCGCGCCCGTGACCCTTTTTGATTATCTCGTTCTCACCATCCTGGTGACTTCGGTCATCATCAGCACCGTGCGCGGGCTGGTCAAGGAAGTGCTCTCGCTGCTGGCCTGGGCGGCCGCCTTCGTGGTCGCCAACACCTGGGCCGCCGACATGGCCGCGCTGCTGCCACAGAGCTGGACCAGCATGCTTCCGGGAAGCATGACAAAATTGATCCTCGGTTTCATCATTTTATTCATTGGCACGCTGCTGCTTTGCGGTCTGGTCAACCTTGCCATCGGCCATCTGATCAAGGCCATTGGCCTGACCCTGGCCGATCGCGGGCTGGGCGGCCTGTTTGGTCTGGCGCGAGGCGCGCTGCTGGTGCTGAGCGGTGTCATTCTCGCCGGTCTGACCACCCTGCCGCAGCAGCCAGTCTGGCGTGACGCCTTGCTCAGTCCCTTGTGTGAGACGGCTGTGCGCACCATCAAACCGGTCTTGCCGTCCGAATGGGCGAGCTATGTCCACTTTTAGTTTTCTCACGAATCCGAGACGTTCTCCATGTGCGGTATTGTTGGCATAGTTTCAAAAAGCCCCGTCAATCAGGCCCTCTATGACGCGCTGCTGCTTCTGCAGCACCGCGGTCAGGACGCTGCCGGCATTTCCACCGGTACGGGCAAGACCTTCCACATGTACAAGGGCAACGGTCTGGTGCGTGATGTGTTTCGCACACGCAACATGCGCAGCCTGCCTGGCAACATGGGGCTGGCTCAGGTGCGCTACCCGACGGCAGGTTCGTCCAATCCGGAGGAAGCGCAACCGTTTTACGTGAACGCTCCGTTCGGCATCATCCTGGCGCACAACGGCAACCTGACCAACTGGGAGCAGCTCAAGGACGAGATGTTCCGCATTGACCGGCGCCACATCAACACCGAGTCCGATTCGGAAGTGCTGCTCAATGTGCTCGCGCATGAGTTGCAGATGTCGACCAACGGCTACACGCCCGACCCGGCGGCGGCCTTTCACGCGGTCGCCGGCCTGCACAAGCGCGTGCGCGGCTCGTATGCCGTGGTGGCGCAGGTCGCGGGTTTTGGCATGCTCGCCTTCCGTGATCCCTGGGGCATCCGGCCGCTGGTGATTGGCACCATGGAAACCGATACCGGCATCGAATACATGATCGCCTCCGAGTCGGTGGCGCTGGAGGGCATGGGTTTCAAAGTGCTGCGCGACGTCACCCCCGGCGAAGCCATCTTCATCGATCTTGATGGCCAGTTTTATGCCCAGCAATGCGCCGACAACCCGAGCCTCAATCCCTGCATTTTTGAATATGTGTACCTCGCCCGTCCCGATTCGATCATGGATGGCGTGTCGGTGTATGAGTCGCGCCTGCGCATGGGTGAGAGTCTGGCCGAAAAAATTCGCGGCCAGTTCAATCTGGGCGATATCGATGTGGTCATGCCGATTCCCGATTCGAGCCGTCCGGCCGCCATGCAACTGGCCAATCGACTGAACCTCGATTATCGCGAGGGTTTTATCAAGAACCGCTACATCGGCCGTACCTTCATCATGCCCGGCCAGGCGGTGCGCAGGAAGTCGGTGCGCCAGAAGCTCAACGCCATTGGTGTCGAATTCAAGGGCAAGAACGTGCTGCTGGTCGATGACTCGATCGTGCGCGGCACGACCAGTCAGGAAATTGTCGAGATGGCGCGCGAGAGCGGCGCCAACAAGGTATTTTTTGCTTCGGCTGCGCCGCCGGTGCGTTTTCCGAACGTGTATGGCATCGACATGCCGACGCGCGGTGAGCTGATTGCCCACGGCCGCAATGACGAAGAAATCACCCGCGCGATCGGCGCCGATGCGCTGATCTATCAGGACATTGATGCCATGAAGCGCGTCATCCACGCCCTGCAGCCCGGCATCAATTCGTTCGAGGCCTCCTGTTTTGACGGTCGCTACATCACCGGTGACATTACTCCGGAGTATCTCGACCATATCGAATACGTGCGCCATCATCCGCGCCCAGAGGAAGAAGAGTCCCTGTCGCAGCTGAACCTCAATCTTGCCACGGAGTAGCCCACCTGTTATGGACGAACCGTCCGACTGCGCAGCGCCGGTCCCCGGCTTTGATACCCTGGCGGTCCGCGCCGGGGGCTTGCGCAGCAACTTTGCCGAACACTCCGAGGCGCTGTTTCTGACCTCGAGTTTTGTCTTTGAAAATGCAGCCCAGGCCGCGCACCGCTTTGCCGCCAATGGCGAGGGTTATGTCTACTCGCGCTTTTCCAACCCGACCGTGGCGATGTTCCAGAACCGGCTCGCTGCCCTCGAAGGCGCCGAAGCCTGCCTGGCCACTGCGTCGGGCATGAGCGCGATTTTCAGCTGCTGCATGGGCGTGTTGCGCGCCGGTGATCACCTGGTTTCGTCGCAGAGCATCTTTGGCGCGACAGTGCAGCTGTTTGCTGTCGTGCTGGCCCGCTTTGGCATCACCACGACCTTTGTGCCGTCCGATGATCCGGCGGCCTGGGCCCGCGCGGTCCAGCCCAATACACGCATGCTGTATGTCGAGACGCCGTCCAATCCGCTCACCGAGATTGCCGACATCGCGGCGCTCAAGGTCGTGGCGCGCGCGGCCGGCGCCGTGCTGGTGGTCGACAACTGTTTTTGCTCGCCGGCCCTGCAGCAGCCCTTGCGCCTCGGCGCCGATGTGGTGATTCATTCGGCGACCAAGTACCTCGATGGTCAGGGCAGGGTACTGGGCGGCGCCATTCTCGGCGGCAAGACCTTCATTCAGGACCAGATCGCGCCGGTGCTGCGCACTGCCGGTCCGTCGCTCTCCCCCTTCAATGCCTGGGTGTTGCTCAAGGGCCTGGAGACGCTGGGCATCCGCATGGAACGGCAGTGCGCCAATGCGCTGGTGCTGGCGCGCTGGCTGTCGGCCCATCCGGCGATCGAACGCGTGTTCCATCCGGGGCTCGAATCGCATCCGCAACACGCGCTGGCCATGGCGCAGCAGTCAAGCGGCGGGGCGATTGTCAGCTTCAATGTGCGTGGGCTAGGGGATGTTGAATTGCGTGAACGCGCCTGGCGCGTCGTTGATGGCTGCCGCATCCTGTCGATCACGGCCAATCTGGGCGATACCAAAACCACCATCACCCATCCCGCCACCACCACCCATGCGCGGGTGTCGCCCGAGGCGCGCGCCGCTGCTGGTATCGGCGAAGGCCTGTTGCGCATTGCCGTCGGGCTTGAAAATGTGGCCGACCTGCGGGCCGACCTGACGCGCGGCCTGGGCTGAGATCTCGACGGAGCGCTCGAGCGAACCCGGCCGTTCAGGAATTGCGGTAGTACAGATCCGAGGTGGCGTGGCCGTCCTGGCCGAGCAGTCGGACTAGCGTGGGCAGTGCATCGCGCACTGAGCGCTCGAGCTTCCAGGGCGGATTGAATACAAACATGCCGCTGCCATGCAGGCCCAGGCCACCAGGGCCGGGTGCCTTGACGGTCAGGGCGGCGTGCATCCAGTCTCCCGGCGCGAGCGCCTGCAGGCGCTGTGGCAACTGGTGCGACTCGGCGCGCTGGACCTGCGGGTACCAGACTGCATAGGTGCCGATGGCAAAACGCTTGAGCGCTTCGCTCATGGCCTCGACCACTGCGTCGTAGTCGTTCTTGTCTTCGTACGAGGGGTCGATCAGCACCAGCGCGCGGCGCGGTGGCGGCGGCAGCAGCGCCTTGAGGCCGGCATAACCGTCCTGGTCGTGCACGGTGACCTGCCGGCCAGCGGTGCTGAAGTATTCCTGCAGCACGCCAATCTCGGTCGGGTGTTTTTCAAATACATGCAGGCGGTCCTGGCTGCGCAGATGCTGCAGGCTGATCTGCGGCGATCCCGGATAGACCTTGAGCTGGCCATCCGGATTGACGCGCCGTACATCCTCGATATAGGAGCGCAGCGGCACCGGCAGGTCGGGCACATCCCAGAGGCGGGCAATGCCCGTTTCATACTCCAGGCTCTTGGCCGCGTAACCTTCATCGAGCCGGTAGCTGCCGCCGCCGGCGTGGGTATCGATCACCCAGAACGCTTTGTCCTTGGCCGTGAGGTGCTCGAGGATCAAGACCTGTACAAGGTGTTTGAGGACATCGGCGTGATTGCCGGCATGAAAACCGTGTCGATAACTGAACATGAAACGTGCCGGGTCCTTAACGCAGGGAGTCGCCGTAGCGATAATGTTGGGTCAGGGCGTCCATTTCTTTTTTAACCTGCGGATCGATTTTGACGGTCGCGGCCGCCAGCGTGTCGCTCAGTTGCCCCGTATGGCTGGCGCCGATGATGGCGGAGGTGACGATCGGGTTGGCCAGCACCCAGGCCACCGCGGCCGTGGTGAGTGACATGCCGGTTGGTGTGACGAGTGCGCGCAGCGCTTCGATGGTTTCAAATTCGCTCTTGTGCCAGTAGCGATTCTGATACCGTCCGGCCGCCGTGCCCAAAGTAAAACGCGTACCTTCGGTCGGGCCGGCTTCGAACTTGTGTTTGCCGGTCAGCAGTCCGCCGGCAAGCGGGTTGTAGGACAGCACCCCCATCTTCTCTTCGTGCGCCATGGGCAGCAGCTCACGTTCGATTTCGCGGAACAGCAGACTGTAGCGGGGCTGGATCGAAACGAATTTGCTGAGGTTGCGCGTTTCCGAGCGGCCGAGCGCGCGAGCGATGCGGTAAGCCATGAAATTCGACACGCCGATGTAACGCGCCCGGCCCGACTTGACGATCATGTCGAGCGCTTCCAGCGTCTCATCGATCGGTGTGTCAAGGTCGTCGGAATGCAGTTGATACAGGTCAACGTGGTCGGTGTCGAGCCGGCGCAGCGAGCCGTCGATGGCGTCGAGCAGGTGCTTGCGTGAGGCGCCGCGATCCCAGGCCATTGGTCCCATCGCGCCGACCGCCTTGGTGGCGAGCACAAACTGGTTGCGCCGGCGCTTCATCCAGCGGCCGATGATTTCTTCGGTGCGGCCTTCAAGGTGATTGGCGACCGAGCGGCCGATCGGGTAGACATCGGCCGTGTCGATGAAGGTGACGCCGGCGTCCACGGCAGTGTCGAGAATCGCGCGCGATTCGGATTCATCGGTCTGCAGGCCGAAGGTCATGGTCCCCAGACATAAACGCGAGACGGTCAGGCCGGTGTGACCGAGTCTGGTGTATTGCATGATGCGCTCCTGGCAGTGTTGCCGCAAATTGATGGGTGCGAGCACCTTATCATCGCAAGCAGGTCAACTCAAGGCCGGCGTATCATAAGCGGCTTGTTCATTCTCACTGTGCAATCATGCCTTTGATGCGTTTGCCTGACGGCGGAGCACTTGCTTACGACGAGTACAACTTCACCGACCCCTGGACCGAACCGGAGACGCTGGTGCTGGTGCACGGCTTCTCGAAGAATCGCCGATTCTGGTATGCCTGGATCGGGCAACTGGCGCGCCATTATCGCGTCATCTGCGTGGACCAGCGCGGCCACGGCGATTCGAGCGCGGTGGCCGATGATTTTTCCATGGCCCTGCGCCCCTTTGCGCAGGATCTGGTCGGTCTGCTCGATGGCCTGTCATGTCGCGCCGCGCATTTTGTCATGGCCGAGTTCACCACCTCGGTGGCACTTGATCTGGCGACGGCCTTCCCGCAACGGGTGCGCAGTCTGGTGCTGCCCGGCTTTGGTTACAACTGGCGCGGCGCACCGGTCAAACCGCGTGACTGGGTCGCCATGATTGCGCGCGATGGCACGGCCGTCTGGGCGCGCGACACCAACCGCTTTCGCCTGCCGGCTGGGGCCGACCCGGCGCTCGGCGAGTGGTACATCGCCCAGCAATCGCGCATGCCGGCGGGCTTTCTGATGAAATTGTTTGAATTTGCCGCCGACCTTGATCTGACCAGTCTGCTACCTGGCATCACCCAACCGGTGTTGCTGCTCGGCGGCACGCTCGCGCAGCAGGACACGGCCGATAGCCTGCGTCAGGCCGAGCGCATCATGCCCGACTGCCGCCTCGTGCTGTTTGAAGGCATGCCCTTCAATGTGATGACCGCCTGTCCGGAGGCGTGCGTAGCGGCAACGCTGGAGTTTCTTGAACAGCTCAGGCAGCGCTGAGGTGGCTGCGCGCAAGGTGCTGGTGCGGCACGGTTGAAGCCGCTGCTGTTCAGGCCGGTGGGGCGTGATCAGCCATCACCTCGCCCCGGCGTATATCGCCTTGGGGACGCCAGGCCGGATTGAACACCGGCGACTGATCGGGGAAGCGTCGCGGGAACAATAACACCACGGTCGAACCGAGCAGGAAGCGGCCCATTTCCTCGCCTTGGCGCAGGGTGATGGACTGGTCGGCGTAGGAGCGGTCTTCGATCTGGCCGCGTGCGCGTCGTTCGATCAGGCCATGCCACACGGTTGCCATGCTGCCGACGATGGTTGCGCCCACCAGCACCAGTACAAACGGGCCGTGCGGACTCTC
>CANJOT010000031.1 GCA_947475815.1 Burkholderiales bacterium | reverse complement strand
GGCCGAGCCCGGCGTGCTGCCGTCGGCCGCACCGGCACTGCCTGACGCGCAGCCGCCGCTCAGCCCGGGCGGCCGCAGTACTCTGGCTCTGCATTTCAATGATCAGGCGTGGGCGGAAGTGCGTCAGGGAGACGGCAAGGTGCTGCTGTCCCGGATGAACCGCGCGGGCACCGATCAGACGCTCAGTGGTGTGGGGCCGTTCGAGCTGTTGATCGGCAATCCGGCCGGAGTGACGCTGTCGCGCAATGGGGTCGGCGTTGATCTGGCGCCGTTTACCCGGCAGAACGTGGCACGGGTGAAACTGCCATGAATGATCGCCTGCATCTGAACGTCCCGATCGCCGCCGGCCCGCAGGCGCGCGGCGTGACACGCGCCGTGCAGATCAGCTGGGGTGCAACCCGTCTGCAGGTGGGCGGTGGTGCGCCGGTGCTAGTGCAGTCGATGACCAATACCGATACGGCCGACGCCATCGGCACGGCCATTCAGGTCAAGGAACTGGCCCAGGCCGGCTCGGAAATCGTGCGCATCACGGTCAATACACCCGAAGCCGCGCGCGAGGTGCCGGCCATCCGTGAGCAACTCGACCGCATGGGTCTGGACGTGCCGCTGGTGGGCGACTTTCATTACAACGGCCACAAGCTGCTGACCCAGTATCCGGATTGTGCGCGCGCCCTCTCCAAATACCGTATCAACCCGGGCAACGTGGGCACCGGATCGCGTCGCGGTGACAATTTCGCCCAGATGATCGAGGTCGCCTGCCTGCACGACAAGCCGGTGCGTATCGGCGTCAACTGGGGCAGTCTGGATCAGGAATTGCTCGCGCGCATCATGGACGAAAACGCCCGCCGCGCCCAGCCGTTCGAGGCGCGTGCGGTGATGTACGAGGCGCTGGTGACCTCGGCCATCGACAATGCGCGCCGTGCCGAACAGCTGGGGCTGGCGGGTGACCGCATCATCCTGTCGTGCAAGGTGTCTGGGGTGCAGGACCTGATTGCCGTCTATCGCGAACTGGCCAGCCGTTGCGACTATCCGCTGCATCTCGGCCTGACCGAGGCCGGCATGGGCAGCAAGGGTATCGTCGCCTCGACCGCCGCCATGGGGGTGTTGTTGCAGGAAGGCATCGGCGATACCATTCGCGTTTCGCTCACGCCCGAACCCAATGGTGACCGCACGCGCGAGGTCGTGGTGGCGCAGGAAATCCTGCAGACCATGGGTTTGCGCGCCTTTACGCCGAACGTGATTGCCTGTCCGGGCTGTGGCCGCACCACCAGCACGGTGTTTCAGGAGCTGGCTGCGTCGATTCAGGGCTGGCTGCGCGAGCAGATGCCGGCCTGGCGTCTGGTGTATCCGGGTGTGGAATCGATGAACGTGGCCGTGATGGGTTGCATTGTCAACGGCCCGGGCGAGTCGAAACACGCCCATATCGGCATCAGTCTGCCGGGCTCGGGCGAAAGCCCGGTGGCGCCGGTGTATATCGATGGCGCACGCAGCATCACCCTCAAGGGTGAACGCATTGCCGAAGAATTCCAGGCCATCGTCAGCGATTATGTCGCGCGGCGTTATGGGCAAGGGCCCGGCCACCAGCCACAACAAAACGGGGCAGGCGTGGCGTGACGTGTTGCTCAACGGTCTGCGCTCAACACCGCGGCCGATTGAATTGAACGCGCGCGTTTCTCCGGATTCCTGATGAATGAAGCAGAATAACAATGAGCTCCACTGAAAAACCTGCACCCCTGAGCGGCGTCAAGGGCATGAACGACATCCTGCCGGCGGCTGCGCCGCTGTGGGAGCGTTTCGAGTCGGCCGTGCGTGGCGTGGCCCGGGCCTACGGCTACCAGCAGATTGCCACGCCGATTGTTGAACATACCCGCCTGTTCACGCGCGGCATCGGCGCGGTGACCGACATCGTGGAAAAGGAAATGTACTCCTTCACCGATGCGCTCAACGGCGAAGACCTCAGCCTGCGGCCGGAAAACACCGCCTCGGTGGTGCGCGCCTGCATTGAACACAATCTGCTTTATGACGGTCCGAAGCGCCTCTGGTATCAGGGGCCGATGTTCCGCCACGAGCGTCCGCAGCGCGGCCGCTATCGCCAGTTTCACCAGTTTGGCGTCGAGGCGCTCGGGTTTGCCGGTCCGGACGCCGATGCCGAGATCATCATGATGGGTCAGCGTCTGTGGGACGATCTGGGCCTGTCGGGCATCCGCCTCGAAATCAATTCGATTGGTCAGCCGGACGAGCGCGCGCGTCACCGCGAGGCGCTCATTGCCCACCTGACGGCCCACGAAGATCAGCTCGATGCCGACGCCCGCCGCCGCCTGCACAGCAATCCGCTGCGCATTCTTGACACCAAAAATCCGGCCATGCAGGATCTGGTCAACAGCGCGCCGCGCCTGCTCGATTTTCTCGGCCCGGAATCGCTGGCGCATTTTGAGGGTGTGCAGACCATACTGCGGCAGATGGGCGTGGCTTTTCACATCAACCCGCGACTCGTGCGCGGACTGGACTACTATAATCTGACCGTGTTTGAATGGATTACCGATGCGCTGGGTGCTCAGGGCACCCTGTGCGGCGGTGGCCGTTATGACCCGCTGATTGCCATGATGGGGGGCAAGGCCGCCCCAGCCTGTGGTTTTGGCATGGGTGTGGAGCGCATCCTCGAATTGATCCAGGAACAGTGCCCGCCCAATGCGCCGGGTTTGTGTGATGTCTACGTGGTGCATCAGGGCGCAGCGGCACGCATGGTGGCATTCCGTGCCGCCGAGGGCTTGCGTACCATGGGTCTGGACGTCATCCTGCATTGCAATGCGGCGGGCCAGGAGGCCAGTTTCAAGTCGCAGATGAAAAAGGCCGACGCCTCGGGCGCGGCATTTGCCGTCATCCTTGGCGACGATGAACTGGCGGCCGGTGAAGCCACACTCAAGACGCTGCGCGATGGCGTCAGCGCTGGCGGGGCGGGTGGCACACAGCGGCGCGTGGCGCTTGATGCGCTCGCTGATACCATCGTTGCCGCGCTGGTGGGTGATGATGAAGACGATGAAGATTTAGCATGATTTCCGGCCGGGCAGGGCGTGGCAGCAGGTATCGCGCGCGGCCCGGGTTGATGAATTTAGACCAACGTTAAAAGGCATTTTGTGGCTTACGATCTGGAAGAGCAGGAACAACTCGCGACGCTCAAGGCGTGGTGGAATACCTACGGCAATCTGGTCACCACCGTTGTGTTGGTGGTGGCGCTGGCCTTTGCCGCGTGGAACGGCTGGAACTGGTATCAGCGCAATCAGGCCGCGGCCGCGACCGGCGCCTACGAAGACCTGCAGACCGCGGTCGCCGCCAAGGACATGGCGCGTGTGAAAACTGCGGCCGGGACTTTGTTTGACCAGTACTCGCGCACCGCCTACGCCCAGATGGGCGGCTTGCTGGCCGCGCGCGTCAGTTTTGACGCCGGCGACCTGCGCACGGCCAAGGCGCAATTGCAGTGGGTCGTCGACAATGCCCGTGACGAGAGTTTCAAGATGGTGGCGCGTCTGCGTCTGGCCGGTGTGCTGCTCGACGAGGGTGCCCACGATGCTGCACTGGCCCTGATGAACGGCAGCGTGCCCGAGCAGTTCGAGTCGGTCTTTGCCGATCGCAAGGGCGACATTCTCATGGCCCTGAAAAAGCCTGAAGAAGCGCGCGCTGCCTACCAGTTGTCGGTTGACAAGACTGATTTGCGCAATCCCCACCGTCAGATCGTGCAGATCAAGCTGGACGATCTGGGTCTGAAGGCTGACGCGCCTGCTGCCACGCCTGCCGCACCGGTCGGGGACAAGAAGTGAGCCGCCCCTTGCCCGCGCGTGTTTTTTTGGCGATGGGGGTGCTGGCCCTGAGCGGGCTGTCGGCCTGCAGCAGCCTCAATCCCTTCGCCGCCCCGCCACCCAACCGGCCCACGGAACTGGTTGACATCAAACCCACGCTGGCCGTGCGCAGCCTGTGGAGCGCGGCCGTCGGTGCCGGCGGCAACGCCCTGTTCTCGCCGGCCATCGCGGCTGGCTCGGTGTATGCCGCCGCGGCCGATGGCACGGTCGCCCGCTTTGCGCTCGCTACCGGTAGCCAGGCCTGGCGCGTCAAGGCCGCCGACCGCCTCAGCGCCGGTGTCGGCGCCGATGGCAATCTGGTGGCTGTGGCGACCGCCGATGGTGAAGTCGTTGCGCTCGGTGCCGATGGCGCGCCGCGCTGGAAAACGCCGATCAACACCGAGATTCTGAGCGCACCCGTCGTTGGCGACGGCTGGGTGGTGGTGCGCACCAGCGACAACCGCCTGATTGGTCTGGACGCCGCGACCGGCACACGCCGCTGGACCTATCAGCGCCCCAATCCGCCGCTGGTGTTGCGCGGAGCCACGGGCATGCTGATCAGCAATGGCGTGATTTTCGCCGGCTTCCCCGGTGGCCGGCTGGCCGCCTTGACGGTAGCCAACGGCTCGGTGCGCTGGGATGTGTCAGTGGCCGCGCCGCGCGGTTCGACCGAACTCGAGCGCATTGCTGACGTCGTTGGTCGGCCGGTGCTCATCGGCCGCGAAGTGTGCGTGGCGACCTTCCAGGGCCGTGCCGGCTGTTTTGACGCGGCCAATGGCAACCCGGCATGGACCCGCGAAGCCTCCAGCGGCAATGGCATCGCCGTTGACGCCCGCTATGCCTTCTACACGGACGATCAGGGCGTCGTGCATGCCCTCACGCGCACCGGTGGTGCGAGCGTCTGGCGCAACGACAGCCTGAAATTCCGTCAGGGGAGCGCGCCGGCCTCGGTGGGCCGTGCCGTCGTGGTGGGCGACTATCGCGGTGTGCTGCACTGGCTGTCGCGCGAAGACGGTACTTTCCTGGCGCGCGTGAATACCGATGGCAGTGCCATCAATGCCCAGCCCCTCAGTTTTGATGCCGGCGCCGTGCCGGCCGTATTGTTGCAAACCCAGTCAGGCGTGTTATTCGCCTTCGCTTCAGATTAAGGCCCGCGTTTTACGCGGGATGGTCATGTCTTCGTCTTCCAGTACCTCCATGCCCGCCGCGGGATTCATGCCGGTGGTTGCCATTGTCGGACGTCCCAACGTCGGCAAGTCAACCCTGTTCAACCGCCTGACACGTTCGCGCGACGCGCTTGTGGCCGATTTTCCCGGCCTCACGCGCGACCGCCACTACGGCACCGGGCGCATGGGTGACCGCCCCTATCTGGTGATCGATACCGGCGGGTTCGAGCCGGTCGCCAAGGAAGGCATCTATCACGAGATGGCGCGCCAGACGCGTCAGGCAATCGCCGAAGCCGACGTGGTGATTTTTCTGGTTGATGGCCGTCAGGGCCTGACCGCGCACGACCAGCAGATCGCCGTCGACCTGCGCAAGTGCGGCCGGCGCCTGGTGCTGGCGGTCAACAAGACCGAAGGCATGCGCCTGGCCGGCGCGACTGCCGATTTTTACGAGCTTGGACTCGGTGAGCCGATTTCGGTGTCCTCGGCCCACGGCGATGGCGTGGGTGAACTGCTCGATGCAGCACTGGATCCCATTCCGCTGCCACCGCCCGAAGACGAGACCGAAGGCGAATCGGGCCCGCGGCGTCTCAAGTTGGCCATCGTTGGCCGGCCGAATGTGGGCAAGTCGACGCTCGTCAACACTCTGTTGGGCGAAGAGCGGGTCATCGCCTTCGACATGCCCGGCACCACGCGCGACAGCATCCACATTGACTTTGACCGTGGCGGCAAGCTCTACACGCTCATCGATACGGCGGGCCTGCGCAAGCGTGGCAAGGTGTTTGAGGCGGTTGAAAAATTCTCGGTGGTCAAGACGCTGCAATCGATCGCCGATGCGCATGTGGTGATGCTGCTGCTCGATGCCCGCCAGGACATCACCGATCAGGATGCCCACATCGCTGGATTCATTGTTGAATCCGGTCGTGCGCTGGTGCTGGGCATCAACAAGTGGGACGGTCTGGACGAATACAACCGCGAGCGCATCAAGCGCGACGTGGCGCGCAAACTGCAGTTTCTCGATTTCGCGCGCACCCATTACATCTCGGCCTTGCACGGACAGGGTGTCTCCAGCCTGCTCAAGTCGGTGGACGAAGCCTATGCGGCGGCGATGTCGAAACTGACGACGCCCAGACTGACGCGCGCCCTGATCGAAGCCGTGGAACGACAGACTCCGCCGCGCAGGGGCCTGATCCGGCCGAAATTGCGCTACGCCCATCAGGGTGGACAGAACCCGCCCATCGTCATCATCCACGGCAATGCGCTCGAACACGTGCCCGACAGCTACAAGCGCTATCTGGAATCCCGCTTCAGGGAAACTTTTTCGCTGCAGGGAACTCCACTGAGAATTGAATTCCGTTCGTCGCGCAATCCATTCGTGCGGCACGATCGCTGAACAACGCGCAAGGGTATGAAGGACGGTTAATGGTCAATACGACCTGCGCGCCATCTCTGCAAAGATGGGCAGACTTCACAAATGCTTACAATCCCCATTGGCATTTGGACAAAAAATCGTTTACATTCAACTTGTAAATTGCCGGCTTGTCTCCAGATACCCTCCGATACCGGCAATATCAGCCGCGGCT
Source organism: Burkholderiales bacterium (assembly GCA_947475815.1). Taxonomy (GTDB): domain Bacteria; phylum Pseudomonadota; class Gammaproteobacteria; order Burkholderiales; family Burkholderiaceae_D; genus CANJOT01. The sequence continues at coordinate 17,610 of CANJOT010000031.1, read as the reverse complement.
CACAACGCTCGCGATAACAATAATTTTTCGAGGTAAATATGAGCAACAAAGGGCAATTGCTACAAGACCCGTTTTTGAATGTGCTGCGCAAGGAGCACATTCCCGTTTCGATTTATCTGGTCAACGGCATCAAGCTGCAGGGCCAGATTGAATCGTTTGATCAATACGTTGTGCTCTTGCGCAACACGGTCACCCAGATGGTCTACAAACACGCTATTTCGACGGTGGTGCCGTCGCGGGCGGTGAATCTGTCGGCCGAAGAAGACCTCGAATGAGGGGTGCCTGGCGGCCCCGACAGCGCAGCGCTGCGGGCCGTCGTGTAGTCTGCATGACCTTGCGAACTGCAGAGCATTGCGCGGCGCACGGGCAGCCTCTGGCGTTTGACCGAACCGAAAAGCACTAAGCGATTGGCCAAGCTCAACGCAGTTCCTTCCGCACTCCCTGATGGCCGCAATCTGTCGGCCACGAGACCCTCCAGCCAGGATGCTTCGACACACGCCGAAATTGTGCGTGCGGCGGTCATCGGTGTCGATCTGGGCAAGGGCGATCATGCCGCCACCATCACCGAATTGCGCGCTCTGGTCGAATCCGCGGGGGCCATGGTGGCCGCGGTGGTCGTGAGCAAACGTTCGAGGCCTGATCCGGCCCTGTTTGTCGGCAGCGGCAAGGCGCTTGAGATTGCCGCCATCATGGCCGCCGAGCAGATCGACATTGCCATCTTCGACCAGCCCCTGTCACCGGCCCAGCAGCGCAACCTCGAGCGTGAGCTCAAGGTACGCGTGGTCGATCGCACCGCCCTGATTCTCGATATTTTTGCCCAGCGCGCGAAAAGCCACGAGGGCAAAATTCAGGTCGAGTTGGCACAATTACAACACCTCTCCACGCGTCTGGTGCGCGGCTGGACCCATCTGGAACGCCAAAAGGGCGGTATCGGCCTGCGGGGTCCGGGCGAAACCCAGCTCGAAACCGACCGTCGCCTGCTCGGTGAACGTGTCAAGATGCTCAAGATCCGCCTGCACAAGCTGGAGCGCCAGCGCGCCACCCAGCGGCGCGCGCGCAATCGCGGTGGCGTCTTCAGCGTGTCCATTGTTGGTTACACCAATGCCGGCAAATCGACGCTGTTCAATGCCATTACCCACGCCAATGCCTACGCGGCCGATCAATTGTTCGCCACGCTGGACACGACCTCGCGGCGCGTTTACCTCGAAGGCCTCGGCCAGCTGGTGATCTCCGACACGGTTGGTTTCATCCGCGACCTGCCGACCCAACTGATCGAAGCCTTCAAGGCAACGCTCGAGGAAACCGTGCACGCCGACCTGTTGTTGCACGTGGTCGACGCCTCGAGCCCGGTGCGCCAGGAACAGATCGCCCAAGTCAATGAAGTCCTGGCGGGCATCGGCGCCGATCAGGTGCCGCAAATCCTGGTCTGGAACAAGATCGATGCCGTCACTGATGGTGCGCAATTGCTGCCTGTGATCGAACGCGACGAGTGTGATAGCATCGTTCGCGTTAGCTTGTCGGCACGTACCGGCGCCGGCCTGGATTTGCTCCGGCTTGCCCTGGTCGAGGCTGCTCAGGCTGCACCTGCGCGGCCCGTCGCCGCCGGGCCGGATGGTGAAACCAGCGCGGCCATGACCTGAATTTTATTGCAGTGGAACCCACGTCCTATGTTGAGTGCTTTTGGCCTGACCATGTCTGTAGTGCGCTTGTCGCGCGGTTTGCGCTGGCGGCGCGATGTCGCGCTCGCCGAGGGCGGACCCGACAGCGAACCACCACGCCGCCCCCGTCCCAAGGACGGGCCGCCCGATCTTGATGAGCTCTGGCAGGATTTCAATCGCCGCATCAACGGCCTGCTCGGTGGCAAGGGCGGCAAAGGCCGTCCGGCCGGCGGTGGTTCCGGTGGTGGTGGTGGTGGCGGCGGTGGTTTCGGTGGCTTTAATGTCCCCGGCCTCAAGGGTGCCGGCATCGGCGCCGGTGTGCTGGCCATCGTTGCACTGCTGGTTTGGCTGGCGAGTGGTTTTTTCATCGTTCAGGAAGGCCAGCAGGGCGTCATTCTTGAATTCGGCAAATACAAGAGCACGACCGGTGCCGGTATCCAGTGGCGTCTGCCTTACCCGATTCAGGCGCACGAAGTGGTCAATGTCGGCCAGGTGCGCAACGTCGAAATCGGCTACCGGCAGAATTCCAAGACCCGTATGGCGCGCGAATCGCTCATGCTGACCGATGAAGAAAACATCATCGACATGCAGGTGGCCGTGCAATACCGCATCAAGGACCCGACCGAATTCCTGTTCAAGAACCGCAACGCCGAAGACAACGTCATGCAGTCGGCCGAAACTGCCATCCGCGAAGTGGTCGGCCGCAACAAGATGGACTTTGTGCTCTATTCCGGCCGCGAGGAAATGGCCGTGCTGATCCAGCAGCTGGCGCAGCGCATTCTCGACCGTTACAACACCGGCATTGCCATTCTCAACGTCACCATCCTCAACGCCCAGCCGCCCGAACAGGTTCAGGCCGCTTTTGATGATGCCGTGCGCGCCCGCCAGGATCGCGAGCGCCAGAAAAGCGAAGGTCAGGCCTACGCCAACGACGTCATTCCGCGCGCCAGCGGTACGGCATCGCGCCTGATCGAGGAAGCCAAGGGTTATCAGCAGCGTATCGTCGCCCAGTCCGAAGGCGACGCCAGCCGTTTCAAGGCAGTGCTCGGTGCCTACAGCAAGGCACCCGGCGTGACGCGCGAACGTATGTATCTGGAAACCATGCAACAGATTTTCAGCAACACCACCAAAGTGATGGTCGATTCGCGCATTGGCAACAATCTGCTTTATCTGCCGCTCGACAAGCTGATGGCGGCCACGGCCACCGACCCGCTGCGCCAGCCCGTGCCGACGCCCCCGTCGGGCACCGGGCCCGGCCCCGGGCCGACCAGTCCGCCCGCGGTGAGCGCGCCCGCGCCCGCCGCGCCCGCTGTCCAGGGCGAGGCCGACGCGCGTTCGCGCGACAGCCTGCGCGCCCGTGATCGGGAGTCGCGATGATGAATCGTATCGTTTCCGGTGTGATCGCTGCCACCATTGCGCTGATGATTTTTTCGTCGACCATTTTCGTGGTTGACCAGCGTCGTTACGCGATTGTGTTTGCCCTCGGTGAAATCAGGGAAGTGATCGCCGAGCCGGGTCTGCACTTCAAGCTGCCGCCGCCGTTCCAGAATGTCGTCTATCTCGACCGCCGCATTCTCACCATCGACACGCCCGATACTGAACGGTATATCACGGCGGAAAAGCGTAACCTGCTGGTCGATACCTTTGTGAAGTGGCGCATTGCCGATCCGAAAAAATATTACGTCAGTTTCGGCGACAACGAAACGCGCGCCCAGGACCGCATGGGCCAGATCCTGCGCGCCGCGCTCAACGAGGAAATCACCAAGCGCACCTCGCGTGAAGTGGTCGCCTCGGACCGTGAAAAAATGATGGAAGCGGTACGCGCCAAGACGGTGGACGACACCGCCGCTGTCGGTGTGCAGATTCTCGACGTGCGCATCAAGCGCGTCGACCTGTCACCCGAAGTGGTGGAGTCGGTTTATCGCAGCATGGAAGCAGAGCGCAAGCGCGTGGCCAACGAACTGCGCTCGACCGGTGCCGCGACCTCCGAGCAGATTCGTGCCGATGCCGACCGCCAGCGTGAAGTGCTGCTGGCCAACGCCTACCGCGACGCCCAGCGTATTCGCGGCGAGGGCGATGCCAAAGCCTCCAACATTTATGCCGCCGCGTTTGGCCAGAACCCCGAGTTTGCGGCGTTTTATCGCAGCCTCGAGGCCTACCGTGCCAGTTTTGCCACCCGTTCCGACCTGATGGTGGTCGATCCTTCCTCCGAATTTTTCAAGTACATGAAAAATCCTGGTGGTGGAAAGCGCTAGACCATGTGGCTTACCCTGCTGGCGGCGTTCGCCCTGATGCTGGTGCTCGAAGGGCTCACTCCCTTCCTGTTTCCGCAGCGCTGGCGCGACATGCTCACGCGCCTTCTGGCCCTCAATGACGGTCAAATCCGCTTCTTCGGATTGACCGCCATGATCGCCGGATTGCTGATTCTCTTCGCCACGGGCCTTTTCTGACTTAAAATCATGCCCTTGCGCCTGTTCTCGGGCGTTCGTGCGCCGCACCCCTGTGCGCCGCGAACGGCCGGAACCCGCCCTTTGCCGCCGATTCCTGATTGCCATGCCAGCCTGGTTACTACCTGAATACATTGCCGATGTCCTGCCGTCCGAGGCGCGCAAGATCGAAGATCTGCGCCGGCTGCTGCTCGACCTGTTTCGTACCTATGGGTATGAAATGGTGATGCCGCCGCTGCTTGAATACACCGAATCGCTGCTCTCGGGCACTGGGCGCGACATGGACCTGCGCATGTTCAAGCTGGTCGATCAATTGTCCGGCCGCACCATGGGCCTGCGCGCCGACATCACGCCGCAGGTGGCGCGCATCGACGCACACCTGCTCAATCGCCAGGGCGTAACGCGCCTGTGTTACGCCGGCAGCGTGCTGCATACCCGCCCGGCTGGTTTGTCGGGCAATCGCGAGCCGCTGCAGGTGGGCGCTGAAATCTACGGTCACGGCGGCGCCGAGGCTGACCTCGAAGTGCAGGAACTCCTGCTGGCCGCGCTGCGCCTGGCTGGCGTTGCGCGGGTCCGCCTTGACCTGTGCCATGTGGATGTGCTGCGCGCGCTGCTCGATGCCGATCCGGCCGGCGCGGCACTCGCTGAAGATGTTTATCTGCTGCTGCAGACCAAGGACCGCGAAGGACTGACGGCGCTGGGCACGGTATTGTTGCCGGCAACCTGTGCGGCGCTGGTGGCCCTGTGTGGCCTGTATGGTGGCATTGAAGTGATCGCCGCCGCGCGTGCCGCGTTGCCGGCCCAGCCACGCATCGAGGCCGCGCTGGCCGCCCTCGAGCAACTCGCCGCCGGTCTGCACGGCGCCGATGTTTCCATCGATCTGGCTGATATCCGCGGGTATCACTATCATAGTGGCGTGATGTTTTCAGCGTATTGCCCCGGTCTGGCCAATGCAGTGGCGCGCGGTGGGCGTTACGACCAAGTCGGTCAGGCATTTGGACGGGCGCGTCCGGCCACCGGCTTTTCGCTCGATTTGCGCGAGCTCGCCAGTCTGCTCCCGGCGAGCGCTGCGAAGCCGGCGGTGCGCGCCCCCTGGGGTGCCGCTGCAGGCTTGCGTGCAGCCGTGACGCGCCTGCGCGCGAGCGGTGAAATCGTCATTCAGGCCCTGCCCGGACACGAGCACGACCAGGAAGAATTCGCCTGCGACCGCGTGCTGGTCGAACGCGCTGGCCTCTGGGTCATTGAGGCTCTGGCGCAGCATTGAATAAAAAGCTGAACAGATTGATTTCATCCCTGAACGGATCACTGAACCGGAATGTTCAACCGGCATCTTCAACCGGATTATTTCCGCGGTAAACAGAGGCTTTAACATGGCAAAGAACGTCGTCGTCATCGGAACCCAGTGGGGCGATGAAGGCAAGGGTAAGGTAGTTGACTGGCTGACCGATCACGCACACGGTGTGGTCCGCTTCCAGGGTGGCCACAACGCCGGGCACACGCTCATCATTGACGGCAAGAAAACCGTTCTGCGGCTGATTCCCTCAGGCATTATGCGACCCGACGTGGCGGTCTACATCGGCAACGGTGTGGTGCTTTCGCCCGAGGCGCTGCTCAAGGAAATCGACGAGCTCGAACAGGCCGGACTGGATGTCAGCTCGCGTCTGCGCATCAGCGAGGCCTGCCCGCTGATCCTGCCGTATCACGTGGCGCTCGATCTGGCGCGCGAAGCCAAGCGCGGTGCGGCCAAGATCGGCACCACCGGCCGCGGCATCGGCCCGGCCTACGAAGACAAGGTGGCGCGCCGCGCGGTGCGCCTGCAGGACCTGTTTGTCCCGGCCCGTTTTGCCGAACGTCTGCGTGAAGTGCTCGATTATCACAACTTCGTTCTCAAGCATTACCTCGGCGCACCCGAAGTCGACTTCCAGATGGTCTACGACCAGGGCCTGGCGCTGGCGCCGCGTGTGCGGCCGATGGTGGCCGATGTGTCGCGCGAGCTCTACGACGTGCAGCGCGCCGGCAAGAACCTGCTGTTTGAAGGCGCACAGGGCGCGCTGCTCGACGTTGACCACGGCACCTACCCCTATGTGACCTCCAGTAATTGCGTGGCCGGAGCGGCCGCTGCAGGGGCTGGTGTCGGCCCTGGCTGCCTGCACTACATCCTCGGCATCACCAAGGCCTACACGACGCGCGTTGGTTCGGGGCCGTTTCCGACCGAACTGTTCGACGATGTCGGCCGGCATCTGGCCGAAAAAGGCAAGGAGTTCGGTTCGGTGACCGGGCGCGCCCGGCGTTGTGGCTGGTTTGATGCTGCCGCACTCAAGCGATCGATTCAGATCAACGGTGTGTCGGGCCTGTGCATCACCAAGCTCGATGTGCTCGATGGCGTGGAAACCATTAAGCTGGGCGTCGGCTACACGGTGGGCGGTCGCAGCATCGACATTCTGCCCTTCGGCGCTGCCGACATTGCTGAATGTGTACCGGTCTATGAAGAATTGCCCGGCTGGAAGCAAAGCACTTTTGGCATCAACACGCTTGACGGTCTGCCGCAGGCGGCGCGCAATTATCTGGACCGTGTGGCTGCGGTCTGCGGTGTGCCGATCGACATGATCTCGACCGGTCCGGATCGGGATGAGACAATCGTGCTGCGTCATCCCTTTGAGTGACACAAGAAGCAACAGAACATGACCGTACCGGCTAGTACCGATTCCGATCTCTGGGTCTCCTGGGATGACTACCACCGCCTGATAGAGCGGCTGTGTTTGCAGATCCACGAATCGGGCTGGCAGTTTGACCAGATTCTGTGTCTGGCGCGTGGCGGCTTGCGTGTGGGGGACATCCTCTCGCGCATTTACGACATGCCGCTGGCGATTCTGGCTACCAGTTCGTATCGCGAGGCAAGCGGCACCAAGCAGGGCGATCTGAACATCGGCAAATACATCACGACCACTGGCGGCGCGTTTGGCGGCCGGGTGTTGCTGGTCGATGATCTGGTCGACTCGGGCCTGACGCTGGAACGTGTCGGTATGCATCTGCGCGAGGAATTTGCCAGTGTCACCGAAGTGCGCAGTGCGGTGATCTGGTACAAAGCGTGCTCACGCTTCAAGCCGGACTACCATGTTGAGTATCTGGCGACCAATCCGTGGATCCATCAGCCGTTTGAGGATTATGATGGCTTAAGGCCGGGGAATCTGTCGGCTTGGATGCATAAGGGGGTGAAGTGATGGGTTGCGTTATTGACCTGTGCTTTGCCGGCATGCGTATAGAATTGGCTTTGGTGGGTTGTGTTGCCGTCGCTAAGGCGTTGTAATGAAGGGTTGCTTGCGCAACCCTTGTATGTGAATTGCCCGGAATCGGACTCGGCCACGTGCCGCGGCCCCGGTTCGGCTTGCAAGCCGAACCTTTCGAGTCCCCACGCAAAGTGCGAAGGCACTTTGCTTTTCGGGCAAAACCTGAAATGAAAAAGGGATCGCCTAAGCGATCCCTTTTATGATGCTGGTGCCCGAAAGAGGACTCGAACCTCCACAGTGTTGCCACCGCTAGGACCTGAACCTAGTGCGTCTACCAATTCCGCCATCCGGGCACGGGTGGTGGTACAGCGACTCGCGAATTGTAGAGAGATTATTTAATTTGTCAAATATGAAAAAGCAGGACCCCTCTTCCGGATCACCCGATGAGGCAGAAACAAACCCTAAACCACGCCGCCAGCACCGCGTGAAAGCGGAGTCGCAACGGTCGGAAGTCTCGATCACGACGATGGACTACGCCATTCCCAGCCGGGAAGACATTCTCACGGCCCTGCGCAACGCGCCAGCGCCTTTGATGGCTGAGGAGCTGGCCATGGACCTCGGCGTCAAGCCGGAGGAGCGTGAGGGCTTTGAGCGGCGTCTGTCGGCCATGGAACGCGATGGTCAGCTCATGCCCAATCGCAAGGGCGTGCTGCTGCTCGCCACCAAACTCGATTTTGTTGCCGGCCGCGTCACGGGCCATCGCGATGGCTTCGGTTTCCTGATCCGCGATGATGGCGGTCCGGACCTGTGGCTGTCGCCCAAGGAAATGCTCAAGGTGCTGCACGGTGATCGGGTGCTGGTCAAGGCGACCGGCACGGATTTTCGCGGCAAGCCGGAATGTGTCATCGTCGAAGTCACCGAACGGCGCACCAACAAGCTTGTCGGGCGTCTGCTCAACGAGCGTGGCGTGTTCGTGGTGGCGCCGGAAGACCAGCGCATCAAGCACGACATCCTCATTCCGCCCGGTGAAACCCACAAGGCCCAGCCGGGCCAGGTGGTGATGGTCGAGATCATCGAACAGCCTTCGCGTTATACCCAGCCGATCGGCCGCATCGCCGAAGTGCTGGGCGAGATCGACGACCCCGGCATGGAAATCGAAATTGCCGTGCGCAAGTTTGACGTGCCGCACATCTTTTCGGCAGCAGCGCTCAAGCAGGCCGACAGCCTGCCCGATGTGGTGCGCAGCGAAGATCTGCTTGGCCGTGTTGATCTGCGCGATGTGCCGCTGGTCACCATTGACGGCGAAGACGCGCGTGACTTCGACGACGCCGTGTATGCCGAACCCATGGAAGGCAAGCAGGGCGGCTGGCGTCTGCTGGTCGCTATTGCCGATGTCAGCCATTACGTGACCCCCGGTGCGGCCCTCGACAAGGATGCCTTTGAGCGCAGCACCTCGGTGTATTTTCCGCGCCGCGTCATCCCGATGCTGCCGGAAAAAATCTCCAACGGCCTGTGTTCCCTCAACCCCATGGTCGACCGGCTCGTGCTGGTGTGCGACATGGTGGTCAGCGAAGCGGGCGAAGTCTCGGCTTACCAGTTCTACAACGCGGTGATGCATTCGGCCGCACGCTTCACCTATACCGAGGTCTGGAACATCCTCACCGCGCCCGATGGCCCGGCAGGACGTGCGCGCGGCGATCTGGTGCCCGGACTGCAGACCCTGCACGATCTCTACAAGGCCTTTGTCAAGGCGCGCCATACGCGCGGCGCCATCGACTTTGAAACCACCGAGACCTACATCGTCTGCAATACCCTCGGGAAGATCGAGCAGATCGTGCCGCGCACGCGCAACGACGCCCACAAGCTGATCGAAGAATGCATGCTGTCGGCCAATGTCTGTGCGGCCGACTTCATGCTGCGCTCGAAACACAACGGCCTGTATCGCGTGCACGACGGCCCGACGGTCGACAAGCTCAACAACCTGCGCACCTTCCTCAAGACGCTCGGCCTGTCGCTGTCCGGTGGCGACTCGCCGCACTCGAGCGATTACGCCGCGCTCGCCGAACGGGTCAAGTCGCGGCCCGACGCGCCGCTGCTGCAGACCATGATGCTGCGCTCCATGCAGCAGGCCATTTACAGCCCCGACAATGGCGGCCACTTCGGTCTGGCGTATGAGGGCTATGCCCACTTTACGTCGCCGATTCGCCGCTATCCCGATCTGCTCACGCACCGGGTCATCAAGGCCCTGCTGGCGTCCAGAATCTACCTGCCCAGCTTGCCGGGCAGTGACGGGCCGGGCTCGTCGCTCGTCGACAGTCGCGGCAAACGCGCCTTCACGCCGGTGCAGGTGCAGCAACAGCATCAGGTCTGGGAACAGTTCGGCATGCAGTGTTCGGCCAATGAACGCCGTGCCGACGATGCCAGCCGCGACGTTGAAGCCTGGCTCAAGTGTTATTTCATGCGCGAGAAGGTCGGCGAAGAATTCCGCGGCACCATTTCGGGTGTGGCGCAGTTTGGTGTCTTTGTCACCCTCGATACGCTCTATGTCGATGGTCTGGTGCATGTGTCCGAGCTGGGCACCGATTATTTCCAGTTCAACGAGGCGCTGCGCGAGTTGCGCGGTGAGCGTACCGGCCAGCGCTTCAGACTGACTGACCCGGTGACCGTGCAGGTGTCACGCGTGGATCTGGAAGCGCGCAAGATTGAATTCCGTCTGGTGCGCGGCAATACCTACCAGCAGATCATGCGCGGTGTCCTGCCGGAAGCCGACGCGTCGCGCAAGCCGGCGAGCCGGGGCAAGGAAACCAAGGCCAAGGACGGCAAGAGCGGCGCCAAGCGCTCGGTCGTGCCCATGGTGCCGGCCGAGAAGGATGAGCGGCCGGCCAAACACCCGCACGGCAAGGCGCCGGGCAAGATGGCCCTGCGCCGCAAGCGCTAAGCCACCATGTCCAATCATCGTTTATTGCATGGCTTTCATGCCGTTGCGGCGCGCATCCGCCACGACGCGCGCTCGGTGCGCGAAGTGTATGTCGAGGCCAGCCGGCGCGACCGGCGCATGCAGGACTTCATCAAGATGGCCGAGTCGGCCGGCCTGAAGATCGTGCCGGTCGACGTCAAGCGTCTCGATGGCATTGTCGGCCACGGCCGGCATCAGGGCGTGGCCGCCAGCGCCGACGAGGTGCCGCTCACGCACAGTCTCGACGACCTGCTTGATACCCTGAGCGAGCCGCCCCTGCTGCTGATACTCGACGGTATCACCGACCCGCACAACCTCGGCGCCTGCCTGCGCGCGGCCGATGGTGCGGGCGCCCATGCCGTGGTCGCGCCCAAGGACCGCGCCTGCGGCCTCAATGCCACAGCCGCCAAGGTCGCCAGCGGCGCCGCCGAAAGCGTTCCTTACATCACGGTCACCAATCTGGCCCGTACCCTGCGCGAGTTGCAGGAGCGTGGCGTGCGCATCATTGGCACGGCCGACAATGCCGACACCTCGATCCATGGCATCGACCTGTCCGGGCCGGTGGCACTGGTGCTCGGCGCCGAAGGCGAGGGCATGCGGCGTCTGACGCGCGACACCTGCGACCAGCTGGTATCGATTCCGATGGCTGGTGCGGTCGAGAGCCTCAACGTCAGCGTGGCCAGCGCGGTCTGTCTGTATGAGGCCGTGCGCCAGCGCGGGCTGGCCGGCACACGCCAGCCCAAAAATTATTCCGAAGAGTAGGAACTCGCCTCCGGGGCCGGTTACGAATCAGCACCTTTTGCCAGCAGGCATGGGTGTTGGGGTGGTGGCCGGTTTCGGGGGGCAGCGATGGGTGATGGCGTCAGAAGGAACAGTGTGCCGCTGGGTGCCGCGCAAGCGCCAGTCGTGTCGACTGCCGCCGCGCCTGACCACAAGGGCAAGAGCGGCTTGAGCGTCGAGAAAGTCGTGCCCGGCGCCGATCTGCCGCCGCCACCGGCAGCGCCGGGGCGTCGTGGCCGCGTCGATGTGGCACAGGTGTTGGCCGCTCGCGCCGGTATTCAAGAGAACGTCCATGTGGTGCCCAATCCGCTGTTTCTGCGTTCTGCCGACCACAAGGGCGAACCCGACGGTGAGCGCAAGCGTCTCCCGCGTGAATCTTCCGATGCCCGGCTGCCAGACAGCAAGGGATTCAAGAGCACGCTCCCGGAAGTGACGGCGGACGTGGCCAGCCTCAAGTCCGCGATGGGCATCCAGCTCAATGCCATTCCCGCATCTGCCGCAGTCGATCTGGGCATCCTGCGAGAGGCCATTGCCGGCGCAACGGTTGGCCAGATTCTGAATGACCGCTTTGACACAGCGGGTCAGCAGGTCGTCCTGACGACCGGCAGGATGGTTGATTTCAAGCCTTTCAAGGCAGCGATCCTGCGCGCGGCTACGGCTTCTCTGGTCACCGAAAATACCGATTTCCTGAGTGCGCTGGAAAAGACCCGCAGCGCCCTTACGCCCGCTGCGGTGCGCGGCATCATCCGACAGTTCGTCGCCGAGGATGCGCCCAGTCAGGTGAATCTGCCCAGCGCGATGCGCAACCACATTGTGGGGCAATGGGCGCGCGCCGAGGCAGCGGATCCGGTGGTGGTGCCTGCCGGCCTGTTCGACGATGCGGAGGGTGAAATCACCCAACTGGTCAATCAGAATTTTCTGGAAAAGCTCAAGACCGCGTTGATCGAAAGCCTGGCTGCCTGAGCAAGCCACGATGGGGAGCATTTTTTGGTAGTCACATAAGGAGAACATCATGTCAGCTCTGACACCAACCGGGCGCCGCCCATCGATCGACCTCCCGGCGCCTGAAGTCGCCGCGAAAGACAACAAGTCGGCACGCTCGGATTCGCCCTTGCAGGGTGCCGAGCGCGCGCCAACAGGCAATCTTGCGCCGCCATCGCCGGCTGCATCAAAGCGGCCTTTGCGTGCGCCACCGCCACTCACGCCCAGAGCCCTGCGCCAGTCAGGCGGGGCGGGTGAGGGTGAGGGGGATGATGTCGGGCAGGGTGGAGGTGGCGGTGGCGTGCGAAGGACAGTGCCAGTGGATATGCGTGGCTTTATCGCGACCAGCACTATTCAGAAAATCAGTCGCGACCAGGACAACAAAGACTTCCAGTTTGTGGTCAATCAGATTTTCATCGAGGCTGGCGCAGCCCCGGATGCCGGCGAAAAATTTCCCGCCCTGCGCAGAGCCCTGACAGATCTTCGCGTGGCTGCGGGCGGTGCCACAGTCACCCTGTCGGAGTTGCGTCAGGCCTTGGGTCTCGATGCCGCCCTCACGGATGCGGAGCGCGGCCGGGCGCAGGCCCACCTTAATGATCTGAATCTGGACCGATTCGTAACGGGCGGGCTGCCGGACAAGACCTTGAGCGCCGCTGGCACCAAGCTCAAGCTGTCGGTACTGCCGGACTTGTATGAGCGCTTTGCAGCTTCATTCCAGCGCGGCGAGAATCTGCTTTTTCTGCGCCAGCTCAGTGTGTTTGAACGGCAGCCCGACGCCCATTTTGCCGCGGCGCTGTTCAATGCCTTTGTCGCCGACGAGGGGCCAGCCCAGATCAATATCAGTTCGAAACTTCGAAAGGAGTGCGGGACCGCGCTCGCCGCCGCGGTGGCCACGGGCGGTGTGCCGCCGGCCAATCTGTTCGCGGCCATCAAGACTGAAATCAGGAAGCTGGAAAACGAAAATACCCTCAACGCATTCCAGTTGCTCCTCCTCCAGGCCGTGGCACCACAGGAGGTCCCTGTCGCCGGTGCCGGTGCGGGGGCCGGCGTCAAGTAGCAGTAGCTGGCACGTGCGATCGGCTTCGGGTATACTCTCGCCTCTTTCCCACCACGGTTCGACCCATCCAGTCGAAACCGCTCGTCTAGGAGTATTGGATATGGCCTTTGCCAACATCAGCAAGGCGGCTATTGTCGCCGACAATGCGCGCGCGCAAAACGACACCGGATCGCCTGAAGTCCAGGTCGCCCTGCTCACCGCCCGCATTAACGAACTCACCCCCCACTTCAAGGCCCACACCAAGGACCACCATTCGCGTCGTGGTCTGCTGCGCATGGTCAGCCGTCGTCGCAAGTTGCTTGATTACCTCAAGCGCACCAACGCCGAGCGCTATCGGGCCCTGATTGAAAAGCTGGGTCTGCGCAAATAAGCCAGCCGATTTTTCGCATCTTGTTGCTGCCGTTGTAGTCCCCCAGAAAGCCTGCGCCAGATAAGCGCGGGCTTTTTGCGTTGTTCGACGTACCCGATCTGACGGATCGGACTGATCCAGAAGCAAACCTCGAGCAGTTTCCCATTGCAGTTGCGGTGTACCGGCTCACCTGAAAATAACCGGGAAAATATGAAAGGATTACCCATGTTCGACAAACACACAAAAACCTTCCAGTACGGCCAGCACCAGGTCACGCTTGAGACCGGCGAGATCGCCCGTCAGGCCAGTGGCGCCGTTCTCGTGTCAATCGAAGACACCGTTGTGCTGGCTACCGTGGTCGCGTCCAAGAACGCCAAGCCCGGCCAGGACTTCTTTCCCCTGACGGTTGACTACATCGAAAAAACCTATGCGGCCGGCAAGATCCCCGGCGGTTTTTTCAAGCGTGAAGGCAAGCCCTCGGAAAAGGAAACCCTGACCTCGCGCCTGATCGACCGGCCGATCCGTCCGCTGTTCCCTGAAGGTTTTTACAACGAAGTCCAGATCATCATCCACGTGCTGTCGGTCAATCCGGAAATCGATCCCGACATCGCCGCCATGATCGGCGCCTCGGCTGCACTGTCGATCGCCGGCATCCCCTTCAGCGGCCCGATCGGCGCCGCGCGCGTTGGTTATGCTAACGGCCAGTACATCCTCAACCCGACCGCCACCGAACTCAAGACCTCGGCGCTCAACCTCGTCGTTGCCGGTACCGAACAGGCCGTCCTGATGGTGGAGTCCGAAGCGAAGCAGCTGAGCGAGCAGATCATGCTCGGCGCTGTGGTGTTTGGCCATGAGCAGCTGCAGACCGTTGTGAACGCCATTCACGACCTCGTCAAGCTTGCCGGCAAGCCCAACTGGAACTGGGCGCCCGCTGCCAAGAACGAGCCGCTGATCGCGCTGGTGCAGCAGGTTGGCGAGCCGCTGCTGCGCGCCGCATACCAGATCAAGTCCAAGCAGGAGCGCACCACCAAGCTGCGCGACGCCACCAGGGCCGTTGAAGGCGCCGTGTCCGCATCCGGCCTTGAGGCGGATGGTGTTGAAATCGGCAATCTGCTGTTCGAACTCGAATCGAAGATCGTGCGCAACCAGATTCTCGATGGCGAGCCGCGCATCGACGGTCGTGACACGCGCACCGTGCGTCCCATCTCCATCCGTACTGGCGTGCTGCCGCGTACCCACGGTTCGGCCCTGTTCACGCGTGGCGAAACCCAGGCACTCGTGGTGGCCACGCTCGGCACCGCGCGCGACCAGCAGCGCATTGATGCGCTCATGGGCGAATATACCGACGGTTTCATGCTCCACTACAACATGCCCCCGTTCGCCACCGGCGAAACCGGCCGTGTGGGCACGCCCAAGCGCCGCGAAATCGGTCACGGTCGTCTTGCCAAGCGCGCCCTGATCGCCGCTCTGCCGGCGGCTGACGAGTTCAGCTACTCGATCCGTCTGGTGTCGGAAATCACCGAGTCCAATGGCTCCTCGTCGATGGCCTCGGTGTGCGGCGGCTGCCTCGCACTGATGGACGCTGGCGTCCCCATGAAGGCGCACGTCGCCGGCATCGCCATGGGCCTGATCAAGGAAGGCTCCAAGTTTGCCGTGCTGACCGACATCCTCGGCGACGAAGATCACCTCGGCGACATGGACTTCAAGGTGGCCGGCACGACCGAAGGCATCACCGCCTTGCAGATGGACATCAAGATCCAGGGCATCACCAAGGAAATCATGCAGGTTGCACTGGGCCAGGCTCAGGAAGCCCGTCTGCACATCCTCGGCAAGATGCAGGAAGCGATGCCCCACACCAACGCCAAGATGTCGGACTTCGCCCCGCGCCTGATCACCGTCAAGATCAACCCGGAAAAAATCCGTGACGTCATCGGCAAGGGCGGTGCCACCATCCGCGCCCTGACCGAAGAAACCGGCGCCACCATCGACATCAACGATGATGGCGTGGTGACCATCGCCAGCGTTGACGCTGCCGCCGGCCAGGCCGCCAAGAAGCGCATCGAAGAACTGACCGCCGAAGTCAATGTCGGTAGCGTCTACGAAGGCACCGTTCTGAAGCTGCTCGACTTCGGCGCCATCGTGCAGGTGCTGCCCGGCAAGGATGGCCTGCTGCACATCAGTCAGATCGCCAATGAGCGCGTCGCTGCCGTGACCGATTTCCTCAAGGAAGGCCAGATCGTGCGCGTCAAGGTGCTCGAGGCCGACGAGAAGGGTCGTCTGCGTCTGTCGATGAAGGCCTTGCTCAACCAGGATGCGGCACCGGCGCAGTAAGCGAGTCGCTGCAGCATGATCATCGCCCGCGGGCGGTGATCGTGGCTTAAAAAAAATGCCTCCAGTCGGAGGCATTTTTTGTTTCTGCGGTTGGTCGGACCCTGTTTTTATTCGACCTTCAGATTGATCTGGCGGATCAGCGTGCCCCAGCGCTCGTACTCTTCCTTGATCAGGGTGGCAAACTCGCCGGGCGAACCGCCGAGCGGATCAGCACCCAGGGTCTTGATGGTTTCCTTGACGTCGGGCGCGCGCAGGATCTTGTTCACCTCGGCGTTGAGTTTGGCGATGATGGCCGGCGGCGTGCCGGCCGGAGCGAGCAGGCCAAACCAGGGGCCGGCCTGGAAGCCGGGGATGGTCGAAGCGAGCGTGGGCAACTCGGGGAACATCGGCACTGTGGCGTTCGCGGTCACGGCAAGCGGGCGCACGCGGCCGGTCTTGAGTTGCGGCACCAGCGACAGGGGTTCGGTGAAGATCAGTTGCACGTCGCCGGCGACGAGCGCCGTCATGGCCTCGCCGCCGCTCTTGTAGGGCACGTGGATCATCTTGGTGCCGGTGCGTGCTTCAAACAGCGCGCCGGCCAGATGCCCGGTGCCGCCGTTGCCCGACGACGAGTAGGCTAGCTGACCCGACTTGGACTTGGCCAGTTCAATGAACTCCTTGACCGAGCGCGCCGGCGAATTGGCCGGTACCACCATGACGGCTGGTGACGAGGCGATGCCGATGATCGGGGCCAGATCCTTGAGGGGATCGTAGGACAGCGGCCGGCTGCCGTGCGGTGCGATGACGATGGGCGAGGGCGAGGCGATCATGATGGTGTAGCCATCCGCCGGCATCTTGGCCACTTGTGCCGTGCCGACCGTGCCACCGGCACCAGGCCGGTTGATGACGATGACGCTCTGGCCCAGGCTCTCGGTGAGCTTTTGCGCGACCAGTCGGGCCAGCGTATCGGTGCCGCCGCCTGGTGCGTAGGGCGAGATCAGCTGGATTGTCCGGTCCGGAAAAGTTTGCGCCTGCACTGAACCGACCAGCGCCAGTGCCGCGGCCATGGCCAAGGCCAGGCGAGTCAGCAATCGTTTGCTCATGAGTAGTCTCCGTCTGATATTTCTGGGATTAAATCTTCTTTTGCATCCAAAATCTGCAAAGGCGTCAAACTATGCATCGCTGCAAATGGTGGTGTCAACTGAAAATCAATCTCATTGTCGTGGGAAAACCCGATTGACCTGAAATTTCGCTTCCTTTACAGTCGGCGCTCCTGCTTTTGTTATTGGCAACACTGCTTTGAAGTGCATATGCACTTCCCGATGCGTTGCTCTTTCCTGAAATTCTGGCCGGCATGATCAAAAAAGTTCTCCCGCAGTCCGCGGTCGCATCCGTGTCGGGCCTCAGTGCGACCAAGGAGACTGGCGCGCGGCGCATGACCCTCGATGACACGGTCTACGAACACATCAAGAGCATGATCCTCGCGCACCAGTTGCGCCCTGGTCACAAGCTGGCACCACAGCATCTGGCTGATCAGCTGTCGGTGTCACGCACGCCGATCCGTCAGGCGCTCGAACGCCTCTATCAGGAAGGGTATGCGATCCGCATTGCCGATCGTGGTTACTACGTCGCCGAGATCGACTCCCACGAAGCGCGCGATCTCTATCAGGCGCGCCTGGCGCTTGAACCCTTCCTTGTGCGCATCACCATGTCACTGGGCATTACGCGCGAACAGAGCGCCCGGCTTGATGAATTGCAGGAGATCTATCTGGCGCGCATTGCCGACCAATCGGTCATGGAGCGGGTCATTGCCGATCAGGAGTTTCACCTCTACCTGGCCTCGCT
>CANJOT010000030.1 GCA_947475815.1 Burkholderiales bacterium | reverse complement strand
CTGATGTGTGGTGCGTCCTGGCATGAAAGCCAGCGCGGCACCAATGCCATCGGCACCGCCGTAGCGGAAAATCACGACGTGGAAATTAATGGCGCCGAACATTACCTCGAGCGCAATGGCTTTCTCACCTGTGCGGCGGCGCCCATCATGTCGGCGCGCGGCCAGCTGCTGGGTATCCTCGATATTTCCGGTGATCACCGCAGCCGCCATCCGCATACACTCGGGCTGGTCTCAACGGCGGCACGCATGATTGAAAACAGTCTGGTGCTGGCCTCGTGCCGTAATCAGACGGTGGTGCGCCTGCATGCGCGCGCCGAAGGCATCGGCACCGTGGCACAGGGCGTGCTGGCGTTTGCAGAAGATGGCTGGCTGGTCGGTGCGAACCGGCGCGGCCTGGAACTCCTGGGCCTGCAGCACGCCGATATCGGCACGATTTCCTGGCCGCACCTGTTTGCCGAGGCCATCGGGCAACTGCATGGCAACAGCCCCAAGTCGGGTGGCCGGCCGGTGTCGTTGCACACCCTGAGCGGACAGTTGCTGCATGCCCAGTTGAATGGGCAGTCGCGCGCGCGGCAACATCTGGTCGTGGCGGCCGCGCCGGTGCGCGATGCCCTGCATCAGCTCGACAGTGGCGATGTGCGCTGGCGTGTTGCGGCTGAAAAAGCGCGTCGCGTTGCCGACAAGGCGATCCCTCTGCTGGTCCTGGGTGAGTCGGGTGTTGGCAAGGAATTGTTTGCCCGGGCGGTGCATGACAGTTCGCAGCGCAGAGCTCGACCTTTTGTGGCAGTCAACTGCGCGGCCTTGCCCGAACATCTGATCGAAGCGGAGTTGTTCGGTTATGTGTCCGGCGCGTTCACGGGCGCCTCGCGTCATGGTTCGACCGGTCGTTTGCGCGAGGCCGAGGGCGGCACCCTGTTTCTTGACGAGATTGGTGACATGCCGCTGGCCCTGCAAACCCGCCTGCTGCGCGTGCTGCAGGAAAAGCAGGTCATGCCTCTGGGCAGCGCCACGCCGGTCAAGGTTGACTTCGCACTGATCTGCGCGACCCACCACAATCTCAAGCAGGCGCTTGCGCTGGGCCGTTTTCGCACCGATCTGTATTACCGCATCAATGGCCTGGCCGTGCAATTGCCGGCTCTGCGCGAGCGCGACGATTTTGCCGAATTGACCCGGCGCTTGCTGCTGCAACTGTCGCCCGACGAGCCCCTGCAGATCATGCCGGCTTTGCTGGGCGCACTCGCGCATCACGAGTGGCCTGGCAATCTGCGCCAGTACAGTCATGTGTTGCGCACGGCCGTGGCCCTTCTTGACGACCATGAAACGGTGATCTCCTGGGCGCACATGCCGGACGATCTCGTGCCCGAACTGCAGTTGCAACAGCGCGCTTACGCCGAAGCCGGGCCGGCACAGAACCTCGAGCAACTCTCCCTGAGCGCGATTCGGCAGGCGCTCGAAAACGCCCGCGGCAATGTCTCTGCCGCGGCGCGTCAGCTTGGCATCAGCCGTCAGACCCTGTACCGCAAACTGCAGAAGTGAGCAGCGCCACTACTTGTCGGTATCGAGAACGATACGGCCATCGTCGACTACTTTTTTCCACATTTCCTGGTGTAATTTTGGCTGGTGCGATGCGCCCTGCACAGATCTGCGGGCTTATGATGGGTGCAGACGCGCCGCCGGTGTCGCCTTGATATCCTTCCGACTGGAACAGCCATGCCTCTGATCGATCTTGTCGACGACCACGAAGACGCGCAACAGGTTGCCGCGGCGCGCGCGGCGGCGACCTCGCGCAGTACCTGGGTGAGTGTGCTTGTCAATCTGGTCCTGGCCAGCGTCCAGATCGCCGTCGGTATTCTGGCCCGCTCGCAGGGTCTGGTGGCCGACGGTGTGCATTCCCTGTCCGATCTGGTGGCCGACTTTGTGGTGCTGTTTGCCAGCCGCTATTCGAACAAGGGGGCCGACGAGGACCATCAATACGGTCATCAGCGTTACGAAACGGCGGCGTCCTTGGTGCTGGGTCTGTTGCTGCTGGCCGTTGGTGTGGGCATGTTGTGGTCGGCCTTTCTCAAGCTCGAGAGTCCAGGCACGGTGCCCACGGTGCATGTGGTCGCCCTGTGGGTAGCGGGCGCGGCGCTGATCGCCAAGGAAGCCCTGTTTCGTTACATGCTGGCCGTGGCCCAGCGCGTCAAGTCCAGCATGCTGGTTGCCAATGCCTGGCACGCGCGTTCCGATGCCGCCTCGTCGCTGGTGGTTGGCGTGGGCATCATTGGCAACCTTGCCGGTTACCCGATCTTTGACCCCATCGCAGCCCTCATCGTCGGCTTCATGGTGGCCAGGATGGGCTGGGGATTTTCCTGGGTAGCCCTGCACGACCTGATGGACCGTTCGGTCGACGAGCAGGAAGTGGCGGCAATCCGCCAGACTCTGGTCGACACTGCGGGCGTGAAAAACCTGCACGACCTGCGCACGCGCAAGATGGGCGACATGATCGTTGTCGATGCCCATCTCGAAGTCGATGCCACCATCAGCGTCGAGGCCGGCCACGCCATCGCGGTGGACGCGCGCCAGCGCGTGCTGGCGCGCCATCGCGTGCTCAATTTGATGACGCATGTTGATCCATGGCGGCCCAAGGCCTAGCCAGCGGCGCGTATCGTTGAGCAGTCGCACCCTGCTGCCCTTTGGTATGCTGCCCTTTGGTATTGACGCGCGGTGGTCCGCACGGTTATATTAATTTGCATCGTGAAAGCATCATTTGCTGTGCCAAACGTACGCTGTGTAAATCGAAAAATAATTCTGCGGTGTTCCGTTTTCGAATCCTTGGTCTCTCATAGGGCTGCCTCATGTCCGTGTTCATTGCCGTGTCTCCCAGATTGTTTCAGCGTGCCAGTCGGGTGCTGGTGGTCAGTTCGCTCGCGGCGCTTGCCGCGCTCGCCACAGGCATGCCCGCTGCATTTGCTCAGGCTTATCCGAACAAGCCGATCCAGTTGATTGTGCCTTTTGCCCCCGGGGGCCCCGCAGACATCGTCGGCCGCATCGTCGGCGAACAATTGCAGCAAGATCTGGGTCAGCCAGTCATCATCATCAACCGTGATGGCGGCGGCACTTCGATAGGCGCCAACGCCGTGGCCAAGTCGGCGCCCGATGGCTACACCCTGCTGATGGGCAATGACGCGGCGAGCATCAATGCGGCCAGCGGCCGCAAGCTGCCTTACGACTTGAACAAGGACCTCGTGCCGGTCATTCTGGTGTATTCCGGACCGCAGATTCTGCTGGCCAACAAGAACAGCCCGCATCGCGGCCTCAAGGATCTGGTCGCTTATACCAAGTCGAAGCCGCCGGGCACGGTCAAGTATGGCTCGGGGGGCATCGCCAGTTCGACGCATCTGGCGTCCGCTTCGTTTACCGATGCCACCGACATCAAACCGATCCATGCGCCTTATCGTGGCATTGCTCCGGCCGTCAACGACCTGCTCGGCGGCCATATCGACTTCCTGGTGGCCGGCACGGCCGCGGCCCTGCCGCTGATCCGCAGCGGGTCGGCGCGTGGTCTGGCCATTCTGAGCAAGACCCGCATCTCGCTGCTGCCAGACTTGCCCACGGCCATTGAGCAGGGCATCAATGTCGAATCTGCCGGCTGGTATGGTGTGTTCGCGCCGGCGGGCACGCCGCCGGACATTCTCAACCGGCTCAACACCCTGATCAATGCGGCCATGCGCACGCCGTCCTTCCGTGAGCGCCTGCAGGCCCTCGCGGGCGAACCCCAGGGCGGCACCCAGGAGCAGTTCGCCGCCTTCGTGCGCAGCGAAGTACTGAAGTTCACCAAGCTCATGAAGGACAATGACATCAAGCTTGATTGAACTGTATCGAAGCGGGCATGAAAAAAGCGGCCACGGCCGCTTTTTTCATTGCAGCACGCTGTCGCTCTCGATGGCGAGCAGCAGATTGAGCGGCATCTCGCCGGGCACGATGACGTCGGCGCACATCTCATTGGCAAGCTTGCCGGTTACCCGATCTTTGACCCCATCGCAGCCCTCATCGTCGGCTTCATGGTGGCCAGGATGGGCTGGAGATTTTCCTGGCCAGCGGCGCGTATCGTTGAACAGCCACACTCTGCTGCCCTTTGGTATTGACGCGCGGTGGTTCGCACGGGTATATTAATTTGCATCGCGAAAGCATCATTCGCTGTGCAAATCGTACGCTGTGTAAATCATACGCTGTGCACATCGAAAAATATTTCTCCGGTGTTCCGTTTTCAAATCCTTGGTCTCTCATAGGGCTGCCTCATGTCCGCGTTCATTGCCGTGTCTCCCAGATTGTTTCAGCGTGCCAGCCGGGTGCTGGTGGTCAGTTCACTCGCGGCGCTTGCCGCGCTCGCCACGGGCATGCCCGCTGCATTTGCCCAGGCGTATCCGAACAAGCCGATCCAGTTGATTGTGCCCTTTGCCCCCGGGGGCGCCGCGGACATCGTCGGCCGCATCGTCGGCGAACAATTGCAGCATGATCTGGGTCAGCCGGTCATCATCGTCAACCGTGATGGCGGCGGCACTTCGATAGGCGCCAACGCCGTGGCCAAGTCGGCACCCGATGGCTACAACCTGCTGATGGGCAATGACGCGGCGAGCATCAATGCGGCCAGTGGCCGCAAGCTGCCCTACGACTTGATGAAGGACCTCGCGCCGGTCATTCTGGTGTATTCGGGGCCGCAGATTCTTCTGGTCAACAAGAACAGTCCGCATCGCGGTCTCAAGGATCTGGTTGCTTATACCAAGTCGAAGCCGCCGGGCACGGTCAAGTATGGCTCGTCGGGCGTCGCCAGTTCGACGCATCTGGCGTCCGCTTCGTTTACCGATGCCACCGACATCAAACCGATCCATGCGCCTTACCGTGGCATTGCTCCGGCCATCAACGACCTGCTCGGCGGCCATATCGACTTCCTGGTGGCCGGCACGGCCTCGGCCCTGCCGCTGATCCGCAGCGGGTCGGCGCGCGGTCTGGCCATTCTGAGCAAGACGCGCACCTCGCTGCTGCCGGACTTGCCCACGGCCATTGAGCAGGGCATTAATGTCGAATCTGCCGGCTGGTATGGTGTGTTCGCACCGGCGGGCACGCCGCCGGACATTCTTAACCGGCTCAACACCCTGCTCAATGCGGCCATGCGCACGCCGGCCTTCCGGGAGCGCCTGCAGGCCCTCGCGGGCGAACCCCAGGGCGGCACTCAGGAGCAGTTCGCCGCCTTCGTGCGCAGCGAAGTGCTGAAGTTCACCAAGCTCATGAAGGACAATGACATCAAGCTTGATTGAACTGTATCGATGCATGCAATGAAAAAAGCGGCCTCGGCCGCTTTTTTCATTGCAGCACGCTGTCTTCAGTCTTCCTTGATGCGTGAACCGAGGTCCTGCAAGCCGTAGAACTTGAGCACCTCATCGACGCGCGCCGGATCGGGGCGGTCGTGGAAGAAGCCGCGCTTGCTGGGCATCATGCCCGACAGCTTCTTCAGGTCGACCAGCGTCTCGGCCATCTTGAAACAGGTAGCGATGCCGTCGATCACGGTGGCGCCGCCCATGTAATTGACGCCCTCCATGGCGAGCAGCAGATTGAGTGGCATCTCGCCGGGCACGATGACGTCGGCGCCCATCTCATGAGCCATTTTTGCGCCGGTGGCAACGACGGTGTCGATCACTTCTTGGCGTTTGGATGGATCGGCGAGCGCCTCGGCGACCTGGCGAAACGTCACGCCGGCCTCGGAGATACCAGCGAAGCGTTCCGCCACGCCCCATTGACGCACCTGCTCGGGCCAGAAGTCGCGCCGTTCGGTGTTGAAAAACAGCATGCCAAACTTACGGCCATACAGACCGGACAGATGGAAGGCCGTTTCACCATAGCCGATGACGGGAATGTCGACCAGCGTGCGAATGTCGCGGATCATCGGGCTTGGAATGCTCGCCAGCACCATGGCGTCAAAACCCTGGCGTTCGGCTTCGCGTGCGGCGGCGATCCATTGCAGGCCGTGCATCCAGTAGAGCGTGCTGTATTTGATGTCGGTACCGGGATAATCGGTCGGGTAGGTGCCGGGAATCTGGCCGTGCAGCACGACCTCGGTATCGGGCCGCACGACCTTGGCGATGCGTTCGCGCAGCGCGTCACGGTAAGGAGGAAGATCCTGTAATACGGTAAAACTTTGATGCCAGATGCGCAGTCCCATGGAATGTCCCTTGATTGATTTAGAGTGGTTCGGAAGCGGGTTCAAAAACCGGCGCGCCCAGGCCAAGGCTGTCGCGACGGACCTGCACGCGTTGACCGACCTTGACGGCGTCGGGTGTCACGCCGGTCAGGCGGCTCATCAGGTGCGGCCCTTCATTGGTGGCGATGATGGCGATAATGTAAGGCACCTGGTCGGCAAAGGCCGGGCTGGGCGCGCGATACACCACCGAGTAGCTGTAGATTTCGCCCAAGCCGCTGGCGCGTTCCGGGGCCACGGCCGTGCTGCCGCAATACGGACAGGCTGCCCGCGGGTAGAAATGAAAACGGCCGCAGGCGCTGCAACGGGGCAGGGCGAAACCCAGTTCACGCACGCTGCTCCAGTAGGGGCCGGCGCTTGATGTGCTGGTGCCGACGCTGGTGCCAGTGATATCGCTCATCAGAGTCTCCCCATCAATGCGGTGCAATGCAGGCCGATGATGCCGCCGTTGCCGTGTGCCAACGCGATCTCCACATCCGGCACCTGACGCGCGCCGGCTTCACCGCGCAACTGGCGCACGCCCTCGATCACATGAAACATGCCGCCGGCAACACCGGGATGGCCGGCGGACAGCAGGCCGCCATGCGTGGTCACTGGCAGGGCGCCGCCGATGCCAATGCGACCCCCCTCGACAAAAGGCCCGCCTTCGCCCTTGGCGCAAAAGCCCAGGTCTTCCAGTTCGACAATGACGGTGATGGTGAAACAGTCGTACAACTCGGCCACATCGACATCGGCGGGCGTCAGGCCTGCTGTCGCGAAGGCATCGCGGCCCGACTGCACGGCACCGGTGGTGGTGATGTCTTCATGATCGCCGATGTAGGTATGCGAAAAACCATAACCGCTGCCCAGCAGTTGCACGCCTTTGGTTTTCAGGTCGCGCGCCCGTTCCGGCGTGGTGACGATGAAGGCCGCCGCGCCATCGGACACCAGCGCGCAGTCGAGCACATGCAAAGGTGAGGTGACGACGCGCGACTTGAGCACGTCGGCCACGGTAATCAGTTCTTTTTTGTGCGCGCGCGGATTGAGCGAGGCGTGGTGACGCATGGTCACGGCCACTTCGGCCATCTGCTCGGCTGTGGTGCCGTATTGATGCATGTGACGTTGGGCCACCAGTGCGTAGAGCGTTGGCACCATCGGACCAAGCGGGGCTTCGAATTCAGCATGGGCCCAGCCGGCATCGGCCATTTTCTGCACGGCGCCGCCGCGCGAATTAAAGCTCAGCAGGTTCTGGCCAGCGACACACAACACCGTTTCGCACTGGCCGTTGGCAATGGCCATGGCAGCGTGATGCAGCATCGCCGTGCCCGAGGCACCGGCCACGTCCAGTGTGGCCAGATAACGCGGCTTGATGCCCAGACCTTCGGCGACCGTGCCGCAGGGCATGGCCCAGTTGGCCACGCGCAAGGGGGTCGTCAGCAGGCCGTCGATGTCGGCAAACGCGAGGCCGGCATCGGCCAGTGCTGCCACGGCCGCGGCGCGCTGCAGGCCGAGTGCATCAAGCTCGGGCACGCTGCCGACGGCGCTTTCACCGACACCGGTGATCACGGCGGCCAGCGGCGCTCTTTTTTTCAGGGGTTTCATCGCAGTACCTCACGGGCAATCAACATGCGGTGCATCTCCGACGAACCTTCACCAACGCGGTAGTGGCGCACGTCGCGATAAAAACGTTCCACCGGGTAGCTGCGCACCAGGCCCATGCCGCCGTGGATCTGCACGGCGCGGTCGGCCACGCGGCCGACCATTTCGGTGCAATAGAGTTTGCACATGCTGGTCGCGCTGCCGGTTTCTTCACCGGCCTGCACGCGCCGCAGGGTTTCGTAGGTGAAGGCACGCGCCATCGCCAGTTCGGTGGCCGAGTCGGCCAGCATCCATTGAATGGCCTGGCGGTCGGCCAGCGGCTGGCCGAAGGTCTTGCGTTCGTTGGCGTGCCGGGCCGACATTTCGATCAGGCGATCGGCTGCACCGAGGCACGAACAGGCGACACCCAGACGGCCGCTGACGAGCGATTCCATGGCGATCGCAAAACCCTTGCCGACCTCGCCGAGCACGGCCGAGTCGGGCACAAAACAATTCTCGAAGGTCAGCTCGGCAATCTTGATGGCGTCCGAGCCGATGGTGGTTTCGACGCGCGTGACGGTAAAGCCCGGCGTGCCGCGATCAACCAGAAACGAGCTGATGCCACCCCGCGCGCGCTTGACCGGATCGGTGACCGCCATCACCAGAATGACGTCGGCTACATGGGCCCCGCTGATGTAATGTTTGCGGCCATTGATAAGCCAGCCGCCGGGTGTGCGTTCAGCGCGGGTGCGGATGGCCTGTGAATCCGAACCAGCCTCGGGTTCGGTGAGTGCGAATGCGGCCGTCAGGCTGCCATTGGCAAGACCCGCAACGTATTTGCGTTTTTGCTCATCGCTGCCAAAACGCGCGATGGCAATCGGATTCAAACCGCTCGAGCCATCCAGAATGAGCGTGAACACGCGGTGCGAGCGGCTGAACTCTTCCAGCGTCAGGCAGTAGGTCGGCAGATCGCAGCCGCCACCGCCGAATTCCTCAGGCAGGCGCATGCCCAGATAACCCTGGTCGCGCAGCAGTTCGATGGTACCGTCGGGTACGGCGCCGGTGCGGTCGATTTCAAGGGCGATCGGTTCGAGGCGCTCGCTGGTAAAGCGCCGCAGCGCGGCGCGCAGTTCAGCGAGTTCGGTTGAAATTTCAAGTTGCATGGGTGGTCCTCAGACGGAAGGGCGATTGGAAAGACTGTGTTGCAGACGGGTCGCTTCGCTGGCGGCGGCGATCAGTTCGGCGCGCAGGTCGCGATTGATCCATTGCTTGTTGCCGGCATGGGCCGGCCCGGCGTGTGCGGCCCATTGCCGGGCGCGGGTGATGGCGAGTGGCAGCAGGTTGGCGCGCTCATGAATGGCCTCGATCCAGCCTTGTGCGAGGGCCTCTCCGGCGGTGGCGCGCTCGCCGCCCTGGATCAGGCGGATGACGGTTGAACGCGGGCAGCGTGCGGCCAGCATGGTCGCGCCCATCGGCGAGGCCATGCCAAAACCAATTTCGGGAAACGTAAAATTTGCGTCGTCGGTGGCCCAGATGGCATCGGCGGCCAGAGCGATCATGCTGCCGGCGCCGATGGCGCGTGCCTGCACGGCGCACAGCAGTGGTTTGGGAAAATCGAGCAGAGCGAGCAGGGTCTGCAACAGCGTTTCGCGCCGCAACAGCGCTGCGGCACCCTGCTCGAGTTCGCTGTGTTCCTTGAGGTCGGCACCGGCGCAGAAGACGCGCTCCCCCGCTCCGCTGAGCACGACGGCACCGATGCCGTCATCCAGTGTGGCGGCGGTCAGGGCGGTCATCAGGGCGCCGGCCATCGCGCTGTGCAGGGCGTTGGCGGCAGCGGGACGATGCAGGGTGAGGCACAACACCGCGCCGTCACGGTGGCTGTGCAGCATCTCGTTCATGCGTGCGCCCTGGGCACCACCAGCGCATCGACGATGCGCACCCCGCGGCCCTGCGGCAGCACCGACAGGGGGTTGATGTCGAGTTCGGCGATTAGGTCCTTGAGATCAAACGCCAGCCACGAGACCCGTGCGATGCAGTCAGCCAGCGCGGCGATGTCGGCGGCCGGCTGGCCCCGTACACCTTCCAGCATCCGGAAACTCTTGAGTTCATGCAAGGCGCTCAAGGCATCGCCGGCATCCAGCGGCGGCAGGCGGAATGCGACATCCTTGAACACCTCGACAAAGATGCCGCCGAGTCCGACGGTCAGCACCGGCCCGAAACTCGGGTCCTGCGTGATGCCGACCAGCATTTCGCGCGCGTCGCTGACCATCTCCTGCACCAGCACGCCTTCAATGCGCGCAGCGGCCTTGTAGAGCAGGGCGTTGGCACTCACCTGCTGCCAGGCATCGCGCACGGCGGCGTCGCCCTGTACGTGCAGGCGGATGGCTTTGGCTTCGGTTTTGTGCGGGATGTCGGGCGACTGGATTTTCAGGGCCACCGGGCCGTTGATGCGGGTCGCGAAGGCCACTGCTTCATCGGCAGTTTTTGCCAGATACTCTTGCGTGACCGGCAGGCCATAGCAGCGCAGCAGAGCCTTGGACTGATATTCGCTCAGCGGCCCGTCGGCCGCGGCCAGCAGCGCGCGCGCCGCATCGGTGTTGATGCCGTCCGGGCGCTGCACCGCCGGTCGCGTGCGCCGCGCCTGAAATTCACCATAAGTCATGGCGGCACGCAGCGCCTTGAGCGCCGGCATGGCATCGCGATACACGGCATGGCCCTGGGTCACCAGCGTATGCGGCGTCAGGCTCGGCTCATCGCTGGTTTCACCGGTCCAGACGATGGTCACGGCTTTGTCGCTGGAATCGGACATCTCGGCCACGCCGCGCACTTCTTTGGCTTGGGCGATGGTCAGCACGGGCACGAGGGCATCGACATTCGGATCGGCCAGGATGGTGGTGACCGCGGCGACGAACTTGCCTTCCTGATTGATGGCCGCGGCGGTCAGGTCGGTCGGATTGCTGGCCGTGCCAAAGCCGGGCAGGCAGGCACCGAGCGCCTGCTGGGTCTGTTCGGTATACGCCGGCCATTCGATGCCCAGGCCAGCGCCGAGGTCGGCCACCATCACGAGGTTACCCCCGGAGATGGAGGTGGCGGCAGCGCGTCGTCCCGCCGGCCAGCGGCCGCGGCGCAACAGCATGGCGGTTTCGTAGAGGTCGTTGCAGTCGTCCACGCGCAGGATGCCCATCTGGGCGAGCGCGGCGTCGCAGACCGCGTCGGCGCCGGTCAGCGCGCCGGTATGCGAGGCGGCGGCGCGGCTGCCGGCCTCGGTGCGGCCGACCTTGATCATAACGATGGGTTTTTCAAGTTCGAGGGCGCGCCGCGCCAGCGCGCGCAGTTTGTCGCCATCGGCGATGTGCTCGGCAATGATCAGCACGACGCGCGTGGCGGCGCTTTCGACCATGAAGTTGGCATAGTCAAACAGGTCGAGGTCGGCGGCGTTGCCGCAACTGACTTGATAGCTGATGCCCAGACCAGCCTGCTGGGCGCGCCACATCACGTTGACCTGACCGGCACCGCCGGATTGGGTGGCCACGCCGATGTCGCCCGGGGCGCAGCGGCCGCGCGCGATGGTGCCGGTCGAGGTCAGGGCGAAGCCGTCGACGAAATTGATCAAGCCATTGCAGTTCGGACCCATGATGCGGATGCCGCCGGCGTGTGCGATGTCAACGATGCGTCGCTGTTCGCGCCGGCCTTCCTCGGTGCCCGACTCGCCAAACCCGGCGGAAAAAACCGTCACGAAAGGTACGCCGCGCGCCGCGCATTGTTCGAGCGCGCCGGGGATGGCGCTCGCCGGCAGCACCAGGCCGACATGATCGGGCGCCTCGGGCAGGTCGGTGATGGACGGAAAACAGTCCATGCCGAAAATCTGCTTGCGATTCGGATTGACCGGATAAATCCGGCCGGTATAACCGAAATCCATCATCAGCCGGGTTGAGCGGCCGCCAAATTTGCCGAGGTCTTCGGTCGCGCCGACCAGGGCAACGCTGCGTGGGGCAAAAAATCGGCTGAGGTCGGGAAAGCTGCCTTGCGCGGGGGGCGGGGCTGCAGCGGGCGATGTGCCCGGCTTGGTGCTCGGCGTGGTGCTCTGCATGGTGCTTTGTGTCATTGAAAGTCCGGTTTATAATTTTGCAGGATAATTTGCATTGCAAATTCATTACTCGCTGATC
This sequence comes from Burkholderiales bacterium, assembly GCA_947475815.1. Taxonomy (GTDB): domain Bacteria; phylum Pseudomonadota; class Gammaproteobacteria; order Burkholderiales; family Burkholderiaceae_D; genus CANJOT01. Next base: position 12,250 of record CANJOT010000030.1, on the reverse strand, counting down.
GAGTTAATTTTGCGGTACCGACGGCTGCTGTGTCAACATCACCACGAGCGCACCGTGCCGCCTGAGCTTGATCTGCGCATTGCCCCGGACCAAACAGATTCCGAACGGAAGGAATGTCGTCATGAAGGAAGATCGCCAGTTCGTCACGGCCCTGTCGCGCGGTCTCGAGGTGCTGCGCTGCTTCACTGCTGAACGGGTCGAACTGGGCACGACCGAGATCGCGCGCCTGACCGGCATGCCGCAGCCGACCGTTTGGCGGCTTTGTTATACGCTGAGCAAGCTTGGCTATCTGGTGCCCGGCAAGGATCCGGAACGGCTGCGCGCCGGGCCGGGCGTGCTCGCCCTCGGGGGCGCCTCGATCGCGCAAGCCGGCATCGCCGACATCGCCTATCCGCACATGGCCGAGATCGCACGCCGTTTTGAAGCCTCGGTGTCATTGGCCGCGCGTGATCGCTTGCAGATGGTGATCGTGCAGCGCGCCGAGGCGTCCACCATGCTGAGGCTCAATTTTCATGTCGGTTCGCCGCTCGATATCGAGCGTTCAGCTGTTGGCTGCGCCTATCTTGCCAGTGTCAGCGATGCCGAACGCGAACAGATCCTCGAGCAGGTGCGCGAAAAAATGAGCGTCGGCAGTGCCACCAAGTGGCGTCAGACCAGGGCCTTTGTGCTGGAGTCGGTAGAGTTCTACCAGCAGCATGGTCATGTGCTCAATCTGCGCCGCTACCATCCGGATGTGAACGCGCTGGGCGTGGCCGTCGTGTCTCGGGATGGCAGGCGCGTGCTGGGTCTGAACTGTGGTGGCTCGAGTTCGATCGTCACCGAGGAAAAATTGCGCGGACCGATCGCCACGGTGATGAAAGCCACCGCCGTGAAACTGTCGGCCATGATGACCTGAGTCAGCGGGATGGCGCGATGAAACTGTCCTGCCAGAAGCGATCGTAGTCGGGCACGCGCTTGTCGCCATAAGCGCCCAGTCCCTCGGTCCATTCGGGCTGGCGCATGTCACCGAGCAGGTCGTCAAAATCCTGCCAGTTGTCCGGGCGGGCGCGGCCGAGCCTGCGTTTCACCGCCGCGATGACGCCCGGTGGCGCACTGATGATGTCGCGCGCCATGTCCAAGGCGCACGACAGCAGCGCCTCGCTGTCGACCAGTCGGTTGACCAAACCCATGGCCAGCGCCTCGTGCGCGTCGAATTTGCGGCGCGTGAGGATCAGTTCCATGGCTTTGCGCTGGCCGACAATTTCGGGCAGACGCACCATTGCCGTACGCGGCAGCACACCGAGCCCGAGCTCGGGCATGGCAAAACGCGCTTTGTCGGTGGCCAGCACCAGATCGCTCGACAAGGCGAGTTCTACCCCGCCACCGAGTGCCAGTCCGTTGATGGCGCAGATCACCGGCCGCGGATCGGCCAGCAGCGTGCGAAACAGCTTGACCGGGGTGTCCCGCTCAGTATCTTTCGGGCCGGGTTCGAGCAGCTTGCCGGCCAGCATTTCACCGATATCCGCGCCGGCGCAAAAGCTTTTCTCCGACGAGATGATGACGAGCGCGCGTGCTTGTTGTTTGCGGCTTTCGGTCCATGCGGCCAGCACGGCGCGCACGTGGGCGGCGGCGAGGGCATTGTGGCGCTCGGGATCGTGCATGGTGATCAGGCCGATCTGGCCATGCAGGCTGAAACTGGCGGTGGTGGTTTGCATGAGTGGGCTTAGTTTGGGCGTCGTGCCGGGGTCAGTCCGGCTTGCGTTGCGCGTAGAGGGTTCGGGCGTCGTGGCCGGCGCGCTCCTGCGTGCGCATCTCGGGCAGGTCATCGTGCAGGCTGAAAAACTCAGCGTCCTGGGCACGCACGACGAGCTCGATGGCTTCGGCATCGGGCAGATCATAAAACTCGACGATGAGTGTGGTCACTTCGTCGAGGTATTGCTCGTAACTCATGGTCATGGGAGATGGCCGTCGATGGCTGGAAAGCGCCTATTTTCGCATGCGTTCCGGCCTGCGTCCCGGCCTGCGTCCGCTCATCCCGATGGCGGGCTGTGAATCCCACATTGTGCACTCCTGTCGGCGCATACACGGCACACCGCCTCGTTATAATATTGGCTACGTTGGGGTACATCACCATTGCAGTTTGATTTTCTGAGGAATTGGCATGCATGCAGGACTTGTTATCGGTTTGAAATGCTGGGCCCGAGCGTTGGGCGGGCTGACCATGGCAAGCATGCTGGCAGGCGCCAGCGGTGCCGCGCTCGCACAGAGTTATCCGACGCGTCCGATCCGCCTGATCATTCCTTATCCGCCCGGCGGTGCCGGCGATATCGTGGGCCGGTTGCTGGCCAACAAACTGGGCGAAAACCTCGGCCAGCCAATCATCATCGACAACCGTGGTGGTGGTGCGCAGGTGATCGCCACTGAACTGGCGGCCAAGGCTGCGCCCGATGGCTATACCCTGTTTCTGGCGAGCGCCACGCACGCCATCAATCCGGGCGGCAAGAAGAAGCTGCCCTACGATACCGTCAAGGACTTTGCGCCGATCACCATGGTGGCCAACTCGCCGCTGCTGTTCGTCGCCAACCCGTCGGTCGGCATCAGCAACATGAAAGAACTGGTGGCACTGGCCAAAGCCCAGCCGGGCAAGCTGAACTACGGTTCTTCCGGTCCGGGCACCGGTGGCCACCTTTCGGTGGAGTTGCTGCAGGTCATGACCGGCATCAGCATGACCCACATTCCGTTCAAGGGCGCTGGCCCGGCGCTCACCGACCTGATTGGCGGCCAGGTGCAGATTGTCTCCACCAGTCCGCTGGCTGCGCTGCCCTTCGTCAAGGCCGGCAAACTCAAGGCGCTGGGCATGACCGGACGTTCGCGCTTTCCGACCGCGCCGGACATTCCGACGGTAGCCGAGTCAGGCTTTCCCGGTTACGAGGCCAGCCTCTGGTATGGCCTGCTCGCGCCGGCCGGTACGCCAGCGGCGATCATCAGCCGCCTGCATGCGGATACCGTCAAGGCGATCAAGTCGTCGCTGGTGAGCGAACAGCTGCTCACCAACGGCGCCGAGCCGAGCGGCACTTCGCCGCAGGAATTGCAGTCCTTCATCGTCGCCGACATCAAGCGTTGGACCGATGTGATCAAAAGCTCCGGCATCCAGATTGAGTGAGGCGCGCACCATGACCCAGCGCATCCGTCTGTACACGCCGGTGGCCGCGCCGCAAGCGTCGCAGCCCGGTCTTGAGCAGACCATGCCGACCCTTGCCGGCAAAGTGGTCGGATTCATCGACAACGCCAAGCCCAATTTCAATTTTCTGGTGGACGACATCGCCGCGCTTCTGATGAGCCGGTATGGCGTCAGGCAGGTCATCAAGCGCCAGAAACCCTCGGCGTCGGTGCCGGTATCCGAGGCCATGCTAGCCGAGTTGGTGGCCCAATGTGATCTGGTGATCGCCGGCTCGGGAGACTGAGGGTCCTGCACGTCGTGGAGTGTCCATGACAGTGTGGCGGTGGCGAAAAGCGGCAAGGCCGCGATCGCTGTGGTCTCCAAAGCCTTCATGGGTCTGGGACGGGCGCAGGCGTCGGCGTTAAAATTTGCCGCTTTGCCGATTTGCGTGATCGATCATCCTTTTGGTTCGCGCAAGCGCGATGAGGTCAAGCAGATGGCCGTGCGTTGTGTCGATGACATCATGGTCTTGATGGGCGCGAGCGTGGCCGCATGAATACTCCGACCGGCACCCCGCGCATCATCGAATGCGACGACGACCTCGAAGCCATCAACCGACTGTACGCCGAGCGTGAATGGAGTGATGGCCTGCCCATCGTGCCGCCGACCGAGGCGCGGGTCGAGCGCATGCTCGCGGCGACAGCACGCGCACGCACTGAGGTGGTCGCCAACGTCGCGCCCGGGTTTGGCGCGGCCAGCATTGAACTGATTGCCGTCAACGCCGTGATGGCCGGCTGTGCGCCCGCGTTGTTGCCGGTGCTGATCGGCGCCGTGGAAGCAGTGGCCGACGTCAGGTTCAATCTGCAGGCGGTGCAGGCCACCACCAATCCGGTGGCGGTCTGGGCGATCATCAATGGTCCGGCGACGCAGTTGCTGGGCTTCAACGCGGGCTTCAATTGCCTGGGCGAAGGTAATGTTGCCAACGCCACGCTCGGCCGTGCCCTGCGCCTGATCCTGCGCAATGTCGGCGGTGGCCTGCCCGGCAAGATGGACCGCGCCACGCATGGCCAGCCCGGCAAGTACACCTTCTGCTGCGCCGAGAACGAAGCCGACAGTCCGTGGACCAGCTTGCGCACCGAGCGTGGTTTTGATGCCGATGCGAGCACCGTCACGGTGGTCGCGGTGGAAGGCACCATGAACATGAATACCCACGCGAAGGATGCCTTCGACATGCTGCGCGTGTTTGCCGATACCATCCAGCATCCGGCCAGCAATGAATACACCCACGGCGGCGAGCCGTGGATCATGTTCAGTCCGGAACACGCCCAGGTGCTCGCCGGCGAGGGTTGGTCGAAGGACGATGTCAAACACAAACTTTTTGAACTGACCAGGCTGCCGGCCTACCGCATGGGCGTGCGCGATCTTGGCCGGGTGAAAAGTTCACGCAAGGATGAACTGGGCGTGATCTACCCCGACAGCCTGTTGCCGATCGCCAAGAGGGCGGACGACATCTGCATCATGGTCGCCGGCGGTCCGGGCACCCACACGGTCTACATGCCGTGTTTTGGCAATTCACGCGCGGCGACGCGGCAGATCCGGTTTGAATGATGGGGTTTGAATGATGCGGGCTCGATGGGGCGGGGCTCAGCCCTTGCCCTGTTGCGCAGACAGATCAAGCAGCAGACGCCTGATCTGCTCGTCCTGATTCAATGCATGAAACGACGCGGCCTGACGGTCGAGCACTTCGCGCAGCTGGCGCTCCATGCGGCGCAACAGCGCGTAGTTGCGCCGTTCGATCTGTTTTTTCTGCCACTGGCTGCTGGCATGCAGCCAGTGCAGGTGCCGGTCGATTTCAGCGGACAGCGCGCGGATCGATTCAGGCTTGAACTGCGAAGTCATCACGACCGGCGGCAACCAGTCGCCGGGAGCGTGCTGCCGCAGGCCGAGGATGCGTTCGATTTCCGTGGCCATCTTGCCCGCTGAGGCCATGTCGGCTTTGTTGATGACGATGATGTCAGCCACTTCGAGGATGCCGGCCTTCATGGCCTGCACCACGTCGCCGGCATCGGGCGGCACCACCAGCACGAGTGTGTCGACCTGAGAGCGCGAGGCGGTCTCCACCTGACCGACACCGACGGTTTCGAGGATCACTTCATCGAAGCCGAACTGATCCATGGTGGCCAGCAGTTCGGGTAGGTTGTCGGTCAGGCCATCGGCGCTGGTGCGCGACCCGAAAGAGCGGATGTACAGGTTTTCCGAGCCGGCCAGATCATCCATGCGGATGCGGTCCCCAAGGATCGCGCCGCCGGTCTTGGGGCTGCTCGGATCGATGGCGAGCACACCGAGGTTCATGTCGGGGTGCAGGCGCTGCAGCGCCAGCCGGCCTGCCAGCGAGCTTTTGCCGGCGCCAGGGGCGCCGGTCAGGCCAATGCGCCGGGCGGCATGGCCCGTGGCGCGCGACGATGTCTCATGCGCCTGCGTGGTGCCCTGATTGGCAATGCGCGTGAGGGCCAGTCCAAGGGCGCGCCGGTTCAGGGCAGGGCGGCTCATGCGGTGCTCGCTTGCGATTCAGGCCAGTGCGTCGGCCAGCGATGCGACGACATCGTCCAGATGCATGTCCGAGGTATAGACCCCGGCCACACCGAGTTCGCGCAGCGCCTGCTGGTCTTCCTGCGGAATGGTGCCACCGACAAATACCTTGATGTCGCCAGCCTGCTGCTGGCTGAGCAGGGCGAGCACGTCGTTGACCAGCTCCCTGTGGCTACCCGAGAGTATGCTCAGACCGAGCGCATCGACGCCTTCGTCGATGGCGACGCGCACGATCTGCTCGGGGCTGCGGCGCAGGCCCGTGTAGATGACTTCGGCGCCGGCGTCACGCAGGGTCAGGGCAATGATCTTGGCGCCGATGTCGTGGCCGTCGAGGCCCGGTTTGCCGATCAGGATGCGCTTGCCCGCCAGGGGCCGGGCTGCGCTGGTGCTCATGGTATTCATAGGTTGACCGGCTCCTGGAATTCGCCCCACTCGTTCTTGAAGGTGGTCACCATCTCGCCCACAGTGGCGTAAGCGTGGCAGCAATCGACCAGATACGGCATGATGTTTTCACCATCATTGCGTGCCGCATTGGCGAGCGCCGCCAGGGTGCGTTCAACCGCGGCGTTGTTGCGGGTGTCGAGCACGCGCTGGAATTTTTCCAGCGCCTTGCCGGCCAGCGCCGGATCGAGTTTGAAGACGTCGCCCACGGTGATGTTTTCATGGTCGCGGCGAAAGTGGTTCTGGCCCACGACCACGGTTTCGCCCGAGTCGATCTTGCGTTTGCGCTCCAGCCCGCGTCTGGCCAGCCGCATCTGAATCCAGCCATCCTCGATGGCGCGGATGACGCCGCCATAAGCATCGATCTCGTCGATCACCTGATTGATTTCCTGCTCCATCCGGTCGGTATGCTGTTCAAGGAAATAACTGCCGCCGAGCGGATCGACAGTGCGCCCGATGCCGCTCTCGAAACCGATGATCTGCTGAGTGCGCAGGGCCAGTTCGGCCGAGTTCTCGGTCGGAATCTGAAAGGCTTCGTCAAAGGCGCAGGTGAAGATTGACTGCGCGCCGCCGAACACCGCCGCCATGGTTTCTACCGCCACGCGCACGACGTTGTTGTAGGGTTGCGGCGCGATCAGTGACGAGCCGCCACACACCACGCCAAAACGGAAGTGCTGCGCCTTCGGGTCCATTGCGCCATAACGCTCTTTCATGAGGCGCGCCCAGATGCGCCGGCCGGCGCGGAACTTGGCGATCTCGTCAAAGAAATCCATGTGCACGTAGAAAAAGAATGACAGGCGCTTGGCGAATTTCTCGACATCGCCACCGCGCGCCTGCAACTCATCCACATAGGCCAGGCCATTGGCCAGGGTGTAGGCCATTTCCTCGGCCGCGGTCGCGCCGGCATCGCGCACGTGCGCGCCGGCAATGCTGATCGGATTGAAGCGTGGTGACTCGTCATTGGCGTAGAGGATCGAATCGGCCACCAGCCGCATCGAGGGCTTGACCGGAAAGATCCAGGTGCCGCGCGCCACGTATTCCTTGAGAATGTCGTTCTGGATGGTGCCGGTGAGCAGTTTGCGCGGCACGCCCTGCTTGTCCGCTACCGCCAGGTACATGGCATAGATGATGGCGGCCGTGCCATTGATGGTGAACGAGGTCGAGATCCTGGCCAGGTCGAGGTCCTGAAACAGGATCTCGGCTTCGCTCAGGTTCGACAGCGACACGCCGACCTTGCCGATTTCCGAACGCGCCATCGGATGGTTGGGATCGTAGCCGCACTGGGTTGGCAGGTCGAGCGCCACCGACAGGCCGGTCTGGCCCTGGGCGAGCAGGAATTTATACCGTTCGTTTGATTCCTCGGCGGTGCCGAAGCCCGAGTACTGACGGATGGTCCACATGCGGCCGTTGTAGCCATCCGCGAAGATGCCGCGCGTGAAAGGGTATTGGCCTGGTGCGCCGATGTTGGCATCGACCGCGCCGCTCGGCCCGACGCTGGTTGGCACATCAATGCCGGCAGCGCTGCGCGTGCCGAGACGCGGTGGCAGCAGGAGGCGCGGGGTCTGCTTGCTGGCTGCGCTCATGATTTCTTGTCCTTGGCGAGAAAGCGGTGCACGGCGTTCCAGTGTTCATCGCTGGCCCAGGTGACTTGCAGGTGTTGCCGTTCGAGCGCGCGTGCCTCAGCCATGCCGGCTTGCGTGCGCCAGGCCGTGCTCAGCGCCTTGTCTGCCTGCAGCACGGCGCGTGAACGCTCGAGCATGGGTTGCACGAAGGCCCTGAAGTCGGTGCCCTCGGGGCCGTCCGTGACGTCGAGATCGGCCAGACCCCATTGCAGCGCCAGACTGGCCGGTATCATTTCGCAACGGCTCATCATGCGCAGTGCGCGCGACGGGCCGACCAGTTGGCACAGGTCGGGGCCACCGCCCCAGGCGGGCGAGATGCCCATGCGACCCTGAATGAATCCGATGCGCGCACGCGCCGTCAGCACGCGCAGATCGCAGGCCAGCGCCAGTTCCGCGCCACCGCCAATGGCGTCGCCGTTCAGCCAGGCAATCACCGGCACCGGACAGTCACGCACGGCATCGAGTGCGCCCCGCGCGTGGTCGGCCATGGTGTCGATCTGTTCGGGGCTGCGCACCGCAGCCAGCTCGACCAGATCGCCGCCGGCGGCGAAGTACTGCTCGCCGGCACCGCGCAGCATGATGACGCGGGTCTGCGCCTGTGCGCCCTCGGTGCCCACGGCAAGCGCCAGAGCCTCGAGCACGGCGCGCGCCAGCGCATTGTGTTTGTCCGCCCGGTTGATGGTCAGCCACACCAGCCCGTCGGGCTGCCTGCGCACTTCAATCATGTCGTTCATCGCTTCATCCTACGTCCGCCAATCGCACCCGACAAATAAAATATAATTAGCTACTGTTCAGTATTATTGAGTAATGCCGGATTGTCTGCTTGCTCGCGGCCCAGTTGTTCAAAGGGCAGCGGCTCCTTGACCAGGATGATGGTGCAGGGCGCCGACATGGCCACCTTGATGGGCACAGTGGCCATGAAACGCTGCGCCTGCAGGCCGTGGGTGGCCGCGCCCATGATGATCAGATCGACCTGGTTGCCTGCGGCATAACGCAGCAGGGCCTGAGCGACGTCGCCTGCTTCGAGCACATGAAACGAGGCCTGATGGTTGGCAAGGTCAAGGCCCTGCACCCATTTTTTTAGCATGCTCAGATGCTGGCGATGCAGCGCGGTCTCGCTGTTCCTGGCGTCGGTGCTGCTGATATTTCCGGACTTGATGACGGTGGTCACGGCGAGGCGCGCACCGGGCCGCGTGCCGAGCGAGCGTGCGGTCGCCTGACGCAGGGCATACAGGGTGGCATCGCTGACATCGTGATTGGGCACGGCGACCATGACGATGGGCACTTGTGCGATCTGCTGGGTTGGCAGCGCGCTCGGCTGGTACTCCAGCCCGGCGGCGCGCAGCCAGCGTTTGATCTGGGACCAGAAGCCACGGCGTTGCATCGCGCGGCCGCGCTCGGTCACCACGACCTGTTCCGGATGACGCAGGTCGAACGCAAGATGTGCTGCCGACGGGTAGCGTTGCTCGGCCTGGGCTTCAAGGCAGCGCAGAATTACTTCCTGCAGCCATTCGGGCAGATCGGCACGCAGGGTGCGTGGCGGCGCCGGATCCATCCAGAGTCGCTGGCGCATGCCGCTGGCGGTCTGCGGCGCGCCGAAGGGCAGTTCGCCGGTTGCCATCTCATAGAGCATCACACCAATGGCAAAAAGGTCGCTGCGCGGATCGCCACGCACGCCCACCACCTGCTCGGGCGCGATCCACGCCGGCGAGCCTACCGCCTTGCGCATTTCCTCGGCCAGCAGATCGGGATAGTCGGCGTGACAGGACAGACCGAAGTCAAGCAGCACCGCGCGGCCGTGCAGATCGAGCATGACGTTGGCGGGTTTGAGGTCGAGGTGACAGGCGTTCTGCTGGTGCAGGCTGTGCACGGCCTGGGCGATTATCTCTGCGGTGCGGACTATCGCTTCGAGCGGCACCGTCTCGCGCACATCGCTGTACGATTCGATCATTGTTTCGAGCGTCATGCCGCTGATGTGTTCCATCACCAGATAGGGAATGCGTGACAGATCGCCGGCGGCGACAAAACGCGGCACATGCGGGCCATGCAGCACCTGCAGCATCTGGTGCTCGACTTCGAAGCTGACGATGGTTTCACCGCCATCGCCCTGGGTCATGCGCGGGACCTTCATGACCATCGGGAACGGCGCGTCATGGCCATCGGCAAAACTGACCGCATAAATCTGCGCCATCGAGCCGGCGTGCAGGCAGGCGCCGATCAGGAAGCCGTCGAGCTTGGCGCCTTCGACGAGCCGGTGCATGAAGGCGTTCGTCGAGGAGTTCATTGGCCGGTCTCGATGCGATTGGCCAGAACGGCTGGCAGGCCGGCGCGGACGATGTCGTCCGCCACGGAATCGTGATCGTAGGCAAGCCGATGGAAGGTCAGTAGATGACGCTCCTGATCGAGCAGCGCGTAGCCGGCGCGCGGGTCGCCATCGCGTGGCTGGCCGGCCGAACCGACGGTAGCGAGCCACTGGCGGTGCGGCGGCACCGGAATGGCCACGCCGGCCCGTGGGACGAAGCGCATCAGGCCACGGCCGGCACCGCGGTAGTACAGGCTTTGATGGTGTACATGGCCGCCGAACACATAACGCACCTCTGGATCGGCCGAGGCTGCCTGCAGGCTGCGTTCGGCCAGTTGGACATCGCTCGCGTAGAGCCAGCGTTGCGGCGCGTCGGCGGTGGCATGCACGAGAAACACATTGCCGAGCGTGGCGGTGAGCGGACGCTGCGCCAGCCATTCGCGCTGGGCATCGTCAAGCTGGCGATGGGTCCAGGCGGCCGTCATGTCGGCCCACGAGGTGCCGGTCAGGACGGGATTGACGTCCAGGGTGTCGTGATTGCCGCGCAGCACCAGCGCACCCTCATCTTCGAGTTCGCGGATGCGATCGACCACTTCGACCGGATGCGGCCCGTAACCAACCAGATCACCAAGAACGGCATAGCGGTTTGCGCCGGCCGCGCGCGCGTGCTGCAGACAGGCTTCGAGCGCCGGCATGTTGGCATGCACGTCCGCAAGTAGCGCAAGTTTCATGGCCTGCCTCCAGATTGGTATTTTCCGTCTTCGCGACTTATCATACTGATGCCTGCCAAAATTGGAAATATGCGGGCCGAATGTTATGGGGCACTGTTGCCGGATTGACCGGCAGGCGATTTGCCCGCATGTCGTTTGACCTGCATCAAGCCTGTTGGTGTGCGCGCAGTGCATACTGTGGGCCGACCATCTGTTCTGTTTGTCCTGAAAGTACGCCGGCGGGAGTGCGGCGCTCTGAGTTCAGCCAGGGGAGTGCGACCATGTTCGAATCCGCCGAAATCGGCCACCACGTCAAGAAAGCCGAGTTTTCCAAAGCCGTACCGGTACTGCGCCGCGCTCTGCTCGACGCCCAGTACAAACTGCTGGAAAAGCCCGATTTTCCGGTCATCATCCTCGTCAATGGCGTCGATGGCGCGGGCAAGGGCGAAACCGTCAACCTGCTCAACGAATGGATGGACCCGCGCCACATCCAGACGCACGCTTTTGGCCCGCCCAACGACATCGAAGGCAAACATCCCGAGATGTGGCGGTTCTGGCAGGTGCTGCCACCCAAGGGAAAAATTGGCATCATGTTCGGCTCGTGGTACACCGAGCCCATTCTGCAGCGCGTGCTCGGCGCACAGGATGAGGCACGCTTCCAGCAGGTCCTCTCGCGCATCCGCGATCACGAGCGCATGCTGGTGGCCGAGGGTGCGCTGATCATCAAGTTCTGGTTCCATCTGTCCAAGGCGGCCCAGAAAAAGCGTCTGGAAGACCTGTCGAAAAAGAAGTCGACGGCCTGGCGTGTCACGCCGCAGGACTGGGAACACTTCAAACATTACGATGAATTCGTCGGCATCAGCGAGACCGCACTGCGTGAAAGCTCGACCGGCGAGGCGCCATGGAACGTCATCGAGGGCAGTGACCATGCCTATCGCTCCCTCACCGCCGGGGGCATTCTGCTCGATGGCCTGGAGCGCCGGCTGGCCGATGCGGGACGGCCAGTCCCTCTGCGCGAACCGCTTGCCCAGCCTTCGGTCGATCAGCGCAATCTGCTCAATTCGTCCGATTATTCGCGCAAACTCGACAGCCGCACGTATGAACGCAAGCTCGAAAAGCTGCAGGGTGATTTCAATCAGCTGACGCGCCACAAAAAAATGCGCGAGCGCTCGCTGGTCATGGTGTTCGAGGGCATGGATGCCGCCGGCAAGGGCAGCACCATCCGCCGTATTACAGTGGCCATGGACGCCCGTTTCTACCAAGTGGTACCGATCGCCGCGCCGACCGAGGAAGAGCGTGCCCAGCCCTACCTTTGGCGTTTCTGGCGGCATGTGCCGGCGCAGGGCAATGCGGTGATCTTCGATCGTTCCTGGTACGGCCGTGTGCTGGTCGAGCGTGTCGAGGAATTTTGCCGCGAAAGCGACTGGATGCGCGCCTATCACGAGAT
>CANJOT010000029.1 GCA_947475815.1 Burkholderiales bacterium | reverse complement strand
TGCACATACTCCGGAAAGCGCGTGTGGTAGGCCGTGGTAAAAGGCAGGCCCGCGCGCTTCGCATACGCGCGCGCCGCCAGCCCGAGCGGGCCTTCGGTGGCAATGTGCAGGGCGTCGCAACCCGACTCACGGATGCGTCGCGCCACGCGCTTGCCGGCAAACAGCGACAGGCGGATTTCCGGGTAGGTCGGGCAGGGCAGTGTGGTGAATTCCAGAGGGGTGAGAAGATCCACCTTGTGACCCATTTGTTCGAGTTCGCGGCGGGTCGACTTGAGGGTGCGCACAACGCCGTTGACCTGCGGTTCCCAGGCGTCGGTGACGATCATGATGTTCATGGTGTGCTTTCAGAAGGAGCGTTGAGCCGCAGGGCAGGAGAATCGGATTGCATGCTGGCGTGCGAGACCGTGCCCCAGTGCACGATGTCAAGCTCGCCCTCGGCGGTTTCCACCAGCGCGGTCAGGCTTTCGACCCAGTCGCCGTCGTTGCAATAAAGAATGCCGTCGATGGTGCGGATTTCGGCCTTGTGGATATGGCCGCAGACCACGCCGTCGTGGCCGCGCCGGCGTGCCTCGTGCGTGAGCACGTGTTCGAAGCGGTCGATGAAAGCGACCGCGTTCTTGACGCGGTGCTTGAGGTATTGCGACAGCGACCAATAGGGAAAGTTGAAGCGCGCGCGCACCCGGTTAAACGAGTGGTTGAGCGCCAGGATCAAGGTGTAGAGGTTGTCGCCGAGGTAGGCCAGCCACTTTGCGTGCTGGATCACCCCGTCAAACAGATCGCCATGCGTGATCCACAGGCGCCGGCCGTCGAGCAGCGTATGCACGGCATCTTCCACCACCTCGATGCCGCCAAAGGAGTGGCCCACATACTGGCGGGCAAATTCATCGTGATTGCCCGGTATGAAAATCACGCGCGTACCCTTGCGTGCCTTGCGCAGGACTTTTTGCACCACGTCGTTGTGCGACTGATGCCAGGTCCAGCCCTTTTTGAGCTGCCAGCCATCGATGATGTCGCCGACCAGATACAGCGTGTCGGACTCATGATGGCGCAGGAAATCGAGCAGGAAGTCCGCCTTGCAGCCGGCCGTGCCGAGGTGAATGTCAGAGAGCCAGATGGTGCGCAACTGGCGGGGAGGGAAGTTCGGGTCTGATTCTGGAGCGTTCAATGGACGGCGTCGTGGTGGAGGGCTTGCCCCGCATTGAACGGTTTTTGCATGACAGCGCTGTGTCGTCAGCGTGACGGTTTGATGACGTCAGACGGGAATCGCGAGGCAAACTGGACACGGACCGCGACTGTGTATAAAATGCGTAGCTCGCTGCCGTGGGGACTGGATGTTGATGTATCCGCACGGCACTGCAGGCGCGTAGCTCAGCTGGTTAGAGCACCACCTTGACATGGTGGGGGTCGTTGGTTCGAGTCCAATCGCGCCTACCAGAATATGGTAGGAAAACAGAATGGCAGGAAAACAGAAGGCCTGAGAAATTTTCTCGGGCCTTTTTTGTTTTCAGTACGGAAACAACAGGGAAAATCGGTTTCGACACGGCCCCCTGCACATTTCAACAGCCGAGACCGCTCAAGCTGCACAGGTCAAAGGCGTTTGGATGCACCCCTCCCGTGTCATACCTGAGCTCATGCGGTTGAGTTTCCTAACCGTGCTATAGTAAAAAAATAATAAACAAACTGATGCATCGTCTCTTTTGTCCAACGGAGCCATGCCGTGTCCTGCACATTCGAAGTTGAGGCCCTCACTCCCGGGTTCGGCGTCAAGCTGACGGGTTTTGATCTGGAATCCGCAATTCGCGATCCTTCATTTCTCAAGGACCTGAAGTCGCTCGTCGATTCCCGGCTGCTGGTCTACGCGCCGGGGCAAAAACTCAGTCCCCAGGCGCAGCAGGACTTGACCTCAAGTTTCGGCCCTCTGGCGAACATCAAGTGGGCGGGATACGACGCACACCATGTACCCGGCTGCGAGTGGATCAAGGTCATCTCCAATGGATTGGCGCCCGACGGGCGACCCCACGGCGACGGCAATTCTTCGGCGCAGATCTGGCACACCGACGCGACATGGGAGGTGCCCGTCAGCCACGTGGCTTTCTACTGCCGCCAGACACCGGAGCCCGCGCCGAAAACCGGCTTCAAGAACATGATCGCCGTCTACGAGGCGCTGCCCGATGCAACGAAACATCGGATCGCGCGGCTGCGTGCGATCCATCACCTCTATCCCAAGCAGATCGAAGTGAAGGTTCATGCGGAGGGACCATCGCTGCCCCGCGAACGCCGGGAACTGGGCTTCGCCCATCCCCTGGTGCGGCGCCACTTTGGTAGCGACAAGGCGATCCTGTACCTGCCGACGCGCAGGGACAGCGTGATACTGGGGATGCCGGACGAAGAGGCGCGCGCCCTGCTGGAAGAGTTGTGGTCCTTCGCAGAAAGCGTGGACTGCTCCATCGCCGTGCCGCTCCGGGCAGATGACTTCGTCCTGTGGGACAACCGCGCTTGCGTACACAATCGCGAGGGCTGGCCCGAAGACCAGTCGCGCATCATGTGGCACGTGGCGGCTTTCGGCGAGTCATCGACGCCGATGTTCCCTCGCCAGAGTCTCAATGTCATCGGGCTGTCACCGGAGGCCGCAAGCAAAGTATTGATGGGCGAAGAGCCAGGCTATTGAACAACAAGGAGACAAAAAATGTACCTGTTCCAGAAGTTGCAATTCAGCCCATTGGCGTTGGCTCTAGCAATCGGCTTGCTCGTGACGACGACCACTGCTCCAGCGCAAGTGGCGAACTTCCCGAACAAGCCGATCCGGCTGGTCGTTCCTTATCCGCCGGGTGGCAACACCGACGTGCTGGCTCGCGTTGTCGCCCAGAAACTGGGTGAAGTCATTGGCCAGGCTGTGGTCATCGACAACCGTCCGGGCGCCAACACGCTGATCGGCACGCGCGCGGCCTTGGCCGCGCCGGCCGATGGCTACACGCTGCTGATGGCCAACAGCACAACGGCCGCGCTGCCGTTCATCACCTCCATCCCCACCGGCTATACGCTCGACGACTTCCGGCCGATCGGGCCCATGGGAACCGTGCCGGTCGTGCTGGACATCTCGCCCGCCTTGCCGGTGAAGACCATCGCCGAATTAATCGCCTATGGCAAGGCCAATCCGGGAACGCTCAACATCGGTCAGATCGGCGGGCAGACCACGCTGGTGGCCGAGCGTTTCAAGTACCTGACCGGCCTGAACATGGTCTACATCAACTACCCCGGCGCAGCGCAGGCCCTGACGGCGGTGACGGGTGGACACATCCAGACCTTTTTCGATGGTGCGCCGACCAGCATCCCGTTGCACAAGGGCGGCCAGATCAGGATCATCGGCGTCGGCGCCGACAAGCGCCTGGAGGCATTGCCCGACGTTCCGACGTTCAAGGAAGAAGGGCTGCCCGCGATGTCCATCAACATCTGGTATGCCGTGGCCGTCCCCGGGAAAGTCCCCAAGGCGATCTACCAGAAGCTCGCCGCGGCCATGGCCAAGGTGCTGGCGGATCCCGAGATCAAGTCGAGGATGCGGTCGGCCGGCGGCGAGCCCTGGGGGGGCAGCCTGGTGGACTTCGAGAAGTTCATCAAGCAGGATGCGCAGGCCTACAAAGCGGACGCTATTCGCTCCGGCTACAAGCTCCCGTCTTGATCTCCAAATTGCGGCACGAGGGCCGTTCTGCGCCCTCGGCTTGCTGTCTGTCCTGCTAGGAGATTCCATGGTCATCACTCCCATGGACCGCGGCTTTGGCGCCACGGTGCGCGCAATCGACCTGCGCCAGCCATTGACCGATCGGCAGCAGGCGGACCTGCTGGCGGCGGCTGACGAATACGTGCTGCTGTCGTTTCCCGGGCAGGCGATCGACGACGGACAGCAGCTCGGCTTTGCCGCGAATTTTGGAACGCCGACGTCCTATTTCAAGCGCAAGGCCGCGCTCGTGCCGGGCGGCGATCCGCGCATCATCTCGCTGACCAATGAGGATGCCGATGGATCGCTCAAACACGCCAGCGAGCTTGCCGATGAAGGGATCATGGCCAGCCGCCTGTGGCATTCGGACAATTCCTGGAGACAGGTGCCGGACCGGTTCACCTTACTCGCCGGCAAGGAAGTGCCCCCAACCGGCGGCAACACGGAATTCATCGACATGCGCGCCGCATGGGACGCCTTGCCCGACTCCAGGAAAGAAGCCTTGCGCACCCTCGTCGTCGCCCACAGCCGCGAGCAAGGGCGTGCGGCCGTCGGCGTAAAGCTCACCGACGAAGAGCGTCAGCTGTTCCCGCCGGTGCCGCAGCCGCTGGTGCGCACGAACCCGCGCACCGGGCGGCAGGCCCTGTACCTCGGCATGTTCGCCTCCCATGCGCTGGGTATGCCGGAAGAACCCGGACGCCAGCTCGTGCAGCAATTGCTGGCCTACATCGGCCAGCCGCGCTTCGTTCATTCGTACGCGTGGCAGGTGGATGACCTGATCATCTGGGACAACGCCCAGACCAGCCACCGATCGACGCCCTTCGCCGAGCATGAGTACCGGCGTGTCATGCGGCGCATCGGTGTGCTCGAACAGGCGCCACTTCTCGAGCGCTAAATTACGGCGCGACCTGGTGCGCGGCCATGTTCACCGCCACCCGATCTTCGCGTCCTTGATGGCCTTGGTGGCCTGGCCCACTCAGAATCGACAGATCCTGTCTTCAACAAGCGAGCCACCTCTCTGTTGGCGCATTTGGACATCCAGATTATTTTATAATGCGGGGTAGCGTTCCTAGCATCTCCGCCATTTCTAAAAAAACCAGTCGAGTCCCATGAACGAAAAAATTAAATACTCGAAGGGGAGCCTGATCCTTCCCGTTCGAATTGATGAATTTCTCTATGAAAACTTTGATAATCATTACTCAGTTTTTTATAAAAGAAAGGGCGCTAGTCTTTTGAATGAACTCTGCGACAAGTACGGTTCCGACAAAGGCGAAATACAAAAGACAGGGCATCCCTATTCTTGGCCGTCCCATACCTATGCAGACTTTCTGGAGCGTCAGTTTGGACCGTTCCGTACATTTGTGAAGACTGTTTTTGAGTGCGGGCTAGGATCTAAAAATCCAAGCATTTCCTCGAACATGACGGCCTCTGGAAAGCCTGGCGCCTCCTTGAGAGTGTGGCGAGATTATTTTCCGTTTGCGCAAGTATATGGCGCCGATATTGATAAGGATGCCTTGTTTAATGAAAGTCGGATCAGTACATTCCACTGCGATCAAACCTCTTCTGAGTCGATCGCAAAGCTTTGGGCCGACATTGGCGATATTCAATTTGATCTAATGATTGACGACGGCTTACATACCTTCGAGGCTGGCGTGTCACTTTTTGTCAATTCCATTCATAAATTGAGAGATGGCGGGGTTTACATTATTGAGGATGTCATCCCCAGTAGCCTTGTTTCATTCGCGGAATTTTTTACGTCTAAAAATTATAACTATGAGTTCATTAACCTGTTTCGGAAAGATTTGAGGCTGGGAGATAACTCACTGATCGTGATAAGAAAATTTTGATTATTTGAGGGATTCTTGGCGATTGGTATTGAATCGTTCATGCCCCTTTCCACCGTGCTCTCACCACACGTCGGCGGTAGCATCCTGCAGTCGATCGCACGCATGCACCCGATCGCCGCACAAAATGTGCTGACCATACTCGCCGGTCGCAACATCGATGTGCGTGCCGTGGCCAACCCTGAGGTGCTTCAGTAGTCGATGATCTCGACCTCGCCGCGCGCGACGTCGAGCACTGCGCAACTGAGGCGCATGCCGTTGTTATGGTCGCGTGCCTCGCCGGCCGAACCCGGGTTGACCACAAGCACATTGCCCACACGCTTGACCAACTGTTTGTGGGTATGACCGTAGAGCACGATGTCGGCCCTGGCATCGGCAAAACGACTTAACTCGGGCGTATGTTCGTAGACGTAGGTGCCGGGCGGCGACCACGGCGTGGAGTGCACGGCCAGCACGGTCGTGCCCGCGTGTTCGATGACCAGTTGATCGGGGCGTGTCGCCAGCCATTCCATGTGGCCCGGGTCGATCCATGTCGCCGCGCGTGCGCGCACCCCGTGGGGCATGAAAAAAGACTGTTCGTGGTTGCCCTGGATGGTTTCGACATTGTGGTCGCGCAACAGCGCCACGACCTCGTTCGAAAAGCGGTAGTCGTAGATACAGTCGCCCAGGCATACCAGCCGGTCGGCGTGAGCCATCAACGCGATCGCGCTGGCGAGTCCAGTGGTGTTGCAGTGGATGTCCGAGACGATACCGATGAGCATGGGCTGTTTGTTGGGTGGTATGATAATTGCCACATTTTGCACTAATGGCAGAAACCGGTCGACGGCATGGCCGGCATGCGCGTACCGGGAAACCTCATGAGCATCGAAGAACAACTCGTCACCCACCTGCGCGAAGCGCGCTTCGAACAACTGCCCGCCGCCGCCGTCGAAAGCGCACAACGCGAAATTCTCTGGGCGCTGGGCACCAGCATCGCCGGCTCGGCGGCGAACGGAGCCGATGAAGTGCTGGCCTTCGTACGCCAGAATGGCGGCCGGGGCGAATCGACCGTTTGGGGCCACGGCGATCGTGTGCCGGCGAGCCTGGCGGGTTTTGCCAACGGCGTGTTTGCCAAGGCGCTCGAATACGAAGACAAGCTGTGGCTCGACCATGCGCACGCCTACGCCATCGGCACGGCCGTGGTGCCGGCAGCGATCGCCGTGGCCGAGCGTGTCGTATCCGGCGGCGGCACGGTGAGCGGACGCGATCTGTTGATGGCCGTGGCGCTCGCCACCGACATCCAGGGCCGCATGGTGCGTGCCGCGCTCGGCTCGATTACTACTGGCTGGAATTCGACCTATACCTTTTCTTCGCTCGGCGCGGCGATGGCCTCGATTCGCCTTCAAGGCTTGCCGCACGACCAGGCGATGAATGCGATGGGACTGGCCTACGCGCAGACCACCGGCAACTACCAGGGGCATCGCGAAGGGGTGCTTGGGGTGCGCATGATGATGGGCTTTGGTGTGCGCAACGG
This sequence comes from Burkholderiales bacterium, assembly GCA_947475815.1. Classification (GTDB taxonomy): domain Bacteria; phylum Pseudomonadota; class Gammaproteobacteria; order Burkholderiales; family Burkholderiaceae_D; genus CANJOT01. The sequence continues at coordinate 17,299 of CANJOT010000029.1, read as the reverse complement.
CATCACCGCCACGCAGCTTGCGAACCTCGGGGTCACCGGCGTGCACAAATTTCTTACCGGCGAGTTCGGCATCTATCCGCTGTTCTATCGCGACATTCCCTACAACCTCGACTGGCTGTCGCGTGACCTGGGCAGCTTTTTCACCGGGGCTGACCTCGGCTTCAAGGCCTATCCGTGTTGCGCGGTGATTCATTCGGTGCTCGATGCGGTGCTCGGCCTGGGCAAGGACATGCCCGATGCGGCCGAGGTCGAGTCGGTGATGGTGTTCGGTAATCCGCGCATGAAAATCTGCTCGGTGCCGATCGAATTGCGCAAGCATCCGCAGTGTGATGTCGACTGCCAGTTCAGCATTCCGTGGGCGGTGGCCTGTGCGCTGGTCGACAAGCGTGTCTCGCTGTCCCATTTCACCAGCGCGGCGCTGGGCGACGCGCGTTATGTGGCGCTCGCGCCGCGCGTTGATATCGACCTGCAGCCTGGACGGGACGGTGTGCATGTCGAGATCCTTCTCAAGGACGGCAGCACCTTGCGCACCGCGATGGTGACCGCACCCAAGGGCCATTTCGAGAATCCGCTGTCAACCGCCGAGGTGGTAGATCGTTACCGCGACTGCATGCAGTACGGTCCGGGGCCGTTGCCGCGCGAGCGCATCGAAGCGGCCAAGGACATGGTGCTCGACCTTCCCGACCTGGCCGATGCGACGGCGATCGTGCGTGCTCTCACGGCCTGAAACGGGGTCGGGGCGCGGATCGACGCGCAGATCGATCTGCTATAATTAATCGCCCTACAAAAGGGTGTTCTCAGGGTGCTGCAAAAGTGCGCGGCTATGGCAACGCAGTGCGGTCCAAGCCAAAACAATGATGGGGAGAAGAGGCAAGATGAGCGGAACCATAACGGGCTGTTTTTCTCGTTGGGCACTGGCGATCGCAAGCGCGCTTGCGCTGCAGGGCGCCTTGCTTGCGCCGGCCGAGGCGCAGACCTATCCGTCGCGTCCGATCCGTTTTGTTCTCGGTTTTGCGCCTGGCGGTCCGACCGACCTGCTCGCGCGCCTCGTTACCCAGAAGCTCTCCGAAAATCTTGGTGTCAGCGTCTTCGTTGATTCGCGTCCCGGCGCCGACAGCATCATCGGCACCCAGATTGCCGCGCGCTCGGCGCCCGACGGCTACACGGTGGTGATGATCAGTCCGAGCGCGACCATTCATCCGACCCTCTACGCCAAACTGCCCTACAACATTGTCGACGATTTTGCGCCGATCACGGTGCTGGCCGAAAGCAGCTACATGCTGGTCGTCGGTGCGTCGCAGCCGGGCAAGACCCTCAAGGACTTCATCAACCTCGCGGTTGCGCAGCAGGGCAAGCTCAACTACGGTGGCGCGGGCATCGGCGACAGCCTGCATCTCGCCGGCGAGCTGATGCAATCGATGGGCAAGTTCAAGATGCAGATCATCACCTACGGCGGCGGCGGCCCGGCCATGACCGCTTTGCTTGGTGGTCACGTCGATGCCATGATCAGCCCGATCGCGATCGCACTGCCACAGGTACGTGCCGGCAAGCTGCGTGCGCTGGCCATGACGGCCTCACACCGCTCGTCCATTCTGCCTGATGTGCCCACGGTCGCCGAGGCCGGCATTCCCGGTTATGCGGTGTCCGGTTGGTATGCCTTGCTCGCGCCGGCCGCCACGCCGACTGCGCTGGTCGAGCGCCTGAATGCCGAAGTCGTCAAAGCCCTGAAGTCGCCCGATGTCCGCGAGAAGTTGCTCGCCGGCGGCATGGAGACGGTCGGCGGATCGACTGCTGAAACCGCCGCCTTCCTCAAGTCGGAGATCGCGCAGTGGGCCATCACGGCGAAGAACGCCAAGATTCCGATGAAGTCATTTTGACGGATCGCGGCTCCATTCGATTAAAAAGGTAGAGCCATGCGCATTGCCCTCCTCGACGATTACCAGTCGGTTGCATTGTCGAGCGCCGACTGGAAGAGCCTTCCTTCCGAGTGCGAGGTGGTGGCCTTTGCCGACCACGTGCGCGATGTCGATCAACTGGTGTTGCGTCTGTCGCCCTTCGATGCCATCTGCCCGATGCGCGAGCGCACCATCTTCACGCGTGCCATCCTCGAACGGCTGCCGCGTCTGAAACTGATTCTTGCTACCGGCGGGCGTAACACCGCGACGGTGGACCTTGCCGCCGCGCGTGAACTCGGTATCACGGTGTGCGAGACACGTTCCTATCCGCCGCCTACCGTTGAGTTGACCTGGTGGTTACTGCTGTCGCTGTTCCGGCGCGGAACGCTCGAGCATGCCTCGGTGCGGCACGGTGGCTGGCAACTCGGTATCGGCGATTCGTTGTGGGAAAAAACCTTGGGCATCGTTGGCCTGGGCAAGCTCGGCGGGCCGGTGGCCCAAGTCGCGCGCGCCTTTGGCATGCGGGTCATCGCGTGGAGCACCAATCTGACCGCCGAACGCGCGCAGGCGCAGGGTGTGATTGCGGTCAGCAAGGAAGAGCTGTTCTCTACTGCCGACGCGATCACCATCCACATGCCGCTGTCGGAGCGCAGTTTCGGCCTGATCGGCGCGGCCGACCTGGCGCGCATGAAGACGACGGCCTTCCTGGTCAACACCTCGCGCGCGCCGCTGGTCGACCAGCAGGCGCTGCTGGATGCGGTGCGCATGCAGCGTATCGCCGGACTCGGCGTCGATGTATTCGAGGAAGAACCCTTGCCCGCCGCACATCCTTATCGCCACTTGCCCAACGTCGTCGCGACACCGCACATCGGCTATGTGACCCGCGAGAGTTATGCGGTATACCTTGGCGATTGTGTCGCCAACGCGTCGGCCTACCTGCAAGGTAAACCGACGCGGGTCATCAACTAAAAACGGAAGAACACGACATGCCTTACGCTACCTCATCAAACGGCATCAAGCTGCATTACGTCGTCGATGATTTCACCGACTCGTGGAGAGACGCGCCCTGGATCGTGCTGCAGCACGGCTTCGGCCGCAACACCAGCTTTTGGTATAAATGGGTGCCGATGCTGGCCGGCCATTTCCGTGTGCTGCGCCTGGACATGCGTGGCTTCGGCAAGTCGCGCGAGGGTTTTGCGATCGAGCAGGGTTTTGCGCTCGACGACCTCGCCAATGACGTGGTGCGTGTGCTCGATCACGCCGGCATTGCCAGCGCGCATTTTGTCGGCGAGGCCTTCGGCGGCACGCTCGGCATGCAGGTTGCCTCGCAATATCCCGATCGTATCCGCACGCTCAACCTGTTGTCGGCGCCGGTGATCCTGTTGCCCAAGTTGCACAATACCTTCGCGCTTGGTGAGGCGTCGTGGGGCGATTTTCTCGCCAAGTACGGCGCCAAAAAATGGGCCGAACAGACCAACTCCCTGTCGCGTTTTCCGACCTCGGTGCCCCAGGGTTTTCTCGACTGGTACAGCGAGGGCATGGGCCAGACCGATGGCCCGACTCTGGCGCGCTTCACGCAGTTGTGCCAGCAGTATGACCAGACGCGATTTCTGGCCGGCATCACCGCGCCGGTGCTCGGGGTCTACTCGAATTCGCGCGAGGAGCAGGTCGAGCTTTTGCGCGCCAACGTCAAAAAGCTCAGCGTCGTGCATATCGACACGGCGTGTTTCATGATCTATCTCGCCTTCCCGCGCCTGTGCGCCGATGCGGTCCTGCATCACGCCGCCACCCATGAGGGATTTCCGGTCGGCGAGCAGTCGTGGTGAAGCATCCTTTTTCGACCGTGGAGTACAACAATGTCTCGTAACGACTATTCGACCGGCGTGGCCATCATTGGCATCGGCGAATCGGACATCGGCAAGTCGCTGGGCCGCAGTTCGCATTCGCTGTATTCCGAGGCCATCCATGCGGCCATCGAGGACGCAGGCATCGATAAGATGACCGTCGACGGCCTCGTGACCATCGACACCTATGCCGAACCGCGCACACGCCACGCCTTGAGCCTGGCCCAGTACGTCGGCTTTCACAGCGCGAAGATGCAGTGGATCCAGACCAGCAAGCATGGCTCGGTGGCAGCGAGCGGCGGTGGCTTGCGCGAAGCCATGATGGCGATCCGCTCGGGCGTGTGTGACTACGTCGTTGTTTCGGGCGGCGAGAGCGAAGGCTCGGCCGGGCGCGACACCTCGCTGACCAAGAAGGCCGAGCGCCGCGACAAGGAATTCGAGGCGCCCTTCGGCACCATGGTGGCCGCGACCTTCGCGATGTTTGCGCACAAGTACATGTCCGACTACGGCGTCACCGAGGAAGATCTCGCATGGCCATCGCTGTCGGCGCGTGCCTGGGCCAACCTGAATCCCAAGGCGCAGATGCACAAGATCAAGATCACGATGGACGACGTGCTCAACTCGCCGATGATCGCCAGTCCGCTGCGGCGCCTGAACTGCTCGCTGGTATCGGACGGCGCGGCGGCGATGGTGGTCACCAGCGTCGATCGTGCGCGCGAGTATGGCGACAAGGCGGTGACGATTCTTGCCTCGGAGATCGTCTATGGCTCGGGCACCAGCATCGTCACCGACGACCTCGGGCAACTCGATTCCTTGTATTCGATCCGCGAGGGCTCGGCGCTGGCCTGCAAGCGTGCCCTCGAAAAGACGGGTCTCAAGCCGACCGATTTCGATGTCAACTTCTGCTACGACCCGTTCTCGTTCATGCCATGGCTGTACATGGAAGCGCTCGGCCTGTGCAAGCCGGGCGAGGGCGCGGCCTTCTGTCGCGACGGCCGGCTCGGGCCAGGCGGCGCGACGCCGCTAAATACCCACGGCGGCATGCTGTCCTACTGCCATCCTGGTGTACCCGGCGGTACTTTCCATTTCATTGAGGCGTGCCGCCAGTTGCGCGGCGAGGCCGGCGCACGCCAGGTGCAGGGCGCCGAGACGACCATCTTCCAGGGCTACGGCGCCAACAAGGGCGCGTTCCCGGCAACCATACTCAAGAGGGGCATGCCATGACCGAAGCCATGAGCGAATACAAGCTGCCAATTCCGGTGCCGCGGGCCGAGAGCGTGCCCTTCTGGGATGGACTCAAGCAGGATAAGTTCATGCTGCAGTACTGCGATTCCTGCGGCAAGCTCAATTGGTTCCCGCGCACCCATTGTGTGGTCTGCGGCAAGACCCATTTCACCTGGAAGCCGTCCTCGGGCAAGGGTGTGCTCGAGACCTACACCATCGTCTACCGCGGCATGAACCCGGCGTGGCAGGCCGAGACACCCTACATCCTCGGCATGGTGCGTCTCGACGAGGGCATCCGCATGGTGACGCGCATCATTTCCGACAAGGGCGAAAAGACGCCGATGGACGCGCGGGTGAGCCTGGTCTGCAAACCGGCCGGCGACGACATGAAGCTGCCTTTTTTTGAACTCGTCGACTGACCACACATCGAAAGAAGCACGCATGACCAAGGCAACGCTGGACCCGTTTTTCAAACCCAAGAGTATTGCCGTGGTCGGCGCATCCGGCAGCAACGCCGGCTTTGGCGACACGGTGTTGTGGAACCTGCGCAATTTCGGCGCGACCGCAAAGATCACCGCGATTCATCCGCGCCACAGCGAGGTCAACGGTATTCCCTGCGTGCCGTCGCTGTCGGACATGCCCGAGCGGCCCGACCTGTGCATCATCTGCGTGCGCCGGCAACTTGCGGCACCGCTGCTCGAAGAGTGCGTGCGCCTCGGTGTGCCGGCCGTGACCATCGTCGCCACCGGTTTTGCCGAAACGCACGAAGAGGAAGGGATTGCCCTGCAGGCCGCGCTCGACGCGGCCCACAAGGGCGCATCGGCCACGCGTGTCATCGGCCCCAACACCATCGGCGTGTCGAGCTTTGTCACCCAGACGGTGAGCACCGCTACCGGCAACATGCCCGGCGTCGTACCGGCGGGTCCGGTGGCGATCGTCTCCAAGAGCGGCGGCATTTCCTCGGCCCTGCTTGCGCGCGGCATTTCGCTGGGCCTAGGCTTTTGCTACAAGGTCGCCATCGGCAACGAGATGGACGTCAGCTTTGGCGAGGTGCTGGCCTATATGGCCGAGCGTGACGAAGCGCGCATCGTCGTGTGCTACATGGAAGGCGTGCGTGACCTCGACGACTTGCGGCGCGGCATCGCCGCCTGTAACGCGCGCGGCAAGCCGGTGATCTTCATCAAGGGCGGTGCGACCAGCGCGGGCAGTCGCGCCGCGGCTTCGCATACCGGCAAGCTGACCGGCGACAACGCGATCTGGCGTGGCATCGCCGCGCAGTTCGGTGTGATCGAAGCGGTATCGATTGACCACGCCCTGACCACTGCGGCGCTGTTTGCCAAACACGGCGTGGCGCGCGGCAAGACTGTGGGTGGCATGGGGCAGGGCGGTGGTTTGACGGTGATGCTGGCCGACATGTTCGCGCGTGCCGGCCTGGTCGCGCCAGTGCCGTCGGCCGCGACACAGCAGATCATGCGCGAGGCGCTGGTCACGGTCACGCCCAACAATCCGTTCGACACCGGCGGCGTATACCTGAGCGGCGACGGTACCGAATTGCCGCGCGCTTTGCGTGCCCTGAGTGAAGAACCGGGTATCGGCGCGATGATCATTCTCGAGACCGCTACCCAGCGCGAGCGCACCAAGGCCATCATCCCTGCCATCATCAGCGCCACTGCCAACCTGAGCAAGCCGGTGGTGATCCTCAGTTATGACAATCCGGGAAGCGCCGCGCATCAATTGTTGCACGATGCAAACATGTTGGTGTTCGGCAATCCGGACACCGGCATCCAGGCCATCAAGACCTGGCTCGAATACACCCCGATTGAACCGGCTGACGAGCGGGAAGGCGCGCGCGATGCAGTGCGTGCACAGGCCGTGCAGGCCCGCCTGCGGGCAGCCGGAGCCAATGCCGCGCGTGCCGTGCTCGAAGACGCCGGCAAAGCCGCGCTCGCCGGTTACGGCGTCGCCGCCCCGGCCGAGTGTGCGGTCGATTCGGTCGAGGCTGCGGTGGCCGCGGCTGATCGCATCGGCTATCCGGTGGCGATGAAAATCCTGTCGCCGAACATGCTGCATCGGCATGTCGGCAAGGGCGTATTGCTCGGTATCAATGATGCGGCCAGTGTGCGTGCAGCGTACGCGCGCCTGGGCGAAGCGGCGATTGCCGACGTCCGTGTGCTGGTGCAGAAAATGGCCGGGCGCGGCACCGAGTTCCTGGTCGGCGCGGTGCGCGATCCCGAGCTCGGGCTGGCGCTGGCCATCGGCGGCGGCGGCGCCAACGTCGAATCGCGCAAGGACACGGTGTTCTGCACCTTGCCGGTGACGCGCGCCGAACTGCGTCGCCTGCTGGTACGTTTGCCCGAGTTGCAGGGTGAGCAGGCCGGGCGGGTCGACCTCGATGCCCTGATCGAGACGGCCGCTGGCATCGCAAGTTTTCTCGAGGATGCCGGTGCGATCATCGACGAGCTTGATGTCAATCCGGTCATCGTCGGCGCGCCGGGTGAAGGCGCGGTGGCGGTCGACGCGCTGATCATCCTTAGCGCGCAGTAGAAACTCAGTCGCCGAACAGCCCGCCGTTGACGTCGAGGATCTCGCCGGTGATGAAGGACGACTTCAGCGAGCACAGAAAGACGATTGCGTCGGCGACGTCCTCGGCGCGGCCCATGCGGCCCACCGGGATGAGCGCCCGTAGTTGCTCGGGAAACGTGCTCGTCATGTCCGAGGCGATGGGTCCAGGCGCGACCGCGTTGACGGTGATGCCGTCGGCGGCCAGTTCACGCGCCAGATAGAGCGTCAGGGTATGCACGCCCGCCTTGGTGACGCCATAGGCGACGTTGCCGGCCTTGTCCTGTTCGCCACGGTCGATCCACGGCCGGGCGTTGCCGCCGTTCTTGCCCAGCACCGAACCGATGTTGACGATGCGGCCATGCCCTTGCGCGCGCATCGTCGGGATGACCGCCTGGCAACAGCGGAATGTGCCGCTCAGGTTGATGTCGAGCACGCGGTCCCATTCGGCTTCGATCAGGGTCTCGGCGCTGCCGGTCGAAACCACGCCGGCGACATTGACCAGGATGTCGATGCGGCCGAAGCGAGTCAGGGCCTGATCTACCATTGCATTGATCTCGCTGCGCAGTCGCACGTCACAAGCGACGGCGAGGGTGGCTGCACCGCCGTTCTCGAGTTCGGTGGCGAGCGCTTGCGGCAGCCTTGCGTCGGCCATCACCAGTGCAACGCCCTCGGCGGCAAGCGCGCGGCACACGGCGCTGCCGATGCTGCCGGTCGCGCCGGTAACGACGGCGACGCGCGTGGCGGGCTTACTCACGTTGGCGCTGCGCTGCGTGCCGTCCGGCTAGCCGGCCGAACACCGCGCCCTTCAACACCGAGGTCGCCCCGGTGTAGACCTTGTAGTAGAGGCCGACCACTTCCCCGGCCGCGTACAGGCCGGTGATAACGTCGCCGTCGGTATCGAGCACGCGCGCGTTGGCGTCGATCTTGACGCCACCGTAGGTCAACACGCAGGCCGCGATGATTGGCCAGGCCTGATAGGGCGGCTTGTCGAGCGGCCGTGCCCAGTTGGTCTTGGGCGGCTCGAGTCCGTGCGTGGCCAGGCTGTCGAGTTCGAGCGGCTTGAAGCTAGCGTCCGTTGGGCAGGCGCGGTTGTAGGCATCGATGCTGGCTTCGAGGCGCTGTGCCGGCAGGCCGAGTTTTTGCGCCAGTTCGGCGATGCTTGCGGCGGTGATCGGCGGCTGGTCGGTACGCAGCGCGACGCGGTAGTTGGGTACATCGGCCAGACCCTGATCGAGGATCGCGTAGGCGATCCCTTCGGGCTGGTTCCAGATGTTTTTGGTGATGGTGTCGTAGACCGCATCGACCGTGCCTGGCGCCTCATCGAGGAAGCGGTCGCCGCGATTGTTGACCAGTACGCCGTAGGGGAACACAAACACCGAAGCTTCGGCCACTCCCGAGCGCGGGTCGATCGGCTCAGCGTGGAAGCTGCCGAAGTTGCCGCAGGGTGCGGCGCCGACGGCAAGCGCCATGCGTATGCCTTCGCCCTTGTTGAAGTAGCCGCCGCGTGCCACCGGCCGCAGGTTGAGCGCGCGCGGACCCATGTACTGCGCCAGCATTTCCCAGTTGCCCTCGAAGCCGCCGGTGGCGAGGATTACCGAGCGGCCGCGGATCTCGACGGGCTGATGGTTGGCCGCTGTGGCGCGCACGCCGACAACCGCGCCGCTGTCGTCCTGCAACAGTGACTGTGCGGTAGTGCGGTAGAAAAATTGCACGCCTGCCGACTCAGCGCGCGCGGCCAGCGCTTCGAGCATCGCGTGGCCGCCGCCGACGGGCAACAGGCGCGGCTGTGACTTGGTCAGAAACTGGGTCGGCAGGAAATCGAAACGCACACCGCAACTCTTGATCCACTGCACCGTTTCGCCGCAATTTGCGGCAAACGCCGAAACCACTTCGGGATCGGCGAAGGACAGCGCCTTGACGATGGTCGGCCAGTCCGCATACGGGTCCTTGGTCGAATCCATCAGCAGAGGATCGAGATAGCCGCCGCCGTTGTCGACCAGATGGGTCTCGAAATCGTCGGTGACCTCGGTCTCGCTTTTCATGCGCAGATAGGCCTCGGTGTAGCGTGTGTTGCCGCCGCGCTCTTCGAAAGTTGCGCGTTCAAGTACCGCGACGCTGGCACCGCTCTCTGCGGCGCTGAGTGCCGCGGACAATCCGCCGATGCCGCAACCGGCGACCACCACGTCGAATGTCTGATTGATGTCTGCCATGGCTGTTCTTTCCGGGCCTTGGTCGCGCCCACTCGTGTTCATTTTTTTACTGTAGGGTAGACGTCGCCGTAGAAGCTGCGGATCTCGTCGATCTGGTCGGCGCCGGGAGGCGCGTAATTGAGGCGTTTGCTGGTGTAGGCGCCGCCGCTCAAGGCGGCGATCCTGACGGCCGCCTCGCCCATTTTCACCAGCGCCGCGACGCCGTTGAGGATGGGCACACCCTTGCGCACTTCGCGCACGCCCTCCATTTCGAGCAGGGCCATGGCAACACCGCCGGCGGCGATCACGACCTCGGCGCCATCGTCGACCAACTGGTTCGCAGCGGCCAGAAAGGCATCGATGATCTCGGCGCGTGCCACCGGGTTGTCATACCCATCGGCAAGACTGCGCATGCGCTCGACACGCATCGACCGTGCGCCGGCAAAGCGGCTCTCCAGGCCGTAGCGCCGAACGTTCTCGACCACACGCGAGCCGAACTTGTCGTTGAGGGTGACAAAGGCGAAATTGGCGCCCATCGTGCAGGCGACATGGCAGCAGGTCTCGCACAGGCCCAGCACCGGAAACTCGGCGATTTCTTTGCAGGCCTGTATGCCCGGGTCGGCGATATTGCCGATCAGGAAAGCATCGTAGCCCTGGTGCACCGCCGTCTGGACATTTTCCATGACCTCGAGCGCTTCGATGTGCTCGAGATAGCGGTACTGGTCGGCGATGCCGCCGACCTTGGTGATGCCGCCGATCGTGATGGTCGTGCCGGGTTCTGCGATGCGATCGAGATAGTCGCGCAGGAATTTGTTGTAGCCGCCCCATGCGCCGGGGCGGGTCATGCTTTGGTACCAGAGTTTCAGTTCCGCGCTCCTGGTTGATTGGCGTGGCCGCGCGCCCTTTTACTCGGGCTTGACGTTGGCCGTGCGCAGCACCTTGGCCCACTGTGCGATCTCATTCTTCAGGAAGCTGGTGTACTCGGCGGTATCCAGCGGATAGGGCTCGGTGCCGGCCTTGGCCAGCGTGGCGATGGTGTCGGGACTCTTCAGCGCCGCCAGCGATGCGTCGGCAAGCAGCTTGACGATGTTGGCCGGCATGCCGGCCGGCCCGTCAATGCCGGCCCAGCTGACAACGTCAAAATTCGGCACGCCCGCTTCGGCCACGGTGGGCACGTTGGGAGCGAGCGGCGAACGCACCTTGCCGCTTTGCGCGATGGCGCGCACCTTGCCGCCTTCAACCAGCGCGATGCCGGTGGCCGTGTTCGCAAACGCCAGCGTGACCGTGTTGCCCAGCACCGCCATGGTGGTTGGTCCTGCGCCGGAATACGGCACATGCAGCGCCTTGAGGCCTTGCGACTGGAACATCAACTCGACTCCCAGGTGTGAAGGTGTGCCCAGCCCTGATGATCCGTACGAGACGTTGTCGTTCTTGCGCGCGTAATCGAACAGTTCGGCAACCGAGCGGATCGGCGACGCGGCGCTGACGACGACAAAAAACGACGACTGCGTGAGCCGCGCGATCGGCTGGAAGGCGGCCAGGTAGTTGTAGCCGGTCTTGCTGGCGTTGAGCGTTGCGTTGACCGTGTCGGCCGAGCTGCTGATGATCAGCGTGTAGCCATCGGGCGCAGCCTTCGCGGCGCGCTGATGCGCGAGGATGGCATTGGCGCCGGGAATGTTCTCGACCACAAAGGCCTGACCAAGCGTGGCCTGGAGCTTCGCGCCGATGATGCGCGCGGCGGTGTCGGTCGATCCGCCCGGCGCGTAACCAACCAGAATGCGCACTGGTCGGTTCGGATACTGCTGGGCATGTGCGGACAATGTGGCCAGCGCCAGCAATGCGGCGCAGACGAGGGTGCTGCGGAATAAGATCCTCACTTGCTCTCCCGATCTTGTGTTTTGTCTGATTGGTTTTGTTCTTACACCCGTCGGATGTGATCGTATATAGAGTGCAAATTATTATGCCCGAGCGCCTGTAGAGTGTCAAACCAAGCCGTGACGCCAGCCGGTGACGTGAGTTGGCACGACTGCTGCCGTTGCTTCGACCAATTATTTTTGCTGCCGCAGGTCCGCGTTGACGCGCCTGAGTAGTGCTCGCCGAGGCCATGAGCCGCCAGAGCAAACGATCGGGCAGCACATTGGCTGCGTTGGTGCTGTCGATGCTGGCGGGCGCTGCCGCCGCCGCGCCGCTTCCCGCATCATTGAGAAAATCATCTGACGCGACAACGATGATGACACTCGGGGGGCCGATCCCGTGTTCGGAATCGTCGGGACTGGCCCCGGGAGGGACTGTGGCAATCGATCCGCGCTCAGTCCACCTTGACGTTGGCTTCCTTGAGCACGCCTGCCCATCGGGCTGTTTCCATGCGGATGTGTTCTGCAAATTTTTCGGGCGTGCTGGCCACCAGTTCACCACCTTCTTTGGCGAAGGTGGCGCGCACGTCGGCCTGATTGAGCGCCTTGATGACCTCAGCGGTGATGCGTGTGACGATCTCCGGCGGTGTTTTTGCGGCCACCAGCACGCCGTACCAGGTGCCGGCATCGTACGTCGAAACGGCGGCTTCGGCGATCGACGGCAGGTCAGGCATGGCTGGCGAACGCCGCGCGGTGGTGACGGCCAGAGCGCGCAGGCGTCCGCTCTTGACGTGCGGCAAGGTGTTGAGCATGTCGCCAAATGCAACCTGCACTTCACCGGCGATCAGGGCGGTGGTCGCCGAGATGCTGCCCTTGTAGGGGATGTGCTGCATCTTCGTGCCGGCCTGAACGTTGAACATTTCGCCGCCGAGGTGGCCCGAACCGCCATTGCCCGAGGAAGCGAAGTTGAGCTTGTCCGGATTCGCCTTGGCATACGCGATCAGTTCCTTGACGGTGGTGGCCGGAACGGAGGGATGGACGACGAGAATATTGGGCACGGTCGCCGCCAGCGTGATCGGAATCAGGTCGCGTTGCGGGTCGTAGGGCAGTTTCTTGTAAAGGCTGGGCGCCACCGTCAGCGGGCTGGGCGAACCGAGCAGGATGGTATAGCCGTCGGCGGGGGCGTTGACCACCATGTCGGTACCGATGGTGCCGCCGGCACCCGGCCGATTCTCGACGATCACCGAAACCCCCATGCTGGCCGCCATTTTCTGGGCGAGGGCGCGCGCGAAGATGTCAGTGCCGCCACCAGGCGGGTAAGGGGAGACAAAGCGGATGGAGCGACTTGGATAGGCCTGTCCCCATGCCTGACTCGTGACGAGCAGGGCGCATGCGCTCAGTGCAATCAGGCGCAGAGATTTGCTGCCGATGATGCGAAGCTTGCAAGTGTTCATGACTTCCTCTCCTGTTGGTAAAGCGTGTTGCCGATATCCGGGTTCAGTCGCGGCGCGATGGTTTGTGCCGGGCTGGCGTAAAAATTGCAGAGCACATCAGTGCTCTCCTGTTTCCTGTTGCACATTCCATTGCGCTGGCACGATCAGCGCGTCGAGCGCCAGTGCGCCAGATCTGCCGAGGCCCAGCGGGTTGATTTCCATTTCAGCCAGCGTGCCGTCAAGCGTTACTGCGAGCTCACTCAGGCGTGCGATGGCTTCGGCGGCCGCATCGACATCGGCTGCGGGCTGATTGCGTGCCCCGGTGAGCAGTGGCCAGGCTTTGAGTTCAGCGAGCATGGCGCGTGCATCGTCGGGCGTGACCGGGGCGGCACGCACGATGGTGTCGTGCAGAAATTCGGCATAAATGCCACCGAGTCCGACCAGCACCACGGCGCCGAAATCAGGGCTGCGTCGCACCCCGATGATCAATTCGGCCACCAGCGGCATCATGCGCTCGACCCAGAGGCCAAAGGACGTGCCTTCAGGGAGATGTGCGCGTGCGTTCTGTGCGATCTGGGCGGCCGCAGCTTCAACGGCGTCACCATCTTGTAAACCAACGATGACACCGCCGACTTCAGACTTGTGATGCATGCCTGCCGCGACGAGTTTGAGGACGACGGGGTAACCGAGCTGCTCGGCTGCGGCGCGCGCGCTGGCGGTATCGCTGGCCTGGCGTCCCGGCGGCGACGCGATGCCCGCTGCGGCCAGCATGGATTTTGCCTCGGGCTCGGTCAAGGGCTGCGTGGCGCAGCGCAACTGCTCGCGCCAGGCATCACCGGCTGCGGCGTGCCCGCCGGGCTCGGCCACCTCGGCATGCCGGACGCTGCGGCACAGCACGGCACGCAGTGCCCGCGTCAAGGCCGTGGCCGAATCGAACACGGCAATGCCTTCCTCGCGCAGATTCTGCATGTGCCGGCGTGCTACGCCGTCGATGACATAGACCACCACAGGCTTGGGCGAACTGCGCTGAAAGTCGCGCAGCACCGCGTGTTGCGCCGCGGAGGCCGCCGCCGTGTTGGACATCACCAGCGCCAGCGCCGAGACGCCAGGATCGGCCGCAATGATGTGCAGCGAGCGGGTCAGGGCCTGGGCATCGCTGAGACCGAAGGTGGTCAGGTCGAGGGGGTTTTGAGCGCTGCCCCAGTCGGGCAATACCGACTGCAGGGCCGTGCAGGTTGCCGCCGAGAAACTGGCGATGGACAGGCCATTCTCAGCGAGCAGATCGGTGAGCAGAATCGCGCCACCGCCGGAGTGCGAGATCACGGCAACGCCGGCATGGGCCGGATTGTGGTCGACTCCGCGTCTGGTGGCATCCTGACACAACAGTCCGGCACTTTCGACCAGGCCGTCAAGATCGTCGACAAACGCAACCCCGAGCGAGCGCGCCACGGCCTCAAAGGCGCGCTCGTCGCTCAACATGCTGCCGGTGTGCGAGGCGGCGGCGCGCTGGCCAGCGACCGAGCGCCCGATGCGACACACCACAACAGGCACATTGCGCGCGCTGGCACGGCGGCAGACCTCGATGAACGCCTTGGGCCGTACCAATCCCTCAAACAGGGCCGCCAGCACCCGCACTTGCGGATCCTGCAGCATCCAGTCGAGGTATTCACTCATGTCGACGTCGGCTTCATTGCCGCTGGCCACTGCGTAGCGGAAGGCGATGCCGCGTTCGGCACCGCGCGACAGCAGCGCTCCGGCCAGCGCGCCGCTCTGCGAGACCAGACCGATCTGACCGGCCGGCAGGGGCAGGGCGGTCGGGGCCGTCGATGCGGTCAGCATGATGCGGTCGCGCATATTCATGATGCCCAGACAATTGGGCCCGGCGAGCCGGATGTGATGGGCTTTGCAGGTGGCGATCAGCTGCGCCTGACGTTCCTGACCGGCAGCCCCGCCTTCGGAAAATCCCGAGCTGTACACCACCACGGCTTTGGCGCCGCGTGCTGCGCAAGCCACGATGGCATCGTGCACTTGCCCTGAGGGCAAGGCGATGAAAGCCGTCTCGAAGGATTCTGGAATGGATGCGATGTCGGGCCAGCAGGGCACGCCGTTGATGACGCGGGCTCCCGGGTTGACCGGATAGAGGCTGCCGGTAAACCCGTGGCGCATCAGGCTGGCCAGAGGCCGGCCGCTGATCTTGTCAAGATTGGTCGATGCCCCGATGATGGCGATCGATCGAGGCATAAACAGCGCATCGAGGTTGTGCATCAGTACTCCTGCATGAAGCCCACAGTGTGCAGCCTTGAAGGGTAAGGGTCCGCGTCGGCCCCTTGCCGCTTGCCGGCAGTCTTATCCGAACATATTGTCGAGTCGTTCTTTGGACTCAAGCAATTCGGCGAGCATGTCGTGCACCACATTGCGCACTGAGGTTTCTTCGTTCATCTCGCCAACAATCTGTCCGACCGGGAAGGTCAGGAATTTTTCCGCGCGCGCCCGTTCGATGCGGGGGCGTGCCAACGCAAAGCACAGGAAGGCCTGCAGCGGGGATGGCAGGGTTTTCGGTGCGCCGGGCTGAAGCCAGGCGTCGGTATAACTGCTGCGCATGACGCGGCACTGCTTGCCACTCCAGCTCTTGCTGAGCACGGCGTCGCTGGACTGAAGCCCGAGCAGGCGTTTTTTGATGTCGGGCGGCACATCGCTTTCAACGGTCTTGAGCCAGATCGAGCCGCACCATACGCCTTCACACCCAAGCGCCAGCGCTGCGGCCAGCTGCCGGCCGCGGCCAACGCCGCCGGCGCCCAGCACGGGCAGTGGTGCAACCGCGTCGACGATCTGTGGCCACAGCACCATGGAAGCAATATCGCCCGTGTGGCCACCCGCTTCCGTGCCGACCGCGATGACAAAATCGCAACCGGCTTCTTTATGCTTGATGGCGTGCTCGACCTTGCCCGCCAGTGCTGCGACGCGGATGCCCTTTTTGTGGGCCATTTCAATCAGGTGACGGGGTGGCGTGCCCAGCGCGCTGACGATCAGCTTGACCGGATGTTCCAGCGCGCTGTCAATCATCGCCAGGCTTTCGCGTGGTGTGAAATTCTGGTGATCGACGGCGTCAAAAATCAGGCGCTTTTCCTCGCTTTCGGACAGGCGTGGAATGCCGGCGTCGTCGAGCAGCTTGGTGAGGAAATTGACTTGCTCGCGGGGCAGTAGGCTATCGAGGTCGTACTTGCGCGTGCCGGTATCTTCGACCACGGACGGCATGAGCACATCGATGCCGTAGGGCTTGCCGCCGATGTGGCTGTCGAGCCAGTTGAGTTCTTCGTGCAGCTTGGACGGGCTGATGCGCGCCAGGCCAAGTACGCCCATGCCGCCAGCCTTGGATACCTCGGCAGCAACGTCGCGGCAATGCGTGAACGCCAGGATGGGCGCCTCGATGCCGAACATCTCGCAAATTCTGTTTTTCATGTTGTCCCGGACATGCACTGGCTGCGATGGCAGCCAATTAAAAATCTAATTCTTGATAGCGAATTATGTTCTCATAATCGCAGCGCTCTGGCAAATCCTATCCCGCTCGGCGCTCAGTGCGGCACGGGCACCACGCCGCCCGAAATGGCGCGCGTGACGGTACGCGCCCGGTCGCGCACATCGCAGGCCAGTGCGAGCAACTGCTGGTCGTTGAACTGGGCTGAAAATCCGATGGTGCTGATGGCCATGATGGGTAGGCCATGGGCGTCGAGCACCGCGGCCGAAACGGTGGTCACGCCCTTGACGTAGCGGCCCGGGTCGATGGCGTAACCGTCGGTGCGGGCGCGCTCCACCTCTTCCAGAAACTGGTCGATGCCCGGCGCCTCTTCCCAGCGCAGCGCCGCGTAGCGTTTTTTGAGTTGCGCGCGCGACAGGCCCGAGCTGGCGGCCATGCAGCGGCCGAGCGCGGCGATGAACATCGGCAAGCGCTGGCCAATGCTCATGTGGACGCGGATCGCGGCACTGTTCTCGGCGCGGTCGACCAGTACAACGCGCTCGCCTTCGACGCGCTGCCAGAGCGTGGCCGTAACGCGATGTGCCTTGACCAGCGCCTCGAGGTCGGCATGCACCATGCGCGCATAGGACGCCTGTTCGAGAGCGCCTTTGGCCAGTTCGACGAGGCCAAGCGCGAGCGCGTAGGTCTTGCTCTCGGTGTCGAACGACACCATTCGCTCATGCACCAGGGTGCGCAGCAGATTGAAGCAGGTGCTGGAATGGATGTCGAGGTCGCGCGCAACCCGCGTCACTCCGACACGCCCGTTGACTTTGCTCAGATAGCGC
>CANJOT010000028.1 GCA_947475815.1 Burkholderiales bacterium | reverse complement strand
TAGGCATGAAGCTACCGGCAGAGAGTGTTTGGGAAAAAACTGCGATCGGCCTTCAACGTCATAAGCCTGTCAGGGCGGAGAAGGTGTGGGCCGCGCTTATTAGAAAGCTCGATCTTGAGGAGCCAAGTTACTCAACATAAATGGACTGATATCCGTTATCGGCTCTAGCGGTGGCGAACCTGCGACGAGCGACTTGTTGGGAGGGCGGCTGGGGCTGATGTTCGACACCGCTGTGACTGCAGCGCCGCGTCCGGGATCTGATTACAGCAGCCAAGCTGCTTTATGTGCGTCAGTTCGACAGCCTGTGCGTATTAAAGAACGGGCTGCAAGCTCGGGCTGCTTCGGGCTTGTTGCCGTCCCAGGTACCATAAAGCCAGTGAGCATGCGGCGCAGATCATGCCAATGAGGATCATGGCGTGAAAGTAGCCCACTCCCGCTGCAAGGCCGACGGCCAGGAGCGGCCCCATTGCGCCGCCAACCCGCTCAAGCAGGCGATGCCATGCCACTGCTTCCAGTTGGGCCGCTGGTGAGTGGGCGCAAAACTGGGTCAGCAGCGCCAACTGCGGCGCGCCAATAAAAGCCTGTGCGACGCCGAAGAAGGCGATCGCCAGCAGGGCCCCTCCAAGCGTCGGTGAGAGCAGCAGGGGAGCCATCGCTACCATCGTCAGCAGACCACCCCCGAGCAGACTGAGCCTGGGCTTGGACCATCGATCCGAAAGTGCGGCGACGGCCGGCGACCACAAGATGTAGCCCACGAAATACATCATCTGGATACGGCCAATTTCTGCATTGCTGGCACCGGCTTCGCCAAAGGCCAGGGGAATCAGGCAGAACAGAATGCCGGTTGCGGCAATTTTTGTGGGCATGGCGGACAGCAGCATTAAGCTTGCGAATTGGCGGTTGCGCAGCAGTGCCCAGATCGACGTGACGGACTTTGTCGGGCCGGCGCTGCTCGCGCTTGCAGGGGTGTTCTGGTGATTCTGGCTGGTGTGCTGCCATAGCAGCCAGCCTGCCCCGGCAATCGCCACACAGGCGGCCACCAGCAGCGTCACCGTGACCCCAACTTCATCGGCAACGATGCCGCCGATGACCGGGCCGCACACGCCCGCCGCCAGCAAGGCGCCAATGAAATGGGCCATGCCACGGCTTCTGTTGCTGCTGTTGGTCTGATCGATGATGATGCCCTGCACGCACAGCAGTGCGATACCGTAGCCGGCAGCGCAGAGGCACCGGTAGATCAGCAAACTCAACAGGCTCTCCGCGCCTGCTGACAGGGCCAGTCCGAGTGAGGCAATGGCTGCAGCAACGGCAAAGCTCCGGTATTGCCCCCAACGACGGGAGAGTTTTGCGCCGATGGGCTGAGAAAGCGCCCAGACCATCATGAACACGGTAACCGGTGCGCTGGCGACCAGTGTGCTGGGTAGCCATGCCGAGCCAGCTGCCAGTCCCTGCGCATAGGCTGGCATGAAGGGTCGGGTGATCTCTTCAGAGATGCACAGTAAAAAGACCGGCAAGCGCAGAAAGACCAGGTTGGGTGCCACGGTGGCAGCGCTTGCGCCACTGGTCTCCGCGTTGCCATCGCCTTTGTCTGGGTTCAGTGCACGGGTCGGGAGGGTGGGGTGGACCAGCCGTCGGGCCGAGGCGTTAACGATGAGTAAAAGAATCTCTACCGTCACCAGGAGCGACACCAGCATGGCTGGAGCCACTTCCCCCAGCACCGACCAGGTGACTTGAGCAAAGTAGTCGGGATTGAGTCCGACCTGCAAGACTGCGACGCGCTTTTCCTGGGTGTTGAGGTCCAACTCGATGTCCTGAGTGTGTAGGGATCCGGGAACGGTCTGGAACTGAGACAGTATGGTTCCATTGTCGTCGCGTACGATGACGGAGGCAATCTCCTCATGCCCCACCGCGCTCTGCCGGAGGGCTTCATCGAGGCCGCGTACCTGTTGCAGTGGAATTCCGTAGTCCAGTGCGCGTGTGATTTGCGCGGACAATCCGGACGCCGCCGAGGTGGCGGTCTGCTTGAGCTGGCTGGAGAGTGGCGCTTTGAATTGTTTGAAGGCGTAGCCGAGAGCCAGCGCTGATGCCAGGGTGAGCAGGCATGCGGTCATGACCGTCAGCCGCAGTACCAGTCCGCGCACCGGATCACGGGTGGTCGCGGTCGGATCCTTCTGTTTGGAAAAATGGAGCGTGCCGCCGACGCCGACGACAGAGACCAGCAATATCACAAGGATCAGCGGTAGCGAAGAATACAGAATGTCTGCCCCAAGTACGCGAAGCTGCTCCTGTTGGGACTTCACACTCTCATGCAGGATGACTTGGCCCACCGTAACGCCCATGTCGTTTTGCAGCGGCATACGCAGGTTCAGCGAATCGCCGTTGACCTGGTACTGGTAATTTTTTTGTGCGCTGGGGCTGGAGTTGATGCGTGCCAGCTGCTTGCCGATCGCTGCGCCATTGGTAGAGAAAACAATGACATTGCGCTCGTCGGAAATATCGATCTGTTGGACTCCGCTTGATTCGCGCGCGCGGTCGATATTGGATGACAGGTCCTGTAATTCGGCCAGCTGAAGTTTCAGGGCCAAGCCGGTCTCAGACTGGAGCGCGATCTGCTTGGCCGTCAATGCCAGGCGTGACACCGTCAGTTCGAGCATTTTCTGCTCAAACTTATTCAACACCAGCGTCAGTCCCACAAAAACCGAGGCCGCGACCAACAGCGAAATAGCGACAACCAGGGTGATGCGCCAGACTGGCGAGGTTGCGAGGGAAGGAGAGCCGGCTGGGGAAGTCAAGGGGAGTGGTTCCAGTGTTCGAGCTGTCAATGCCGCACTTTATATGGACAGCACGGTGACAGACTGTGCTTGATGATCAAATAAAAAATGTGCTTTGGACGACAGGGTATTATAGCGTTTTGCGCATTCACGCTTGGACAATCGTTAACGCAAGCGAGGCATGTAAAATTTCCTTAAGCGCTTGCTGTCATGGTGCCTTTTTGGGGGTCTAACAATGAACGTCCGGGGCGTTGCCGGGGGGTACAGACCTTCTTTGAAGCGGAGTCCATGTGAAGGGCAGATGATGATGACGATCATGCAATGTATAACAACAATGAGCGGCAGGATTTTTCAAGGCAGAGCCTTCGAAGTGAGGCGGTGGGCCAGCCCGTGCCCATCTGTCAAACTGGTACGCTGAGGCGATGAGGGTGCCCCAAAAAAACGATGCCGAGGCGCAGCGCACGCATCTCGTTGCTAGCGAATCTCCACGTCATACCCGCTTGGGGCTGGCAGGTGTCCTGATCGGAGACTGGCTCGCCCTCGCGTTGCCATGGTGTCTGGTCCTGCTTGCCGGCCTGGCGATGGTGCCCGTCATGCTCATGGGGTTGCACAGCGAGGAATTGGATCGCTTGCGATTGGCGCGCGTGCAAATCATTGCCGCGGAAGTTCAGGAACACATGCAAACTGATTTGTTGCTGGGGTTGAAGCTCTCCGACAGTAACGTCACGCAGGCACTGCTCGAAAAGACCATGTCACGCGCCCGCGACCTGAAGGCGGCAGAGGTGTTCGACGCTTCGGGCCGGGTACTTTTCAACACGGATCGCGGCTTGATCGGCGAGCAGATACCGGCTGCATGGGCGCAAGCCCTCAAGCGCCTGACGGTCGAGCAGTCGCAGTGGACGGTGAGCCATCCTGTCCTCGTCGTTGGTTTTCCGCTTCGTGACTCTATTGGTGACACCGTGGGCTATCTGGCCTTGTCCTTGCGGCCTGCCGAAACGGCGCCTCTGGGTCATCTGATTTGGCTGTCGTCGCTGGCCTTGCTGCTCCTGTCGGCAGCACTGGGATGGGCCGTTTGGCGCACCTTGTCCCTGCGATCGCAGGACGCCGTATTGCCTCCGGTCGCCGCGGGTGTGGCTTGCCTGAACGACACCGAGTCAGGGTTGCGTAACACGATGGATCTGTTGATGGCCGATGACGGTCATCCGGCGCTGGAGTCCAAGCATGTGGCGTAACAGCGGCCTGTTGGCAAAACGCTATCGTCACATCGTGCTGACGACGGGCCTGTGTTTTTTGGTCGGTGTGCTGATCACAGCAGTCGTCTTTTCGCAAACCCGGGCGGGGGCTGCCGAGCAGGCCATGGCCCGCGCGCAATTGTTGGCCGACTCGGTTGCCGCCAGCCTGACGAATGCTCTGGACATGGGCATACCTCTGGCGGCACTGGTGGGCGTGGATGAATTCTTTGCCAAAAGCCTTGAGCAGTCTGCCGATGTGCGTGCCATTGCGCTGGTGGATGCGCAGGACCGGCCGTTGTGGACCGTGGGCACGCCGGCATTGAATGAGTCATTGCAAGTGGTCTATGCGGGCGTCCAGTTCAGATCGCAAACCGTGGCCAGGGTTGTTTTACGCTGGCGAGACGCGCCCAACGGCGCACGTTTGGCGCTCTGGGCTGTGCCGGTGATGACCTGGCTGATGGGTATTTGCCTGTTGGCTTTAGAGCTGACCCGCTGGGTAGCGGCGCGCACACTCATGCGGCGCGAGCGACTGCTGCTGCTGGCAGGCGAGCGCCTTGCTCAGGGCGACTTTGGATGGCGCTTTCCACCGGCACGTGAGCGCGGTCATGATCCGCGGATCAGCTGGCTTTCTGCCGAGGTGCGCCACATCAACGAGTTGTTTGTCAGGACGGTGCGGCTGGCGACCTCGCTGATCCAGACCGAGCCCGACGCCAGCCGTCAGGCGAGTCTGAAGCAGGCGCTTGTTGCCGCGCAAGCCAGCGGCGGGTTCCGGGGGGAGCAGATTGGCACCCTTCAGGTGACGGATGCGCAGGCGGATGCGCGCTTTGGCAGCACGTTGCTGGGGATGCTGGTCGCGCTGCTGCTTGCCCTGTTGACGGCAGCCCAGCTTCAACCGAACCCGTGGGTTTGGAACATGCTGGCCGTGGCTTGTGCTCTTGTGGCCGCATTGAATGGCGCGATTCTGGCGATTCGCCTCAGGCGACTGGATGCCAGCACTGCCGGTCCGTTGCGCACGGCCGTGCTGTGGGGTCTGTTGCTGGGCTTCGTTGTGCTGGGTCCCGCCCTGATCCTGCCCTGGGCCAGCCTGCTGGTGACATTGTCGGACAGTGCGCGCGTTGTCATCGAATTCATCCAAATCGCTGTCGGCGTTCTGGCATTTTTCTACCTTGGAGCACAGACTGTGCCTGCCAATTCTGTCGTCGAGCGTGCGAGCCAGCATGCTGCTTAGAACACGCATTACTTTCTTGTTGCTGTTGGTGATGGCCGCACTGGTGGCCTTGCTGGGGCTCTTTTCCATTGCCTGGAACAATGACCAGAAAGAGCAGTTGAATGCGATCTTGCTCAAGACGCAGCAGGTGGCATGGGAGCGCCTGCAGAAGACCGAGTTGCAGCAGATGGAGAGCGCGGCGCAGCGTATTTTGGCCAACCCCAAGTGGCAGCGGGCATGGGCCGCCGGCGACCGGGGGGAGCTGGCACAGATACTGGCCGTGGAGGTGCCGGCTGCCCACCGTCGTATCGACGCTCTGGATGAGCAGGGACGGATCGTGGTGACCACCTCCGCCCTTGCACAACCCGAGCCCATTGCCAGTGCCACGGCCATCGACGGTGCGCGCGTTGGGCAGGGGCTGGCGTCGGGTCTTGAAGTTTCCAGTGATCGTGTGGTCCGTGTCGTGGTGCTGCAGGGCTTTCGCGTGGGCGAGCGGGACGGCGTTCTCACCCTGGGCGCGGATATGGCCAATGCGCTGCCGCAGTTCGGGGCGCTTTTTGGAGCCAGTGTTTTTCTGTTGAATTCCAACGGCCGGGAGTTGGCGGCCACGGTGCCCGGCCAATGGGCACGTGAGCAGTTGACGCCGTCCATGCTCGAGTCTGGCGTGCAGGGTCAGCGCAGCCCGACCGGCGTGCTGTGGCGGCTGCAAGTGCACGCCCTGAACGGTCTCAATGGCAGAGCGGTAGTGAGGCTGGTGGTGGCGCAGGACGTGTCCGCGCTGGGCGAGGCCCAAAGCCGTGACGCGAGCATCTACGTCGGCATCCTGATCGCGGTTCTGGGTCTGATGGCTGCTGGGGTGTTTGTCTATCTGCGCTTTGCCTTGCGGCCGCTTGAACGTTCGGTACAGGTTTTAAGGGATTTGGCACAGGGGCAGTTGCGACAGGCGCCCGAAGATGACGATGTCGCGCTGGTTGACGAGGCCGGCGCCATTGCCCGTGGTGTGGCTGCACTGCGGGCGGAAATGCTCAACTTTGAGATGCTGCGTGATGAGCGCATCCGCGCCGGGCAGCAACAGGAGCGCCTGATTCGCCGGCAACTCAAAGAACTGGCAGAGACGATTGACGAGTCTGCGCGTTATGAAATTCTTGAAGCCCTGGAGCAGCGGCCCGGCGCAACTGACGCGGGGCAGGGGGGAAGCTTGGTCGAACTGGCGCAGCTGCTCGGTCGCATGTCCGGTCTGGTGATCTCGCAGCAAGACCGGCTGGTCGGCTTGCTCACTGCATTGCGAAATGCCATGGCTCAACAGGCCAAACTGCTCGCGCTGGAACAGGAGCTCGAGATCGCCCGCAAGATGCAGATGTCTATTCTGCCGCGGCTGGCACTGGACTCCAAGGCGGTTCAGTTGTCGGCACTCATGATTCCGGCCAAGGAGGTTGGGGGGGACTTCTATGACTATTTTCTGATTGATGAAAACCTGTTGGCGCTGGTCATGGCCGACGTATCGGGCAAGGGCATTCCTGCGGCCTTTTTTATGGCCATCTCAAGAACGCTGCTCAAGAGCAATATCTGCTTTTTCCGCGATCCGGCTCTGGCGATGAGCGCGGTCAATGAATTGTTGTGCGCCGAAAACGAAGAGATGATGTTTGTCACTGTGTTTGTGGGGATTCTGGATCTGCGAACTGGACACTTGAGCTTCGTTAGCGGGGGGCACAATCCGCCCGTGGTCCGCCGTAGGGACGGCCAGACACACTGGCTGACGCAGGAACAGAACGTTGCGCTAGCGGTGCTCGAGGGCGCCCAATTTGAGCCCGGCGCGCTGACGCTCGAGCCCGGCGACACGCTCTTTATGTACACCGATGGTGTGACTGAGGCCGCCGATATCAGCGAAGCCCTGTACGGCGAGGAGCACCTGCTCGACGTGGTCGAGGCGGCCACCTCGGATGCGGTTGAATTACCCCAGGCGGTGCTTGCTTCCGTGCGTCAGTTCGAGAATTCAGCACCGCAAGCCGACGACATTACCTGCATGGCTGTGCGCTGGGTCGGGGTAGACGAACAGCCCGGTGTGCCTGCGTAAACCTACGCTTCTTGGCCGCAGATCAGCGCATTGTTCGTCGCGGCCAAGCACAGTTCTGCGAGCGCTTGGTCGCCGTTGTGCAGCAGACGGCAGATCCAGAAGCCTTGGTCGATGAGTTCACGCTGGTGTTCGATATCGAAAATGTCGACCGTCACTTGAGCTTCTTCCCTCTCGCTGAGTGGGATTCGCAGGTCACGGTGAAAGACCGTACGTTGCAGTCCTTGCGCCACGTCAACAATTTTTTTCCCGCGTAGTCCATGAGCAGTCAGGTGCTTCCAACTGCGGTAATTTCCGGGCCAGGTGGCTGATACCACATGGCTCAGCGCCAGGGCCGTGCACAGTTGAATCCGCCAATCGATCAGGGCATGATGAAGTCCCTGACCCTGTCTGTTCTGGTCAATCATGGAGGAAGACAGGTAGCCGATCCGTGGCCGCTCGTCGGCCGGGATGTCCAGAACATCGGCGCGGCTTGGCACATCCGGAAGTGCGAAGCTCAGTGAGCCGTATCCGACCAGCTGTCCCGTCGCATCGATCAACCCGCAAATGACCCCGTGGATGTCGGCGAGCGCCGGCTCCAGATGGCTGGCTGGAAAGTTCGGGCTTTCGGCTTCTTTGCGATAGCAATCAGGATGCGCGAGCTGGCCTGAAACGACACGGCGCCGAAGTTCATTCAGAGCTTTGAGATCACTGATGTTCAGGATGCGGGGGGAAATATCGTCGGGTAGCGAAAGCGCATACTTGGATTGATCCAATCCGGCTGCTTTGAGGTTCACGTATTGATGACCTCGGCGTAATTCAGCAGACTGATGGGCGGGTAGTAACTGAGGGACTTGGCGGTCCCCATGTTGATGACGATCGAAAAGCGGCGCAAGGTTTCAACCGGGATGTCCCCGGGCGGTGTCCGATTGATCAGGATCGCGGCGGCCTTGGCGGCGGTCAGTCTGCCAATACCGTATGCGGAACTTGAAAGTGCAAACAAGGCCCCGCCTGACCTGACGATCAGTTCGGTGACAGAAAAAGTCGGCAGTCCTACTTTCAGTGCCGTGTCGGCTACCAGATCGCGGTTGGTCGTTGCGATAAAGGTGTCGGGACCGATGTAGAGCATCTCGGCACCTTGCGCTTTGCAGTCGGCGATCAATTGTGGAATGCTGTCTGCAACCGGTTTGCCGTCGCGCAACGGAACGGGTAGGTCCACCAGTTGCAGTCCCCGACTGACCCATTCCTGCCGTAGTGTGGCGACGGCCGCGAGGGAGTTTTTTTCTGCCGGGTTGTAGATGACGCCGATCTTGGTGATTTTTCGATAGGCCAGGATGGTGTTGACCTGGGTAACGATCGGGGCGACGTGCACGGTTCCCGTGACATTCCCCCCCGGCTTTTCCACAGCCCGCACGATTTTTGCACCCAGAGGATCGCCCACATAGGTGAAGACGATCGGGATATCACGGACGAACCTGGCGGGATTGGGATCGCTGAGCGCTCCGGACACGCCCAGTGCCTGCGGTGTTCCCCATGCGTAAATCAGGTCGGGTCGTGCTGCTTTAATTTCAGCAACAGCGGCAGCAATTTTTGCGGCATCGCCCGCGGTGTTGCGCACGGTGTATTGGATATCCAGACCCTGGTCGCTGAGGTACTCCCTGAACGCCAATTCATTGTTGCTTTCTTCACGGCCCAGCAACATGAATATCTTGAAGGATTTCCTGCTGGCAGCAACGGCCAGTTGCTGAAGCGACCCCAAGCCGAGCAGCAGGGGCAGATGAACCGAGAGGGCTTTTAAAAACGAACGGCGCATGGTGGTTGTGATCAGGAGAGGTGCCAGAGTTAGCGTCGGGATTCTGATCGCGATTTTGCAAGAAGAAACTTTTGCAGTGCTAATGCTTGGTAGTGCTACTGCTTGGCAGTGCTACTGACATGCGTCCGATTCTATCAGATGGTCGTGTTATTGCGTGGAGGGGTCAAGGATGCCTCAAGGCACCCGATAGAAATCGGTCACTGTGATACGATCCTTTGCGTTTTATGGGCATGGGCTCCTTGTGCCAACCGCCGTCGTTTCTTGTCGCCGCTCCGGAATATGCATGACCGCTGAACTGATGCTTGATCTTCATGCCGACATGGCCGACCTGGGGAAGGCCGACGAGGCGGTAACCGCCATGGCTGGCCGTCTGGGCTGGTCGGGCGAGGTTTTATTTCAGCTCAGACTGGTCCTCGAGGAGATCATCATCAACGTGATCTCACACGGCTCCCGGGACGGGCGGCGCGCCCGCGTGAGGGTGAGCCTGCGCCAGGATGGTGATGTGCTGCGACTGGAGTTATCGGACGACGGCATCGCCTTCAACCCATTGAGCACGTCAGCGCCCGACATCAGCCTCGATATCGAGGATCGTCCGATTGGTGGCCTCGGCGTCCACCTGATCCGCACGATGATGGATAGCATCAGTTATCGCCGCGAAGGCGACTGGAACCGGCTGCTGGTGACCAAGACGCTGGGGGAGCGCGTCGGTGGTCAAACAGACCGGTCATGAACGGACCGTCGCTTGCAGGGGTGGGGTGGGGTGGCGTAATTCTTCCCAAGTGCGTAAGCTCGGTACTTCTCGCAAGCCCCTGGTCGGATTAAAAAAGGAACGGCACGCCCTCCGCTGATTACGACACTCCGCGTATTTTTCTTCTCATCATGGATCTTTGATTTGCTATGACCATTGCGACCTACAAGCTCGCTGGCCGCCTTGACGGTGCCAGTTCGCCCATACATGAAAAGGCTTTAAAGGAGCTTCTGGTTGGTGACATCAGTTCATTGGACATCGATCTGAGCGAACTTGACTATGTCAGCAGCGCCGGATTGCGCGTCTTGTTGGTGGCCGCCAAGGCGGCCAAGGCCAGAGGCGGCAAGCTCACCCTCGTGTCTCCCAAGACGTCCACCATTGATGTGCTCAAGATCAGTGGCTTTGACAAAATCATCCCTATCAGAGCCTGAGTACGCATCCTGACTGCAGGCCCAGGCTCAAACGCAGATGTCGTCGTTTTGTCATTGGAACATGGTAGCGTGGGCGAGATTTTTGATCATGCTCTGCCGGGTCGGGTCCCGTTTACTTAGAAATACATGAATAAACTCCTCAACGATTCTGACACTGCCGCGCTACGTCGGGCGCTCATCAATCTGGCCAGCATTATGCTGTTGATGATTCTGAGTGTCGGCATCGCGGGTCTTTTTTCGGTTTGGTCGATCAACAGATTCCAGACGCGAACGCAGTTGGCGTTGAACGAGGTGGTCGCCGCCATGCTCGATGCGGACCACGCGCAGGTCCACTTCAAAACCCAGGTTCAGGAATGGAAGAACATCCTGCTGCGTGGTCACGATTTGGACGATCGAGCCAAATACAAAGCGGCCTTTGAAGCTGAAAAGCAGGAGACCCGGATTCTGCTTGATGGGCTGCCTGCCAAACTGGACCACCTCGCGCACATCGAAGTTCTGGCCATGCTTGAAAAGGACGGCGAGTCTTCCGGTGTCAAGGGCATCTCCATACAGGTCAAGGATGAGGTTGTACGCACGCTCGCTGCATTTCTGACGGTGAATGAGGTCTACAACGGTGCTTGGGACGCTGCGCAGAAGGATGGCGGGTGGAATCCGATGCAGGCTGATCGTAAAGTTCGTGGTGCGGATCGAGAGTTGATGGAGCAGTTCGACGCGATTCCCCTGCAACTTGCAAGAGCCCACGCGGATCTGGTTTTGCGTGCCAACCGTGAGGCGGAGTCGCGCTTCGCGATGCTGTCCCGATTGGTATGGGCGGCTATCGTTTTGGCCTTGGCCATCGTGAGTTTGACGCTCTGGAGAATCCTTAAATACCCGGCGCTCGTCAAATGAACGAAGCGGGATTGGCCGCTTGGGCGGGGCTCGGTCTGTTTTTTGCTGGCATGCGCATGCTCAGCACGCACATGCGTCAATTCACGGGGGGCGCTGTGCGTTCCCTGCTGACCCGTATGCTGAACCGGCCGATGGCGCCTCACTGTTCAGGCCTGATTTTTGGCGCCTTGACCCAATCGATGAGTGCCGTGACATTCATCACATCGGGACTCGTCGCATCAGGCTCGTTGGCCATCGAGCGGGCTCTGCCCATGCTCGCCTGGGCCAACGTCGGGACTGCGGCCTTGGTGCTGCTGGCCGCCCTTAACATCCATGCTGCGGTGCTGGTGTTGCTGGGGCTGGTAGGACTCGCTTTTTTCCTGGGTCTCGATCAGTCGAACAGGTATCGACATGCAACGCTGGGCTTGTTGGGCCTGGGACTGCTGATGTTCGGCCTGACCATGCTCAAGAGTAGCGTGGCGTCGATCGGCAGCGATCCGTGGACGCGTGAGTTCATTGAATTCGCAGGTTCGGGTGTGGCGATCGCCCTGGTCTCGGGTTTTGTGATCGCCGTGGCGCTTCAGTCCTCATCCATAGTGACTGTGCTGGCCTTGCCTTTGGTTCACGAAGGTTTGATCGATCTGGATCAGACCGTACTCATGATTTACGGTGCGAACGTCGGATCGGGCTTTGCGGTGATGCTGGCGGCATCCGGCATGGCGGGCTCGGGAAGGCTGATTTCTCTGGTTCAGGCGATGTTGCGGGTCTTGGCCGCCGCTGTGTTGTTGCCTCTTTTCTTCATCGAACGCGAAACCGGCGCGCCGCTGGTACTGTCGTTTTTGCGGCTGCTGAGCACATCAGCGGCTACCCAGTGTGCACTGGCCTACACGCTGTTCCAGATTGTGCTGGTCCTGTCGAGCCAGATCACGGCAAAGGGGCTGATCGCGCTCTGTGCGCGGTGGGCGCCGCCCTGTCTGGAAGAGGCGCTGATGAAGCCTCACTATCTTTTCCAGGAGGCCGTCAACGACCCGGCCACTGCGCTGGCCATGGTCGAGCTCGAGCACAAGCGGCTGTTGACCTTTCTGCCTGACTTCCTCGAAGACCTTCGCCCCGAAGAAGAGCGCTCGCGCACTGCGCATCCACTGAATTTGCGGTCTGCCGCCAGCGCTGCCATCGCCGATGAGATCGACCTGTTTCTTGGGGCCACGCTGCGTGCAAACCCCGACATGGCAGAACTCGCGAACGTTTTTTCGGCCCGTACACGCTTGCAGACGCTTCAGCCCTTGCAGATCGCGTTGACGCAGTTTGCGTCCGGTCTTCTTGTCGTTCCCCTTGAAGAACGCCCGGCATTTGCGGCGCTTATGGTTGAAGGCCTGCATTCCATCTTGATGGTGGCAGCGGATTGCGCCACTGACGAATCGGGGGACAGCCAGGAGTTGCTCTTCATCCTCACCGAGGAGCGAAGTGCCTTGATGGACCAGATCCGGGAGGAGTTGCTGGGCAGCAGCACCACACAGATGGCAGGGCGTGAAGCCTTGCTGTCTGCGACCCTGACGTTCGAGCGGATCATCTGGCTACTTAGAAGGCTGTAGCAGCTGCCCGATCACTGCGTCGTGGGCCGTGCGGGGGCCTGATTCAGCGTTTCCTCAGGGCGGTGTTGCAGGCTTAATCTACCTTCGCACCCGACGCCTTGACGACGGCCGCGTAGCGCACCGTTTCCGAACGGATGTAGTCCATGAATTCCTTCGGCGTGGTCGGATTTGCTTGCACGCCCAGGCTGGTGAATCGTTCCACCACGTCGGGCTGGCCGAGCACCTTGATGGTTTCGGCATTGAGGCGGTTGACGATGTCCTGGGGCATGCCGGCCGGCCCCATGATGCCGGTCCATGAATACACCTCCATGCCGCCGATGCCGGACTCGGCCATGGTTTGCACACCCGGCATCAGCTTGGATCGTTCAGGCAGGGCGATGGCCAGCACCTTCAACTTCTGCGCGCTGATCATCGGCACCACCGGCGGAATGGTGGTGAACATCAACTGCACCTGACCGGCCAGTAAGTCGCTCAGCGCCGGGGCTGCGCCCTTGTAGGGAACATGGGTCAGCTTGACGTCAGCCTTCATGTTGATCAGTTCACCGGCCAGATGATTGGAGCTGCCGTTGCCGGTAGAGGCATAGAACAGTTGTCCGGGTTTGGCGCGCGCCAGAGCGATCACATCGGCCAGGGTATTGGCCGGCAGCGTCGGGTTGGCCACCAGGATCAAGGGATGCTGGGCCAGCATGCTGATGGCAACGAAGTCCTTGAACGGATCGTAGGACAACTTGGAATACATACTGGCGTTGATGGCATGCGTGGTCGCGTTGCCAAGCAAAATGGTGTAGCCGTCCGGGGCTGCTTTCGCCGCGAGTTCCGCGCCGATGATGCCGCCGGCGCCGCCGCGATTGTCGATCACCACCTGCTGGCCCAGGGCAAGGCTCAGTTTGCTTGCCACGGTGCGCGCGACGATGTCGGCGCCGCCTCCCGCCGGGTAGGGCACGATGAAGCGGATCGACTTGGTCGGGTAGGCTTGCGCCAGGCAGAGCGCGCAATGCAAAGTGATGAATGCAAACGACAGCAGCTTGAACAGGCGCATCATGCCTTGGTCTCCTTGGCGCTTCCACTTCGGTCTCGTGCCCGCGGTGCGCATGCGCGGCACCGTGTTCGGGTCATTTTTTTGTTCGAACTTGTGTTGTCTTCAAACGGGAAATCGTGCGTGGTTCAAAC
Source organism: Burkholderiales bacterium (assembly GCA_947475815.1). Classification (GTDB taxonomy): domain Bacteria; phylum Pseudomonadota; class Gammaproteobacteria; order Burkholderiales; family Burkholderiaceae_D; genus CANJOT01. The sequence goes on along the minus strand of CANJOT010000028.1, from coordinate 10,497 downwards.
CAGCAGTCGGTAGGTGTTGTTCCAGCAATTTGGTCCGATGTTATGATAGCCCATTTTCCGCGCCGGTCACCGCAGACCGAAGGTCTCTCCTCTACAAGAGTGGTCCGCAAGATGCGGCGATGGCGTTGCCATCATCACTACGAATTGAAGAGCAGGGAGACATCGCGATGCTGCAATTGGAACCGTCTGGCAAGATCCTTGGCGCCACCGTGCACGGGCTCGATTTGTCGATGCCATTGTCTGCCGACACGCTGTCCCTGCTGATTCATGCACTGGCCGATCATGGCGTGCTGCGTTTTCCTGCCCAGCGGCTCACGGCAGCGCAACTCAAGCGTTTTTCTGAAGCCTTTGGCGATGTGCAGACGCCGTCCGGACCGCATGAAGCGGAAGTGCCCGAGGTGAGCATCTTGTCCAACGTGGTGGAGGAGGGCCGCAATATCGGCACCCCTGATGCCGGCCGCATCTGGCATACCGACATGACTTATAACAAGATCGTCGGTTATGTGAACGTGCTCTACGGTTTGAAGATCCCGCGGCGCGGCGACACCATGCTGGGCGGCACGCAGTTTTCGAACATGGTGGCTGCCTATCGCGATTTGCCGGAAGCCATGAAACACGATCTGGCCGACGCGCAGGTGCTGTTCAGTACTGACAAATACAACCGCGCCGCGCATGCGCTCAGTTCGCCCGGCGGCGACTACGAGGCGTGGAGCAAGAACCGCCACAATCGCGAACCGGTGCCGCATCCTCTGTTCCTGACGCATCCGGTCAGCGGCAACAAGATGCTGTATTGCAATCCCGGTTACGCCACCGCGATCGAAGGTTTACCCAAGGACGAAAGTGATGCCATCATTGCTTTTTTTGTCGAACACCAATTGCAGGAAAAATATCTCTACACCTTCACCTGGTCAGAAAACGATGTGTTGATCTGGGATAATCTCGCGACCATTCATCGCGCCATTGCCGATTACGGGCCAGACGAACATCGATTGATCAAGCGTTGCCAGGTGATGGCGACGAAGATTTTCGATGCGGCATTCTTGAAGACGGTTTTTCAATAAGCAGTTTTTTGTTTTCCAACAGGCGGAGAAAATCTTCATGGCATCCACACCGAGGTTGAATCGGGTTATCGATTCGCTGATCCATAAAAAACCGGTGCTCTCGACCAATTGTGTTCCGAACGGCAGCTTTGCCGAGTTGGCCGCGATCGGACGATCCAGCTATGACATGGTGATCCTTGAAATGGAGCATCGTGGTTTCGATTTCTCGATGTTGCGCCAGTCGATGCAAGCGCTGCTTAATCGGCAGCGGATCCAGGCGCAGTCCACTCTGCAGGCGTCTCCCACGCCGTTGGTGCGCATACCGGTGTATGGGCGCGAACTGGCCTACAACCAGTGGGTCGTCAAGCAGACCCTGGACAGCGGTGCTTACGGTTTGGTGATCCCGCATCTGGAGAGCCCCGAGGCGGCGCTGGCGGCGGCCAATGCGGCGCGCTTCCCGCGACCCGGCTACGACGGCGGCGGCACGCGCGGCTGGTCTGATTCAGCGGCCGAATATTGGGGACTGTCGTCGGATGCGTTTTATGAAAAGGCCGATGTCTGGCCGATCAATCCTGACGGCGAAATTTTACTCGTTGGCATCATCGAGAGCGTCGAGGGCGTCAAGCAATTGCCGGCGATACTCGAACAAAGCAAGGGCATTGGCCTGATCTGGGCTGGGGCGGGAGATCTGTCGACTTCGATGGGCTTCAACAACCAAACCAGTCATCCCGAGGTCGAGCGGGCGGTGCTGCAGATTCGCGATACCTGCAAGAAGTTTGGTGTCGCCTGCGCAGCATCGACGTCGGCGACGGTCAGTGCCGAACAGCGCATCGACCAGGGCTTCGATGCGGTGCTGTTCGCGCATGCGCGGATGTTCGACACCGTGAATCAGATGGCAGCGAGCATTGCCGCTAGGCAATCATAAAGGCCACTACGGGGCAACGTCAGTCAGTGGATTGATGTTCAGCCACCCCGGTATTCATGTCAACTTGGCCTCTGCAGTTCGGCGCCTTAGTCGCGATGGCGACCCACCCTTACGTTGGCTTTGCGCTCGCCAAAGCAACCAGTGACTTCCATTTGGAAAACATTCGCGGCATATAAGGTTTCATTGCCACTGCGTCCAGTAGATCGAGCTCAAGGCCTTGCGCAATACAGAATTCCTTGAAGGCCGGCGTCGAGGCTACTGCCACGATGGCGTCGGACAGGTTGGCGATGACACTGGCAGGCGTTCCGGCGGGTACCAGCGCAAAGATGGGCGTACTGAGATCGTAGTCCGGCACTCCACTTTCTTCCATTGTCGGCACCGATGGAAGACTCAAGGCTCTCTTTTGACTGGTCACCGCCAGCGCCCGCAAACGTCCGCCCTTGATATTGGCAATGGCGCTGGCGATACCGGCGTAGCCCATGTTCACCTGGCCGCTCATGGTATCCAGAACGACCTGAGACGCGGCCTTGTAAGGTACCGCATTGACCTTGATCGATGCCCGCAAATTCATCAACTCACCGGCGATATGCGTGAGCGAGCCATTGCCCCCATGGGCATACGACAGCTTGCCGGGATTCTTCCTCGCTTCGGCCAGAACGTCTTGAACCGAATTGAATGGAGAGTTGGGCGGTACGATCAGCACGGTTTGACTGGCGACCAACACGGCGACCGGCGCGAGATCCTTTTGGGGATCGAATCCCAATTTATCGTAAATCCAGGGATAGGTAAAATGTGCGGAATTGGTAATCAACACGTTATAGCCATCCGGTGGCAGTCTGGACGCGAACTCCGTGGCGATCAGGCCGCCTGCACCATCCTTGTTTTCAATAAACACCGGCTGAGGCAAATGATTTTTGAGTTGCCCGGCAATATATCTGGCCACCGCGTCGGTACCCGTTGCCGCGGAGGTTGCGACGATAAACTTGATGGGTTTGGTCGGATAGCTTTGGGCACGCGCCAGGAACGGAAAGCCCGCCACTGAGGCGGAAAGAAGCAACATGGATCGGCGTGTCAGCATACTGATCTCCTGATTTGTTATGTAAATTGGCAATGGATCAACCTGGCTACCATGCGGTCTTACTTTGCAATTCTGCGGCCGCGCTGCTCAGGATATTGCGAATGGCGTCATCGACGCGCCCGTTTTCAAGAATTTCACCATGACGCACGGACTCCCGCCATTGTAGGCCAGCGAGAATTATATGCCCATGGGTGCCTCGTCTCGCAGGAATGCTCTTCTTTCTCTTTGTCTCTATGCAAAATTCAGGTATGAAGGTGGTCATGCCGTTGATGACGTGCTTGTTGGTGCCGTTCCAAACCAGCACCGAAAAGCCATTTAATGGCCAAGCCGATTTGGCGCGTATTTAATTTTCTATCCCCCGGTGTGCGGTCTGGGCGAAAATACTTCAACAACCTTAATTTGACTGCTGTGACATGAACAATCCGATCATCAGGCTTTTTGGGCTACTACTTACGGTTAGCGTTGCTCATGCCGAGACAGTGACAGTCTCTGGAACCACCGTTGATGTTCACCTATCGGGACGAACAAACAGCAGAACGGTGATCTATGTTCCTGGATGCAACGGAAAAGATGAAATTGGTCGCCTGTACCAAGATTTTCACCTCCAACGACTTAAGCTTGCATTCGATGGCGATGTCAATGTCCTCATGATTCAGATTTTCGATGACATCACAAAGGGTTCCAAGGATGGAGTTTGCTTCATTGATACAGAAAAGCAAAACGATATGGGAGCCAACTCCCTGACCCTTGCAAGAAAAATTGGTGATGTCTTACCTTGGATAAGAGAGCAAGCATGGTTCAACGGAACAGCTCATTTTTTCGGATTTAGTCAGGGTGGCCGCGTTGGAGTTTTTGCCAATTCAATCGACAAGACCAGGGGATTTTTTAAAACCTTTATCCTGATTTGGCCTATGTGCCTGCTCGAGTATAAGCCCCCGATTATTCTGAGGGCTCACACGCCTACAAGAATCTTCGCCACTGAGAACGATCCCATCTCTCAGCCTAAGAACTGTCCCGGCTTTTACTCTTCAGAAAGTCCCATAGAGTTGAGCTTATTCCCTGGGGATGTTCACAGTTGGGCGACCTACCCATCTTTAGCGGCGCATATTGACTATTGGCCTAATTACAAGAAGACAGTGACCCATCGCTACGTAAAGGAATATGCCGATACGATGTGGTCGACTTGGTCTGCTTGGGCCTTGTGTATGGAGAACAATCGCCAATGTAGCGTGTCTGCTCAGGTGATCGATGTCCGGCTCGCCGAATGACCCGGTCATAAAAGGGATTGGACAGCGCGCATCCTCGCGTCCAAACTCTGCATTTTGTGTACATCAGGGCAAACTTCGCCCGGATCGAGCCCTTCGAGCCGGCACCTAACACATGCAGTCCAATACGGAGAGATAGAAAATGGCAAGCAAAGGAAGACAGCTCAAGGACCTGCTGCATGCACCCAAACTGCTGATTGCGCCGGGTGTTTTTGATGGGTATAGCACACGACTGGTTCAGAAACTCGGCTTCAAGACCGCCAGTGTCAGTGGAGCGGGCATCTCCGAAAGCAAATTGGGCTGGCCCGATCGCGGCATTATGGGCTTTCGTGAAAACGTCGAAGCATGTCGTGGCCTGGCCGCCTTCAGCGATCTGCTGCTGCAGGGCGACGCCGATACCGGCTACGGCAATGCGCTGAACGTCTATTTTACCGTGCGCGGATTCGAGGATGCAGGACTCGCCGCGGTGATGATTGAAGACCAGGCATGGCCCAAGCGTTGCGGTCATATGGCTGGAAAGTCGGTCATCGAGGCCGATGAAATGGTACTCAAGGTGAAAGCCGCGGTCGAAGCCCGCCGCGATCCCGATTTTGTCATCAAGGCGCGCACCGATGCAGCCGGTCCACTCGGGCTGGACGAAGCGATTCGCCGGCTCAATATGTACGCCGAAGCGGGTGCCGATTGTTTGTTCGCCGATGCGCTTCTGACCCGGGAAGATATCGAGAGAGTGGCACGCTCCGTACCGCCAGGTATGCTGACCGTGAACATGGGTTTTGGCATTCGCTCGCGCCCGACGACGCCGCTTCTCACGCCAAAAGAGCTTCAGGACATGGGCGTTGCACAGGCCTCATACCCGCGCATGCTGACTTGCGCCGCGGTACGCGGCATGGAAAACGCAATGGCCGTGTTCATGAGCGAGGTTCTGGAAAAAAACCAGATCGTCGAGCGTCCCGATCTGCTGGTATCGTTCGGCGAGATCAATGATCTGATGGGCTACCAGACGCTGGAAGATCTCGAACAGAGCTTTTCTTCCTGAACTTTGCCGCCTGAATGCAGCCTATTTAGTGAAGGAATACCATGAACTTTCAGATCCCAACCAAATTCGGCCGGTTTACCCAGCGTGCTGCACTCGTATCGACGATCTGCATTGGAACCGTGTTTGCGCAAGCGTATCCGAACAGGCCGATTCAACTCATCGTCGGCTCCAGCGCCGGCGGTGGGGGTGATACCGCTGCGCGTCTGGTCGCACAACCGCTCGGTGAACTGCTGGGACAGACCATCGTCATCGAAAACAAACCCGGCGCGGGGGGCAATATCGGCGCCGACATGGTGGCCAAGGCTGCGCCGGACGGCTATACGCTGTTGTGGGCGTATACCGGGCATGTCATCAACCCCGGGCTGTATGCAAAACTGCCGTTTGATACGGTGCGCGATTTCTCGCCGGTAGCGATCGTCGCAACCAACCAGACGATGCTGGTGGTGCGGCCCGGTTTGCCGGTGAACAACGTGCAGGAGTTGATCGCCCTCGCGCGGCGCGAGCCCGGAAAATATACCATGGGCACCTTGACTGGAAGCTCACAGCATCTGGCCGGTGAGCTGTTCAAATCGCTGGCGAAGATCGACATCCTGTTCGTACCCTACAAAGGCGCCGGGCAGGCACTCAACGCCAGTCTTGCGGGTGAAATCGATGTCATGTTCAACACGGTTGCGGTACTTCAGCCTCACATCAAAGCGGGCAAGTTACGGGCACTAGCGGTAGCCGGCAAGACCCGTTCCCCGGTCGTTCCGGACGTGCCCACGATCAGCGAATCAGGGCTGCCTGGCTTCAGTTCGATCGGATGGTACGGCGTCGTCGCACCGGCCAATACCCCGGCCGATGTGGTTGCCAAGCTGTCCGACGCGATCACCAAAATCATGGCCAGGCCGGAGATCAAGAGCCGCATGCTCAGCATGGGTAATGAGCCTGTCGCAATGTCGACGGCGGCCTTTGACAGTTTTATCCGTGAAGAAATTCCGCGCTGGGCAAAGGTGATCAAGGACGCCAAAATTCCGACAGAATAAGGCCCTGGCGTTCCCCGTATTTTTATTAATATTTTTGACCCTGGAGTATCAATGAGTTCGACGCAAACTAAAAAACCTCTTGACGTTATTGGCCTTTTTCCGCAGATCGAAGATATCGTCGACGCAGACCTGAAGCGTGCCGTCATCGAAATATGGGAAGAGTTGTGGCAGGCCTCGAAGTGGCAGGACATCAACGATCTACAGGTCTCCGCCGAAATCGCCTATCCGCATCTTCCGCATGCCCAGAGCGTCGTGACCATGGCGCTTGCCGTCGCCGATGCGTTTGCCAAACATCACAACATGGAGGTCAACCGCGACCACCTGATCGCCTCGGCGGTACTGCAGGACGCCAGCAAACTGGTCGAGTACGAGCCGGGACCAGAAGGCAAGATGCGGCGCACCAGCGTCGGCAAAAACCTGCCACATGGGTTTTGGTGCGCCAAGCTTGCGGTTGAGAAGGGTGTTCATGACGAAATTTCGCACGTCATGCTGACCCACTCATCGGGCGCGCATAAATTCCCGGACACGCTCGAAGGAAAAATTCTTTATTACGTGGATCAGATCGATGTGATCGGCATCTTCAAGGACCGCTGGGAAAAGCACATCTTCATTTCGAAGTAAGCGACCGCCGTAAACACGACAGGCGCAAATTGCGCTTGCAGATGAATGCCCAACAGGACGTCGCCAAGGCGCTGAGCAGCCAGCAAGTCAAGGATCACATGCTGACTTTCACGGGCTTCATTTTGCCGGCGGTTGGCGATAAGCGTAAGAGCCGTCGTAGCGCGCAGTAATGTACTCACCGACGGTCACCGGCGCATATTTCGGTGGGTTATCGCTGGATGAGCAGTGCGGCAGGCACTCGACCCGCACATCGAAATCGGGGTCGTAGAAGACCGGGATCGAGTATCTTTCCCGGCCCGACGCATTGATCACGCGATGCGGCGTGGAGACGAACAGGTCGTTGGTCCAGCGCGCCAGCATGTCGCCGATATTGACCACGAACGTATTGTCGATGTATGGAGCCGCGATCCACTCACCCTGGCGGTTTTTGACCTGCAAACCGCCGACATCGTCTTGCCAGAGCAAAGTGATCGTGCCGTAGTCGGTGTGTTCGGCCGCGCCGTATTGCTCCCCGTTGCTTTCACCATCCGTGGCGCTGCCAGCGACGGGTGGATAGTGCAGCAGGCGGGCACGCACCAGCGGTTCCTTATACAGCGGCTGAAAGAAGTTGCGTTCGAGTCCGAGCGAAACCGCCAGCGCCTTGAGAATCTGCTGCCCCAACGCAAATACTTCCCGATAGTAGTCTTCGATGAGCGCGCGCCAGGCTGTTTCTCCGGCGGGCCACTGGTTCAGGCCGGTCAGCGGACGTTGCGCCAGGACTTCGGGGCTGTCGGGAGCGAACGGGAAGGCGAAATTGAAACTCTCCTTGAGGTCGGCAACCTTTCTCCCGGGCTGCGTGGTCTGGGAGAAACCGATATAACCGCGGTGCGCCTGATTCACCGTGATGCTCTGCTTGGTCTCTTCGGGAAGGCTAAAGAAATACTTCGAGGCCATCAGGACGGCACGGATCAGGTCACGACCGATGTGATGCCCGTCGACGTAGAAAAACCCCACCTCGATGGCTGCCTTGCGCATCTGTTGCGCGACAAGTTGCAAGCCCGCTTCGTCGTTGCCGGCCAACACCGAGACGTTGATCACCGGGATATTGTCGAATCGGCCGCTCGTGTGCTGGTCCATGAATGTTCGTCCTCATGCTATAGTTGTATGATTGTACTTCTTTTAATACATTTTCTCCAAAAACGCTCGATTGCACAATCAATGATTGCGTGCATCTTCACGACCTTGGTTGCATGAACAACTCCGCTCCCGGCATTCCCCTTTATCAGCAGATTACCGAAGTGCTGCGTCAGCGGCTGGAATCGGGTGTGCCGAGTGCTGGCGACCGGATGCCTTCGGAGCTGCAGCTTTGCGCCGAGTTCTCTGTGAGCCGCACGACGGTGCGCCACGCACTCGGGCGCCTCAAGCAGGAGGGCATCTTGAGCAGTCGGCGCGGCGCCGGCACCCATCGCTTGAGCCGGCCAACGCCGAACAAGCTCGTACGTTCGGCTGGTGATCCGCTGCATGGCGCGCTCGCCAGCCATCCGCGCGTCGTCGCTATTGGTCAGGTCGCCGCACCGGGGCCGGTTGCGGCGTTTTTCGGTCTCGATCCGGCTGCGTCCGTGTTGCGGGTCATACGCGTGCACGAGCTTGCTGAACAGCCCTTGTCGGTGGTGATCTCTTATCTTGAAGTCGCGGCGGTCAAAGCCGTCACGCGCCGGGCTTTACGCGATGCGTCCATGCATGAGATTTTGTGGCAACAATTGGGTATACGGCAACAGCGCAGTGTCCACGCAATCAAAGTGGCACGCGCGGACGCCGAGGTGGCGCAATTGTTGAAGGTGGGTCTGGCCGATCCGGTATTGAGCATCCAGTCGTCGGTGTATGCGTCCGACGATACGCCGGTGCGCTGGACCGACAACTACTTTCGGGAAGGCCGGTATGAATACACGGCTGAAATGCTCTGGCCAGATCCTTCGATTTCTTTGGCGGAGCCGGACGCACCGCGCCGCCCAGTGCGCCGCCCAGCCGCCAGTTAGTTTGTCGGGCCGAGGGACGGATGTCCTATTCACTTGATATTTGACTTGATATTTGACTTCATATTTGAAAGGAGTATTGATCCATGAGCGAATCCTCGAATCAGCCACCCCAAAGCAAAGCCAGCAAATTGCGCCAGTTGTACCGTGATCACGCCCCCGTGGTGTCGCCGGGTGTCTATGACGGTTACAGCGCCATGATGGTGCAGGCCATGGGTTTCAAATCGGCGGCGACCACCGGGGCGGGCCTGTCCAACTCCGTACTCGGCGTGCCGGACATTGGCCTGTTTAGCTTGCGCGACAATATCGATGCCTGCCGGCGCATCGCTTCCTCGGTGTCCATTCCCATCATGGCCGATGCCGACACCGGTTATGGCAACGCGGTGACGGTCTACCACGTGGTCCAGTATTTCGAGGAAGCCGGCGTGGTCGGTATCAATATCGAAGACCAGTTGATGCCCAAACGCTGCGGCCACATGCGTGGCAAGGAACTGGTTGAGCCGCGGGAGATGGTCAAGAAAATCGAGGCGGCCATCAAGGCGAAAAAGGACCCCGATTTCATCATCAATGCCCGCACCGACGCCATCGCTGTCGAGGGCATCGAGGGCACGGTGGCGCGCATCCGCGAGTACGTTGCCGCCGGCGCCGACATGATCTATGCCGATGCCTTCCGCGATGAGGACGATATCCGGCGGGTCATCGATGCCGCGCGCGGCGTGCCCGTCAACGTCAACATGGGCTTTGGCATCCGCAGCCGGCCGACCAGCCCGTCGATCTCAATGGCGCGCTTGAAGGAGCTTGGTGTGACCCGCGTTAGCTTGCCGCGCATGTTGCCCGCCGCAGCATTGATGGGGATGCAAAAAGCGCTTGAAGTGATGCGCGAGTGCATCGAGACCGGCAAGCTGGTGGACCGCCCCGACCTGCTCGTCGGTATGGAAACGATTACCGGATTGATGGGGTACGAACAACTCTCCCAACTCGAAAATGACCTGTTGCCCGACGAGGAGCTCGAGCGCAAATACCAGTCCGCGAGCCGCGATTATGTAGTTAAAAAGGGAGTTTGACGATGGAGCCGCGCCGTTATGGACCCTTCGCCTATGAACCGATTATCCGCCGGCCGCGTCTGGCCTGGCCCAACGGTGCACGGCTCGCATTGTGGGTCAATCCGAACATCGAGTATTTTGGTCTCGATGACGTCATGCCCAACAACATCAACGAACGCGTGCCGCGCGAGCATGCGAAGGTACCCAACATTCGCAATTGGTCGCTGCGCGATTATGGTAACCGGGTTGGTGTATGGCGCCTGATGGAAACCCTGACGCGTTACGGCATACGCGCCAGCGCTGCGTTGAACAGCGAGGTATGCGATCGCCATCCCGAGATCATCGAGGAAGCAGTGCGCCTGAAGTGGGAACTGATGGGCCATGGCCAGACCAACGCCTTGCGCATCAATGAAATGAATCCTGAGCAGGAGCGGGCGGCCATTTTCGATGCG
>CANJOT010000027.1 GCA_947475815.1 Burkholderiales bacterium | reverse complement strand
CCAGCACGGCAAGCGACCCGCAGGGAGCGCTGTTCCCACCCAGTCCGAGGGGCTGTGTTGTTGGGGCCCCATAGGACGCACCGGGGCTGACATGTTCGCCGCGGGGATTTTGAGGCGAAAACTGTTTGAGCCCGCAGGGCGAGTTTTTTCGCCGCCGCGGCGGGCGTGGCAGACCTGGGGACCCCAAGCGCGCAGCGCTTGGGGTGCGGCCTCTGGGGTCGCCTTTTTCTTGGTTACGTCTTTTTGGCGAAGCAAAAAGAAGTAACTCGCCTGTCGGGGCGAGACCCGACGCCCAAACCAAAAACACACGCCAATACCAAAAACACACGCCAATACCAAAAAATACCAAACACCACAGCACCTCACTCACCTGCCAAGCCAACCCCCCCCCAAAAAAAAAGCCCATAAAAGTAATAAAACTAATAACAGGAGTCGAATAATTAATTTTACTTTTAACGTGAGAGGATTAGGATTTACCCTAGCCTAAATCCTCACCCAAAAAAGAGAGACATCTATGAATCGTAATGCGTTTATTGCTGCAGCAGTTGGCGTCGGCATGCTGCTCTCCTCAGCCCTGTTTTTGACGGTATCTGCTGCAGATGAGTTTCCCTCAAAGCGCATTACTTTGATTGTTCCCTTCCCCGCCGGTAGTGCTACCGACGGTACCGCACGTCGCCTCGCCGCCGAAATGAGCCGCATCGGCAAAGTGCCCGTCATCGTCGACAACAAGCCCGGTGCCGATGGCAACCTCGCTGCGCTGGCCGTGTTGCGCTCTGACCCCGATGGCTACACCGTCTTCATCACCACCAATTCGACCCACGCCGCCAACGTCAATCTGTTCAACACGCTGCCCTACGATCCCAAGCGCGATTTCACACCGGTCACTGGCATTGCCAAGATTCCGATGATGATCGCCGTCAAGTCAGACTTCCCGGCAAAGAACATTGGTGAATTTATCGCCTTGTCCAAGAAAGCCGGTAAACCCCTGAGTTTTGGCAGCGCCAACCAGACCGGCCGCGGTGCCGGGGAGTTGTTCAAGGAGCGTGCCGGCCTGACGATTCTGAATGTGCCCTACAAAGGTTCTCCGCAGGGCCTCACGGACCTGATGGGTGGTCACATCGATTCCTTTATGGCCGATCCGGTCAGCGCCCTCGGTCTGACCCAGAAGGGATCGATCCGCGTGCTCGCCGTCACCAGCAATAAACGCGCACCGACCATGCCGGATGTGCCAACCATCGAGGAAAGTGGTTTTCCGGGCTTTGAACTGATTGCCTGGATCGCTGCATTCGTGCCGGAAAAAACGCCGCGTCCCGTGGTGGCCCGCCTGAACGCCATGCTCACCTCGATTCTGAACGATCCCGCTACCGCCAGTTACTTGCAGTCGACTGGCGCAGCACCTTTCCCGACCACGCCTGAAGAACTCGGCGCCTTCGCCGAATCCGACACCGCGCGTTGGGCCCGCATTGTTGAAGCCGCCAAGATGGAGAAGCAGTGAGCCGCCTGGTTGCGACCTGCTGACTTTCCCCGGTCCCCTACTGCCCATTAAGAGGAAACCCCATGTCAAATTATTCCGGTCAAGCTCACCTCGTTGTTCCCGCCCAGGACACGGGCGTGCCCAACACGCCGCCGGTGAAGGCTGTCACGACCGGCAACGAGTCGTTTGGCCACATTGCGCCGGATTGCGCCGGCTTGAATTTTTATGACATCGACAAGAGTTTCCAGGCCTCGCTGCGCGTCAACATGGATCCGAAGGTGCTGGCACATTTCGAGCCGATCATCCAGCGGCTGGGCGGTGTGGCCGGCAACGAGCTCGACGCTCTGGCACGCAAGGTCGACATGAACCCGCCGGTGCTCGAGCAGCGCGATCGCTTCGGTCGGGATCTGGCTACCATCGTGTATCACCCGGCCTATAGGGAGATGGAAAAAATCGGTTTCGAGGACTTCCAGTTTCACACCCTGTGCCATCAGCCCAATGCCCATGGCTGGGGCGCGCCGGCGCCGCAGGCCGTCAAGTACGCGTTTCATTATTTGTTCACGCAGTCCGAATTCGGCATGATGTGTCCGCTTTCGATCACCGATGCCACCATCCACGTGCTGCGCACCTTCGCCAGCGAGGAGTTGAAAAACTACCTGCTGCCCAAGATGATGGAACCGAAGCTCGATGACCTCTGGAAAGGCACGCAGTTCATGACCGAGCGTGCCGGTGGTTCCGATGTCGGCACACTGGAAACGACCGCGAGGTTTGAAAATGGTGTCTGGCGCCTGTACGGCGACAAGTGGTTTGCCTCGCATACGGATGCGGCCATTGCGCTCATTCTGGCCCGTCCGGAAGGCGCACCCGAGGGCATCAAGGGTGTGGCCATGTTTGCCCTGCCGCGTTATCTGGCCGATGGTTCGCGCAACAGCTACCGCATCGTGCGCCTCAAGGAAAAGCTCGGTACCAAGTCGCTCGCTTCGTGTGAGATTGTGCTCGAAGGTGCCGAGGCCTATCTGGTGGGTCGCGCTGACCAGGGCATCAAGCAGATGATGGAACAGGTCAACATGTCGCGCCTGTCGCACGGTGTGCGCGCCGCCGGCCACATGCGCCGCTGTTATAACGAAGCAATGGCTGTGGCGCGCAATCGCAACGCCTTTGGTTCGCGCATCATCGAGCATCCGCTGCTGCGCCGTCAGGTCATCAAGATTCTCGTGCCGGCCGAACAGGCGTTGGCCATGTCGATGCTGGCGGCCAAGTACATGGATGAGGCGCGCGCCGGGTCGGTTGAAGCGGCGCAATTGGTCCGCATCATGACGCCGCTGATCAAGTTCCGCGCCTGCCGTGATGCCATCAACGCAGCGCGCGCGTCGATGGAAACACGCGGCGGCAACGGCTATATCGAGGAATGGGTCAATGCCCGTCTGGTGCGTGATTCACACATCGGCGTGCTGTGGGAAGGCACGAGCAACATCAACGCCATTGACGTGGTGCGCCGTGCGGTCGGCAAGTCCAAGGCGCACATCAACCTCAATGCGCTACTACTGCAAAAAATAGAAGAGCTGCCGCAACTGCCCGAGGCACTGCGTCAGCGTCTGCTCCATGGCGTCCAGCGCAGTTTTCAGTTCATCTCGACGGTAGGTAGCAGCGCCGAGCACGAACACATGGCGCGTCAGGCCACCACAGCCTTCTATAACGCCGCCAGCGCCGTGGTGCTGGCCTGGGAAGGCTCGCAGCAGCATGGCGATCCGCGCAAGGTGCTGCTGAGCCGCTTTGTGCTGGAACACCGGGTCGAGCCGATCGATCCGATGGCGCCGCCGAACGGGGACTGGGAGAAGGCCGCCTACGTCGAACTGTTCAAGGAAGATTGCGAAGTTACGCTCAAGCAGGCCTGCACGCTGCTGGCCTTGTGATGGCGTTGCACGTTGTTGGTCTGGTTGTTGGCCCGGTATTGGAAATGAAATTGGACGGGAAATGAGTTTGTCAGTGAGCACAGCAACCGGACCACTCGCTGGCATCCGCATTCTGGACATGACCTCGGTACTGATGGGGCCGTTCGCCACCCAGATTCTGGGCGACTACGGCGCTGACATCATCAAGATCGAGAGTGATGCAGGTGACCTCATCCGTCTGGCCGGCGCGATGCGTAACCCGAAAATGGGGTCGCTGTTCATCCAGGCCAACCGCAACAAGCGCAGTGTGGTGCTCGATGCCAAGACGCCGGCGGGGCGCGAGGCCTTGCTGAAAATGGCGGCGGTCTCGGACATTTTTGTCAGCAACATCCGGCCCGGCGCGCTGGCGCGCCTCGGTCTGTCGTATGACGAGGTGCGCGCCGTCAAACCGGACATCGTGTATGTGTCGCTGGTCGGTTATGGCCAGAATGGCCCTTACAAAAACCGGCCGGCATATGACGATCTGATCCAGGGTATTTCCGGCATTCCCGCGCTCAGCGGCCTGGCTCAAAATGGCAAGCCGGCCTACACGCCCCTGACTCTGGCCGACAAGGTCTCGGGTATGGCGGCGGTGCATGCCATCCTGGCGGCGCTGGTGCACAAGGAGCGCACCGGCCATGGCCAGCATGTTGAGGTGCCGATGTTCGAGATCATGACGCAGTTTGTGCTCTCGGACCATATGGGTGGCTACAGTTTCGAGCCCCCGACCGGGCCATCCGGGTATAACCGGCTGGTCTCGCCTGATCGCCGGCCTTACGAAACCAGCGACGGGTTTCTTGCCATCCTGGTGTATACCGATGCGCACTGGAAAAAATTCTTCAGGATCATTGAACGGTCGGACGAGTTTGAACGCAATCCGATGTTCCATGACCATGCAACCCGCACGCGCAGCTATGACACGGTCTACAAATTTCTGGCCGAGGTGGTGAAGACCCGATCGAGTGCGGCCTGGCAGGCGGCGCTCGAAGCCAACGACATTCCCTGGGCGCCGGTGCACAGCATCGAAGACCTGATTCACGATGAGCACATCGAGGCGGTTGCGTTGATTCAGGAAATGGATCATCCAAGCGAAGGCAAGGTGCGCATGGTTACGCCACCGGTGCGTTTCAGCCGCACGCCGCAGTCGATCCATCGTCACACGCCTACCCTTGGGGAGCATACCGACGAGGTGCTCAGGGAGTTTGGCATCGATCCATCCGGCGTGGTCTGAGCCGCACGCGCAGCCAGCGGTTTTCCGATTCATCTTCGAGGTTTCAATCAGACATCATGAGCACCAGTTTTCCGGAGAAGGAGTACCTGAACTACCTGGCAGCAGGCAAGTTCATGATCCAGCGCAGCCCGAGCAGCGGCAAGCATGTGTTTTATCCGCGCCTGGCCGAGCCGCGCACGGGCAGCGAACTCGAGTGGGTCGAAGCCTGTGGCCGCGCCACGGTTTATGCCACCACGACCATCCGCACCAAACCACCGCTGGAGCCCTACAACCTCTGCCTGATCGATCTGGAGGAAGGGCCGCGGCTGATGTCGCGCGTGCAGGGTATTCCTGCGGTCGATGTGCGCATCGGTATGGCGGTGCAGGCGCGCATCATTACCGAAAACGGCCAGCCCCTGCTGGTGTTTGAAGCACGCGATGGGGGCCAGTCATGAGCAGTTTTTCAACACCCTCGGGCGGTGACCGGTTTCCGCGCGGCGAGGCGGCCATTGTATCGGCTGCCACCTTCGGCATGGGCGCCGCGCCGGGTTATACCGCACTCGAGCTGGCCGCCCAGGCGTCGCTCAAGGCCTTGCGTCAGGTCGGCCTCACGCCCGGTGATGTTGATGGCCTGATGATTTGCCTGCCTGACGACATTTTTTCCAGTCTAACGCTGGCTGAATATTTTGGCATCCAGCCGCGCATCACCGACAACAACCGCACCGGTGGTTCGTCGTTTCAGACGCACTGTGCGCTGGCCAGTCTGGCCTTGGCGGCGGGGCAGTGTGACGTCGCCTTGATCGCCTACGGGAGCAACCAGCGCAGCGCCGCCGGCAAACTGGTTACGCCATTGCGGCCGTCGATTTACGAACAACCGTATCAGGGCTTCCGGCCGCTGTCGGCGTATGCGCTGGCGGCCTCGCGCCACATGTATCAATACGGCACGACCAAGGAACAGCTCGGACGCGTGGCCATGGCGGCGCGGCAGTGGGCGCAGAAAAATCCCGATGCGACGATGCGTGAGCCGCTGAGCATGGAAGAGTATCTGGGCACGCGCATGGTGTCGGACCCGCTCGGCGTGCGCGACTGCTGCCTGGTGACCGACGGTGCGGCCGCGGTCGTCATGGTGCGCGCCGATCGCGCCAGGTCCATGTGCGCACGG
This sequence comes from Burkholderiales bacterium, assembly GCA_947475815.1. Classification (GTDB taxonomy): domain Bacteria; phylum Pseudomonadota; class Gammaproteobacteria; order Burkholderiales; family Burkholderiaceae_D; genus CANJOT01. The sequence continues at coordinate 18,649 of CANJOT010000027.1, read as the reverse complement.
CCAGCTTACGTGCTTGGCGCGGCCGCCTCAACCACACACCGCGACATTACCAACATGCCCGACCTGACCGTCACCGCCGCCGTTGCCGCGGGCCAGACCGCCTACCGTCAGGCAGGTATTACCCCGGCTCAGGTCGACGTCGTACAGATCTATGACGCCTTCACCATCAACACGATCCTGTTCCTCGAAGACCTGGGTTTCTGCCCGAAGGGTGAGGGAGGCCGGTTTGTGGCGGATGGCCATATCGATCCGGGTGGCTCGCTGCCGGTGAATACCAACGGGGGTGGACTGTCATGTGTGCATCCGGGCATGTATGGCTTGTTCAGCATGGTCGAGGCGACGCAGCAACTGATGGGTATTGCCGGTGAGCGTCAGATCGACGGTGTCGAGATCGCCCTGTCGCATGGCAACGGCGGAGAACTGTCGAGCCAGGGCGTGGTGATTCTCGGTAGCGAGGCCACCCTTTAGGGTTTTGCGCGTGCAGGTGGCCGGGCTTTCAGGTCGCTTTTGCGATCTTTGGGTTGAGTGCTTTCATCGAGGATCTTGATGAATTCCCCGGTGGCGCGCGAGGTCGTGCGCGCGCTCGGCCAGACCAGATAGATGGGACGGTACAGGTCGGGCGCGTCGATCGGCACGGCCACCACCGAACTGCTGCTGAAGTAGGGCACGGTTAGCTCGGGTACGACGCTGATGCCGAGGTTGTTGGCGACCAGACCGGCGACAGTGGCGACCTGATCGACCTCGAGCCCGGTGTCGATCAGTTGCAGCGGCCGCAGTGCCGCTTCGAGGTTTTGCGAAATGCTGCCGGTGCGCACGAGGCGGATCAATTGCGTGCCGTTAAGTTGGGCGAGCGTAATGCGTTTGTTTTTGGCCAGGGGGTGGGAGCGGTGACAGACCAGCACGAATTTTTCCTTGAACAGGATTTTCGATTCAAAGCCGAATCGTCCCGGACCGTCGGCCGTGATGGCGAGGTCGGCCTCGCGCGTGCGCACCAGTTCGAGGGCGCGCTGGGGCGGCACGTCGTAGAGACTCAGTTCTACCGCCGGAAACAGCGCGCGGTAGCGTGCCATGATCGGCGGCAGCCAGTGCGCCGCCAGCGAGGGCAGGGCGGCAATACCGATGCGGCCGCGCGTGCCCAGTACCAGTTCGCGCAGGTCCTGATCGATTTCGGAGAGCTCTTGCATGATGCGTTTGGCCGAGGCGATGAAACGCATGCCTTCGGGCGTGAAACTGACCTGGCGTCGGTCGCGGTCGACCAGTTGCACACCGACCGAGCGCTCGAGTTTCTGCACCATCTGGCTGAGTGCCGATTGCGTCACGAAAGAACGTTCGGCGGCCAGCGAGAAGCTGCGCAGTTCTTCAAGCGCGATCATGGCGCGCAATACCCGCGAGGAGATGTCGATCATGGCAGCGTGGGGGAGTCGGGGTGAATCGGCGTGAATCGGCGTGAATCGGCGTGAATCGGGGACCTGAATCTGATTTTGAATGTGGTTTTTAATCTAATAACAGCAGTCGCAGCATTAATTTTACTTTTAATTTTCCAAGGCTAGCATAACCCTTTGCCCGCACCTCCGGGCGCACGGAATCGAACCATGTCCAGACAGACGCTCACCGGCATCCGCATCCTCGACCTGACCGCGGTCATCATGGGACCGTATGCCACTCACATCCTGGCCGACATGGGCGCCGACGTCATCAAGGTGGAACCTCCCGGTGGTGATGCCTTTCGCCGCTACGGCCCGGCACGCAGTGACGGCATGGGTGGCTCGATCCTGCAACTGCATCGCAACAAGCGCAGCATCGTGCTCGACTTCAAGCGGCCGGCCGCGCGCCGCGCGCTCGAAAAATTGATTGCGAACAGTGATGTCGTGATCCACAACCAGCGCCCGGGCCTGGCCAGGCGTCTCGGACTCGACTGGGAGACGGTCAGCCGCATCAACCCCGACGTGGTGTTGTGCGCGGCGCGCGGTTTCGGCGCTGACGGCCCGTATGCCGAAAAGCCGGCTTATGACGACATCATTCAAGCCGGCTCCGGGTACGCAGCGCTGGTGGATCAGGTGCACGGTGTGCCGCGTTATGCGCCCACGGCCATCTGCGACAAGATTGCCGGCCAGACGGTGGCCTATGCCGTGCTCGGGGCCCTGCTGTTTCGCGAGCGCGGGGGGGGTGGGCAGGAGATCGAGGTGCCGATGTTCGAAACCTCGATTGAATTCATGATGACCGAACACCTTGGGCCCTCCGCCTTCGAGCCGCCGCTCGGCCCGGTGGGTTTTAACCGGCAGCTGTCGATTCACCGCAAGCCTTACCGCACGGCCGATGGCTGGATCTGCATCCTGCCGTACTCAGACCGCAACTGGGTAGATTTTTTTCATCTGGTCGGTAAACCTGAACTGGCAAATGATGTTCGGTTCAATGGCATTGATGCACGCGGTCGCAATGTTGACGAGCTTTACAGCATCGTCGATGCTGAGTCACTGTTGCGTTCTACCGACGCATGGGTCGCCCTGTGCGACGGTGCCGGTATTGCCTGCATGCCGGTCATCGCCCTGCAGAACATCGACAAAAATCCGCATGTGCAGGCAGTTGGCCTGATCGAATCGTCGGTCCATCCTACCGAGGGGGCTTACCGTGCGCTGCGTCCTCCGGTAAAGTTCGGGGCTGCGCCGTATGCGCTGCGCAATCACGCCCCGCGCACCGGTGCCGACAGTGAGTCGGTGCTGGGCGCTCTGGGCTTGTCGGCGCAGGACCTGCAGGATCTGTTGCCCCTCGCCGTGCCGGAGGGTGTGTGATGATGTTATTGAAAAGATGAGCTGACATGAAGTGGACCCTGGCACACCGCGCAAGCATGATGAACCCTTCGGTGCTCCGGGAGATTCTCAAGGTCACCGACCGGCCCGGTATCATCAGTTTTGCCGGCGGTCTACCGTCGCCGCTGACCTTCCCGATCGATGCCTTTGCTGAAGCCACAGCGCGCGTGCTGCGCGACGATGGCAAGGCTGCGCTGCAATACGCTGCCAGCGAAGGCTTCGGCCCGCTGCGCGAGCAGGTCACCGCCCTGTTGCCGTGGAAGGTCGACCCCGCGCAGGTGCTCATCACCACGGGTTCGCAGCAGGGTCTGGACCTGGCGGCCAAGGTTCTGATCGATGCCGGCAGCCGCGTGCTGGTCGAGAACCCGACCTACCTCGGCGCCCTGCAGGCGTTCGCACCGATGGAGCCCGATGTGGTCGGTGTGGACAGCGATGGCTGCGGCGTCATGGTCGACGATTTGCGTCGCAAGGCACTGGGCGCGGATGGTCAGGTCAACGCACGCTTCCTGTACGTACTGCCCAATTTTCAGAACCCCACCGGCCGCACCATGGACGAGGCGCGGCGCGCCGCACTGATTGATTTTGCCGCCGGCCGTCTGCCCTTGATCGAAGATAATCCCTACGGGGACTTGTGGTTTGACGAGCCGCCGGCCGCACCGCTGTGTGCGCGCTACCCGGAGGGTGTGTTGTATCTCGGTTCGTTCTCGAAAATTCTTGCCCCGGGGCTGCGCCTTGGATTTCTGGTGGCGCCGCCGGCCCTGTATCCCAAGCTGCTGCAGGCCAAGCAGGCAGCCGATTTGCATACCCCTGGCCTGAACCAGCGTATCGCCTCGGAGGTGCTGAAAAATGATTTCCTGCTTGGGCACATTCCGACCATCCGCGCGCTCTACCGCCGGCAACGCGACGTCATGCTGGAGGCCCTGACACGCGAAATGGCCGGCTTGGATGTGCACTGGACCACCCCGGTGGGCGGCATGTTCATCTGGGCAACGCTACCCGAAGGTATGGATGGGGCGCAGTTGCTGCTCAAGGCGGTCGATGCCGGCGTGGCCTTTGTGCCGGGCGCACCGTTTTTTGCCGATGGCTCAGCGAAAAATACCATGCGTCTGTCGTTCGTGACCGCCAGCGAAGCCGATATCCGCACGGGTATTGCCGCGCTGGCGATGGTGCTCCGCACGGCGCTGCGCAGTCAGCCCGAGCGGACCGCTGCCTGATTGCCCTGACTGATGATTTCCAGCGGGGCCGGATCAAAACCCATGATTCGGTAAACCCCGCCCCTGATGATGTGCGGGGCAGGGCTCAGGCGCGCTCTGGTGCCAAGCGCACCTGAGCGCGTTGCTCCTTACCGGGTGATGGCGCCCAACACCTGCTCGGTCGAGCGGATGCGGCCCATGCGCGGGAAATTCACCTTGACGGTAATGGCGTGGGCTTCGCCTGAAGGGCTGGCCATGGCGTCTTCAACGAAGATCTGGTCGTAGCCGCGCTCGAAGGCATCGCGGGCCGTCGATTCCACACCAACGTTGGTCGACAGGCCCAGCAGCACGATGGTCTTGATACCACGGCGGCGCAGTTGCAGGTCGAGTTCGGTGCCGTAAAACGCACCCCACTGGCGTTTGGTGACCACGATGTCGCCGGCCTTCGGGCCGAGCTCGGGCACGATGGTCATGAAACTTTCCGGACGCACAACGACCGCTGGCGGGTTGTCGATGGTCGGCTGCAGCAGGTCGCCGTTGTCGGCCATATTGCCCACGCGCACCAGCACAACTTGCGCACCGGCGTTGCGGAATGCATCGGTCAGACGGTTGGCGTTGGCCACCACTTCCGAGCTTGGGCGCGGGTTGACCGTCATGGCGACGATGCCGGCTTGCAGGTCAATCACCACCAGCGCGGTGGTCTTGGGATCAATTACGAAAGCGTCCATCAGAGTACCTTAAGAAATTTGCTGCATTGGAAAATAAACACATACACGCATACACGCATACACGCATACACGCATGTACGTTAAACAAAACTCAAATCGTCGTGCCGACGGCATGGCCTTCGGCGGTCGCTTCAAGCACGGTGCGCGCCACCTTGCAATCGCCGATCAGATGCACCTTCAGACCGGCTTCGCGTAGAGGTGTTGCCATCTGGTCATTCGGGGCGCGCGGCGTGGCGTAAGCGAAGAATGCAACGTCGTCGATCGCTTCCACCGCGCCGGTATAAATGTGGACGTATTCGAGCTTGCCCTCATTCTCGAAACTGTCGCTCCAGCGCGGCTCCACCAGCACCTTGAATTCGATCTGCCGCTCGAAAAACCGCCGGTAGACCCGCTGGCGCGTCGACAGGGCGGTTTCTTCGGCGATATGCTCGCGCGGCGTCAGCAACACCACCCGGTCAAACAGGTCGCGCAGCAACTCAGCCGCAGCATACACGCCATCGCCATGGTCCATGTCGTAAATCACGGCCGTGCCGCGCTGGCGCTCTTTCATGCCGATCAGGTCGGCCATGGCCTCGCGCAGGTCGGGCACGATGCCCTGGTCCCTGAGGCTGCGCGGCAGGCACACCGGCCAGGTCATGGTCGAGCCGGTGGCGAGGATCACCTCATCGGGCTTGAGCGCCAGAATGCTGGCGACATCTGCCGGTCGGCCGAGCTCGAAGCGCGCGCCGGCCTTTTGGGCCACCGGGTATTGGTAGTCATACACGCTCGAGAGCGCTTCGCTGATCGGCAACTGCGCCTGCAGGCGCGTTTTGCCGCCGACTTCGCCCGAGGCGCCGAGCACGATCACTTCATGGCCGCGCTGCGCTGCCGTCCAGGCCGCTTCCAGCCCGGCAATGCCAGCACCGACGATGACCACGCGTTTTTTCTGCGTCGCCGGCGTCGGCACGAAATTGACCTCGTCGGCCATCGACACACGCGGGTTGTTGTCGCACACAATTTGCTTGTGCGAGATGATGACCTTCCAGCAGGTATTGCAGCTGACGCAGTAGCGGATGTCGCGCGCCAGGCCGGCCTGCGCTTTTTGCGGCCAGGTCGGATCCGCGATCAGCGCCCGGCCCAGGGCAACCAGTTCGATCTCGCCATCCGCAAGGATGCCTTCGGCTTCGGCCGGATCGGTGACCCGGCCGAGCGCCATCACCGGTACGCCGGGCGTGGCTTTGCGCAATTCGCGGATTAGCGACAGATAGGGCAGGCGCGGATAGCCGCCGTCCGGGATGTGCATCTCGAGCGTGCGACTGTGCGTGCCCATGGCGTAGCTGATGTAATCGACCGAGACGTTGGCCACCAGATGACTGGCGATCTGTCCGGCCAGTGCCGGGGTGATGCTGTCGGTCATACCGTCAGTGCCGGGCAGCTTGATGCCGAGAATGAAGTCGCTACCGGCGGCTGCGCGAATGGCCTGCGAGATCAGCACGAGCAGGCGCGTCCGTCCGCCCAGATCGCCGCCGAATTCGTCTTCGCGCTCATTCGAGCGCGGCGACAAAAACTGGTGAAACATGTGGCCATGGCCGGCCGAGATTTCGACCCCCGAAAAACCGCAGCGCTTCAAACGTGCCGCCGACTGCGCCGCCGAGTCGATGAAGGCATGCACCTCGCTGTTTGAGAGGGCGTGCGGCATGGTCCAGCTCAGATCGTCCGGCAGGAAGGACGCGCCGACCGCGCTCGGATTGCGTCCCGGCACATGCCGGCCGCGGCCCGAATCCTGAATCTGGCCGAGCAGTCGGCAATCCTCGCGCTCGACCGAATCGGCCCAGCGCTGCAGGCCATCGAGCATGCTGTCATTCCAGGCGATCACGCGGTGATGGCCCTGATGCGGTGCGATCACCAGCGGCTCGGTCACGACCATCGCTGCGCCGCCCTTGGCGCGGTTGGCGTAATAATGGATCTGGCCGTCCTTGATGCCGCCCTCGGCGCCGAAGTGCGGTGAAATCGAGGCGTGGACAATGCGGTTCTTGAGGGTCTTGCCGGCCAGCGTATAGGGCGAAAACAGGCGCGGATAAGCTTCGTTACGATCCATTGATTGGACTTTCGGCAAATTGGGCGGCACGGCCGGCGTTCTGATTTGAACGCATTGGATTGAGTTTTGTATCCAAAATTATATACCGGCCCCATCATCAGCCCAGACGAGGACGCAAACGGGGACGCAAACGGAGACGCAAACACCGGCCGATGCGCTAAGATTCACGCCATGGCTGCGGCCACGGGCTGAACCGATTGATCATAAAACTGACAGGTAAAAAAAGATGCAAGAAGATCAGACGCAGAACAAACGCCGGGCCTTGCTCGCCCTGATGGCCGCCGCGCCGGCCGGCCTGCTGCCCGCTGCTACCCGGGCCGCCGCACCGATTGCCTTCCCAAGCAAACCGATCCGCCTGATTGTGCCCTTCGTGGCCGGCGGTGGCACTGACATTCTGGCGCGCATGCTGGCCAATGCCATGGGCGCGCGCCTCGGTCAGACCTTTGTCGTGGAAAACGTGGCCGGCGCAGGCGGCACGATCGGCGCGGTGCAGGCCGCGCGCGCGCCGGCAGATGGGTACACCCTGATGTCGGGCACGCCCGGCACCATCCACATCAACCCGGCCATGCAGTCCAATCTGCGTTACAGCGCCGAAAACGACTTCGTGCCCGTGTCGCAGTTCTCGGACAGCCCGATGGTCATGGTGGTCAACAAAGACTCGCCGTACAACAACGTCAACGATCTGCTGGCGGCCTGCCGCGCCAAACCCGGCGCCCTCAACTTCGGCAGCGCCGGCCAGGGCTCCATCACCCATTTGAGCAGTGAACTGTTCTGCTGGCTCGCCAAGGTCAAGATGACCCACGTTCCGTACAAAGGCACGGCGCAGTCGCTGGTCGACCTGCGCAGCGGCAACATTCAGGTCATCATCGAAAACCTGCCGGCGGTGTTGCAACTGATTCAGAACAAGGAACTCAAGGCTCTGGGCATGGGCACGCTCAAGCGTTCGAGCTTTTTGCCCGACCTGCCCACCATTGCCGAAAGCGGTGTGCCGAATTACGAATCAAGCTCGTGGTCCGGCCTGTTCGCGCCGGCGGCCACACCGGCCGCCGTGGTCGAAAAACTGCAGGAAGCCGCGATGGAGGCGGCGCGTGATGCCAACGTCATCAAGGCCGCGCGCGCGCTGGGTGCCGAGACGGTCGGTAGCAATTCAGCCGATTTTCGTACCTATCTGGCGCGCCGCCGGATTTCGATTGCGGAACTGATCAAGGCCACGGGGATTACCGCCGCCTTGTAAGCACGCGCTAGAAAGCAACGGGCCGGGCGTGATGCGAGTCACGTCCGGCCCGTTGCTTTTTGTGCCGGCAAGGGCATGACATCGACGGGTTTGACCGGCTTTATGGTGGGGCCCAATACAGTAAGTCGCCTGATGAACATAGATGGAATGGACTTGCTTGCTCTTTGAAATGGTCAAGATTTCCAGTTGGCCCTGATTTTATTGGTGATACCATCATTCAAAATCCGACCAGAAGATGATGGGGGAGACAGACAGATGACCTACCAAACCGACATCGCCGGTGCGGTGCGCGACGAGCGCGATACCGGACGGTTTCTGGTGCACCGCGGCGTCTTTGTTGACGACGCCGTGCTGGCGCAGGAACGTGAGCGCATCTTTCAGAAGTGCTGGCTTTACATTGCTCATGCCTCCGAACTCAAGCCGGGTGCTTTTCTTACTCGCGAGGTGGGCGGTCATCCCCTGATCCTGTCGCGCGATCGCGATGGCAAACTCCATTGTTTCTACAACACCTGCAGCCACCGCGGCGCCATGGTGTGCCGCGAACGCACGGGTTCACGCCGGGTGTTTACCTGTCCCTACCACGCCTGGAGCTTTGATCTGACCGGAAAGATGGTCGGCATGCCTGGGGCCGATGCGTTTCCCACTGACCCTTTGCAGGACAGTTCACTCGATCTGACCAAGGTCGAGCGTCTGGACGAATTCAAGGGCTTCATCTTTGTCTGCTTTGATGCAGCAGCGGTGTCGCTGACCGAATATCTGGGTGATGCCGCCGAGTATCTGGCCTACGTGGCCGATCATGGTCCGGCCGGTATGGAAATCGTGGGTTCTGCCCAGGAGTACAGCGTTGCTGCCAATTGGAAGCTGCTGCAGGAAAACAGCGCCGACAGCTACCACGGCCTGCCGACACACTCCACTTATTTCGATTACCTGCGCTCGCGTGATGGCGGCGCGGTGCGCAATCTTGAAGGTATGGCTGCGGGTGGCGTCAAGAATCTGGGCAACGGCCATGCGGTGATCTGGTCGATCGGTTCGCTGCCCTGGGGCCGGCCGTATGCGCGCTGGGTGCCGGGCTGGGGTGAAGAGTGCCGCACCGAAATTGAAGCACTGTCTGCCGAGATTCACGCGCGCCTCGGACCGGAGCGCGGGCAAACAGTGGCGCACAGCGACCGCAACCTGCTCATTTTCCCCAACCTCGTGGTCAACGACATCATGGCCGTGACCGTGCGCACCTTCTACCCGACGCGTTCCGATTTCATGCAGGTCAACAGCTGGACACTCGGGCCGGTCGGCGAGAGCGACGCGTCACGTGAGCGCCGGCTCGGCAACTATGCCGAGTTTCTCGGGCCGGCCGGTTTTGCCACGCCCGATGACGTCGAGATGCTCGAAAGCGCGCAGCGCGGTTATGCCAATTACCGCAATGCCAGCTGGAATGATTATTCCCGCGGCACGCGTCGCCCTGTGCCGCTCAAGACCGATGAATTGCAGATGCGCACGTTCTGGCGCCGCTGGGACCAGTTGATGACCGGTGACGACAGCCGTGGCACGGAGGGACCATGAGCCAGCCCGAACATTTCACCCGCAGTCAGGCCGAGGATTTTCTGTACGCCGAGGCCGAACTGATCGATCGCTGGCAGCTTGATGCCTGGGCGGCCTTGTTCAGCGATGATGGGGTGTACCTGATTCCGCCGCTCGACGAACCCGATGGTGATCCGGCGCGCTGTCTGTTTCTGGTCAACGATGATCGCCATCGCCTCGGCGAGCGGGCGCGGCGTCTGATGAAGCCGCAGGCGCATGCTGAATATCCGCATTCCAAAGTGCGCCATCTGATTGGCAATGTGCGCATTCTGGGCGGGCCGCCCGAGGCTCTGCGTGTGGTCTGCAGTTTTGTGGTCTATCGCAGTCGCGCCAACAGCACCGAGGTGTTTCCCGGTCATGCGAGCTATGAACTCGATGTGCGCGATCCGCAGGCGATCCGCATCCGCTCCAAGCGCGCCGCGGTCGACACCGATACGCTGCGCGATCAGCGGCGCATCTCGATCATTCTGTAGCCGCTCGTTCAATAAGGTGGATGTGATCCAGCGTGAATGATCTGCAAGTTTGAACGTAGCACCAAAAATAACCAGAGGAGACCACCATCATGAACCGTCTGACCAGACTGTGTGCCACGCTGCTGTCGCTGGCCATTGCATTGCCCCTGAGCGCGTTCGCGGCGTACCCTGAAAAACCCGTGCGCGTCATCATTCCCTACCCGCCTGGCGGCACCATCGATGCCCTGATGCGCGCTCTGCAGCCGCGCTTTCTGCAGATGACCGGCCAGCCGCTGGTGATCGAGAACAAACCCGGCGCGGCCGGCATTTCGGGCATGCAGGAAGTGGCGCGCGCCGCGCCCGATGGTTATACCCTTGGGCAGGCCAACAGCGGCATGGTCATGACGCCAGTGATCCAGCCTAGCGTGGGCAATTTTGATCTTGGCCGCGACATGTCACCGGTCTGTATGCTCAGCTTCGGACCGCTGGTGCTGTTTACCAATCCACGCGTGCCGGGCAATGATGTCGCCGCATTCATCGCTTATGCCAAGACCAGGCCGGATGGTTTGAATTATTCCAGCACCGGTCTTGGCGGCGCAGGTCACCTCGCGGCCGAACTGCTCTCGCAGATGACCGGCACCAAGTTTGTTCATATTCCCTACAAGGGCAACGCACCCGCCACGCTCGCCGTGCTGCAGGGCGAAGTGGATTTTCTGATCAGCACGATCTCGGACGCGGCCTTGCAGAATGTCGAGTCCAAAAAACTCAAGATGCTGGGCGTGACCACCAGAGCCGCCACGCCGGTGGTGCCCGGTGTGCCCCCGGTCGCCGCCACCGTGCCGGGATTTGACGTGCCGGTGTGGGTGTCGCTGATGGCACCACGTAACACGCCGCCCGAAGTCATCGCCACGCTGAACCGCGTCATCACCGCCGCCCTCAATGATCCGGAAATCAGGAAGCGCTATGAAACCTTTGGCTTCGTGGCCAATCCGAGCGCGCCTGCTGCAGTCACTGAAGCCATCCAGAAAGAACTGACCACCTGGATGCCCATCGTCAAGTCGCGCAACATCATCGTCAACTGAGGAAACAACATGTCCACTTCCTCAACGTCCGGCGTGCGGCGCGTTGCGCTGGTGACTGGCGCCAACGTTGGCAACGTTGGCCAGGACATCGTGCTGCGTTTCATCCGTGAGGGCTGGAACGTCATGATGACCGACCTCGACCCGCGGGTCACCGAGGTCTGTGCCGCGGCCGTGCAGTCCGCTGGTGGCGACACCGGCCGGGCGGCCGTGCATCCGGGCGATCTGTCCGATGAATCTGTGGTCAACGGTTTGGTGGACGCAACCATTGCGCGGTTTGGCCGCATTGACGTGCTGGTCAACAATGCCGGTCGGGGTGTGATCACGCCCTTTCTGTCGCATACCGCCGAAACGCTCACCGCGACCCTGCAGCGCAACCTCTGGACGACGACCTGGTGTTGTCACAAGGTCTTGCCGCACATGGTGCGTCAGAACCATGGCCGCATCGTCAATCTGGGTGCGGATTCACTGCGCACCGGCATCCCCGGGCATGCTGGCTACAACGCCGCCAAGGGTGGCGTGGTCGGGCTGATGGTCGGGCTGGCGCAGGAATTTGCCAAGTACAACATCACGGTCAACACCGTGTCGCCCTGCGTCATCAACACGGCCATGATGCGCAGCCTGCGCGATGCCGATCCCGAACGCATCAAAAAATTTACCGACGTTGTGCCCAAAGGCCGTGCTGCCGAAGTTTCCGAAGTCGTCGACATGGTCCACTTTCTGGCGCGCGAGGAAAACCGTTTCATCACAGGGCAGGACATCAGTGTCAATGGCGGCAGCGCCATGCCTTGATGGCGGCTTCGTTCTCATCACTTTTACATCAACATATTCCGGAGGTTTTAATGGCTGCAAAATTCTCAGCGCGTTATGTCATGGCAGGCCGCACCAAAACCCGCTACATCGATGTCGGTCTGGAAGCGCCGGTGCTGGTGGCCTTGCATGGCGGCGGCGCCGGCTCTTCCGGCATTGCCGGCATGGGCAAGCTGGCCGAGCGCCTGCAGGGCGAGATGCGCGTGCTCGCACCCGATCAGGTTGGCGGTTTTGGTTATACCGACCCGGCCGCGCCAACGCCGCACGGTTCGCAGAACCGCGTTGACCATCTCGCCGATTTTGCCGAGACCATGTGCCTTGAAAAATTTCATCTGGTCGGCAACTCGCAAGGCGCCTGGGTTGCGGCGCGTTATGCCATCCAGAACCCGGAGCGCATCAAGTCCATGGTACTGATCGGTAGCGGCACGATCGGCAAGGCCATGGGCCTGCCGTTCCCGCCGTCGCCCGGGCTGGCAGCGCTGCTCGCTTTTGACGGTACGCGCGAGGCCATGCGCCGCATGATGCTGGCGCTGGTGCAGGACCCTTCCATGCTGACCGATGAACTGATCGACGACCGTCTTGCCAGCGCCACGCGCCCCGGCGCGGCCGAATCGATGAAGCGTTTTGCTCAGGGCAACAACTTCCTTGAGAACGATCCCGTCATGATCGGCAATTTCAACATGCGCGAATCCCTGCCGGCCATCACCAAGCGCATTCCGACCACCTTCATCTGGGGCGAAAACGACACCTTCGTGCTGCCCGAGATGGGTCGTCAACTGGAAAAGTTGCTGCCAGACGTGCAGTTCGTTTACATTCCGAATGCCGGTCACCAGACCCAGACCGATGCACCCGATGAGGTAGCGCGTCTGGTGCGTGAAACCATGGCCAGGGGGGGCTGAGGCACCACCCCTACCGCCGTCTCGACAATGTCGTGCTCACGTCGCACCTCGGTTATACCGTCGAGGAAAGCCTGCGCATGTTTTATCAGGGTACCGTCGAGTCGCTGCAGGCGTGGCTCGATGGCGCGCCAGTTCGGGTGGTGACTGGCTGAAGACGTCGGCAGTCAGACGTCTTGCCAGTTGATGCCAATCGAACTCAGTGCGGGTCGCCGGACGACAGGGTCGTTTTGGCGAGCAGTTCGGAGAAACGCGCGATGGCGGTGTGGTCCTGGCCGGGTCCAAGCAGGGCTTGGGCGGCGCCCCACAATTCACCGGTCAGCGCGGCCAGCGGCGAGGGGGTGTGCGTTTCGCGCGCCACGGTCATGGCGATGCCCAGATCCTTGACCATCAGGTCGAGGCTGAACCCCGAGCCAAAGCTGCGCGAGAGCACAAACTGCTTAAGCTTGGACTCACTGCTGTTGCTCTTGCCGCTCGACACATTGAGCACGTCGACCATGACGGCCGGATCGAGGCCAAACTTGCTACCGATCATCAGAATTTCGACGGCGATCAGCAGGCCGGCGGCGGACGCCATGTTGTTGAGCGACTTCATCGCCTGGCCGGTGCCGAGTTTGCCCGTGCGCACGATCGACTTGCCCAGATGGCGCAGTACCGGGTCGGCGAAATCAATGTCGCCGGCTTCGCCGCCGACCATAATGGCCAGCTCGCCGGTGATGGCGCGCTTGACCCCGCCCGAGACCGGCGCGTCGATGATGGACATGCCCTTCGTGCTCAGCTGCTCGGCAATGGCGACGGTTTGCGACGGCACGCCCGAACTCATGTCAACGATCAGGGGCGTCTTGCGTGCACCGCTGACCGTGCGGCGGGCGATGCCGGCGCACAGATTGTCGGCGCCGTCGAACAGCACGGCCGAGACGATGGCACTGGTCGGCAGCATGGTGATGATCAGGTCAGCCTGCTGGCCGACGCTGGCCAGATTGGCGGCGTGTTCTCCGCCGACTTCCTTGCAAAAGCGCGCTGCCGCTTCGGCGTTGACATCATAGGCGAGCACGCGCAGGCCGGCGTTGACCAGTCGGGCTGCCATCGGCCGGCCCATGCTGCCAATGCCGATGACTGCCACCACGGTTGCATTGGACTCAGGCATTTTTTGCTCCGGCGGCTTCGGCATCGACTTCCTTGAACAGTTCATTGGCAACGCGGAAGCTGTCGAGCGCGGCCGGCACGCCACAATAAATCGCACCCTGCAGGAACACTTCGCGGATTTCCTCGCGCGTGAGGCCGTTGTTGAGCGCGCCGCGCACATGCAGCTTGAGTTCGTGCGGGCGGTTGAGCGCCGTCAGGAAGGACAGGTTGATGATGCTGCGTGTCTTGCGATCGATGCCGGGACGGTTCCAGATTTCGCCCCAGCAATATTCGGTGACGAGCTTTTGCATCGGCACCATGTAGGGGTCAACATTGTTGAGCGACTTGTTGACATATTCGTTGCCCAGCACGGCCTGGCGGACGGCCAGGCCCTTTTTGAATTGTTCGGTATCGAAATCGGGATGCGTGCTCATGGTGTGTCTCGCTTGAGGTTGTTGAAAGATGGCCCGGCTCGGCCGGTGGGCTTGTCAATGGCAGGCTGCTGCTTCTGGTAGCATTTTAGTGACGCGACTATAACATTGCAATATTAGTCTTTTTGGCTGCCTGATCATTAACTAACATGGCTATACTAGCCAGTAGTTTCTCATGCTGATCACACCGAAATTCGAATGAGTAAGGCAAACAGCCGGCCGGCGCCAGCGAGTTCCCTCGACAAGGTGGCGCTCTACATCCGTATCGCGCACAGCCTGCGCAGCTGCATCAATCAGGGCGAGTGGCTGGCCGGCGACCATCTCGCCACACTACTGCATTGCACGCCGCTGTCGGCGCTGGTGCGCCTACGCACCAGCCGGGTTGATAGCAAGGGCAAGGTGGTGTTGTGCCACGACAGCGACTATCGTGCTGACAAGTTTGTTGACGAGAAGGAAGAGGAGGGCGTTGATCTGGCGCGCTCCCCGGACATCATGGTTTCAGCAACCCGCAATTTGTCGCCCGGCCATTCCAGATTAAAATAGCCGCCTGAAGTCCCTGTTGTTTTACTTCGGCTTCAATTCGATGGACCAATCGTTTCACGGAGAAACCATGAATTTTGCAGAACCCTCATTCCGCCGTCGCTTCGCCCGGCATCTCGGCGCCATTGCCATCGTAGCCCTGATGCCACTGGGTATTGCACAGGCGCAGGCCTGGCCGAACAAGCCGATGCGCGTGGTGGTCCCCTTCGGTCCTGGCAGCGCCACCGATATCGTCGCGCGCACGGTCGGCGACGAGTTGCGTGTTGAACTCGGACAGCCCTTGCTGATTGACAATCGCGCTGGTGCCAATGGCTTCATCGCCGCCGAAGCGGTGGCCCGGGCCGCTCCCGATGGTTATGTCTTGCTGGCGTCGACCAACACCATCCACTCTACCAACCAGTTTCTGTTCAAGAAGCTGCCCTACGATCCGGTCAAGGATTTTATCCCGGTGGGCGGCATGCACCGCGGCTATTACCTGCTGATCGTGTCAGGCACGATGCCGGTCAACAGCGCCACCGAACTGAAAACTTGGATCAAGGCCAATGCCGACAAGGCCAGCTATGGCTGGGGTGCAACCGCCAGCCAGATCGCCGGTTTTTCTTTCCTCAAGGAAGCAAATCTGAGCGCCACCGGTGTGCCCTACAAGAGCAGCCCTCAGGCGGTGACCGACCTGATCGGTGGTCAGATTTCGTTCATGATTCAGGACGTCACCTCGGGTCTGGCACACCTCAAGAGTGGCAAGGTGAAAGCGCTGGCGGTCAGTGCACCCGTGCGTCTGCCGCAGTTGCCGGAGGTGCCCTCGAACATCGAAGCGGGCCTGCCCACCTTCGACACAACCGCCTGGACCGGGCTGTTCCTGCCGGCTGGTACGCCTGCTGTGATCGTGGCCAGGCTCAGTGCTGCCTTGCAGGTCGTGCTGCGCAAGCCGGCCGTGGTGCAGCGCCTCGAGGCCTGCTGTTCGGCGCGCATGTTCCCGAACACGCCCGCCGAGTTTGATGAATTCCTCAAGCAGGAACGGATCGGCTGGGCGCAGAAAATCAAGGCTGCCGGCATTCAGCCGGAGTAAGACCGGTTTTCGCAACATCGCCTGAGCAACACAGCCTGAGCAGCACCGTCCGGGCAACATCGCCCGGACATGCCGCCCGTGCAGGGCTGGCAACAGATCAGGTTTTCAATCCATTAAAACGAAGCGGAGGTGGTATGACGAACGCGGCGCAAGGGACGACGGGCAACCGTCAGGTGCGACTCAAGTCCCGCCCAACGGGCATTCCCCAGGCGGAACATTTTGAAATCGTCACGGTGCCGCGCGTGGAGCCGGCACAGGACGAGGTAGAAATCCAGAACCTCTGGCTGTCGGTCGATCCGGCCATGCGTGGCTGGGTCAATGCCGCGGCCAATTATGCCAAGCCGGTCGATGTCGGTGCGGTGATGAAGTCGTATGCGGTCGGACGGATCGTCAAATCGCGCCATCGAAACTGGGAAGTCGGCGCGCTCGTCACGGGCCTGTTTGGCTGGCAGGAGTGGGCCACCGTCGATGCCAAAGTGATTGAGCGTCGCCTCACCGACCGCATGCTGCAAGGGCTAGATCCCTCGGCCGGTCTGGGCATCCTCGGCCTCAATGGCGCCACCGCCTATTTCGGACTGCTCGACATCGGCAAGCCGAGGCCGGGCGACACCGTGGTTGTGTCGGCGGCGGCCGGCTCGGTTGGTTCCTGTGTCGGGCAGATTGCCAAACTGGCGGGTTGCCGCACGGTCGGTATTGCCGGCGGTGCCGTCAAGACCCGCCTGTGCCTGGACAAGTTTGGCTTTGATGCGGCGGTCGATTACAAGTCGCCGAGCTTTCTGGCAGACCTCAAGGCCGCCGTGCCGGACGGGGTGGACGTCTATTTTGACAACACCTCGGGGCCGATTACCGATGCGGTCATTGCCCGTATTAATCCGCGTTCACGCATCATCATCTGCGGCACCGTGGCGCACGAGAGCTGGGATCCTCCGCCTCCTGGTCTGCGCATCGAACGCCCGTTCATGGTGACGCGCTCACGCATGGAAGGTTTTGTCGCGCTCGACTACGCCGATCAGTGGGACCTGGCCTTCAAGCGCCTGGCGCGCTGGATACTGGACGGTAAGATTGTTTATCAGGAGGAGATTCTGGCCGGCCTGGAGGCAGCCCCCGATTCCATCGCCGGCATGTATCGCGGCGAGAATCTGGGCAAACGCCTGATCCGGCTGGCCCACGCCGCCTGAGTTCGTGCGCGCCTGATCGATCCGCGGGGGGCTGTTGTTTCCCCTGGCGGATCACGAAATTTCATGTGGATCATGATTGCGGGGCGCGAAGCAGCCGCTATGGTGCCGGCGGTGCCGCAGTCAGGGACAGTGGTTGAATCGCAAGTCGCAGCCCCATCACTTTTAGAATCGCGAGCAGGCTGTTGAGTGCCGGGTTGCCGTTCGGTGAGAGCGTGCGATAAAGTTGAGTCGGATTCAGGTGTGCCTGTTCGGCGACCGCCTGCACGCCACCAAAGGCTTGAGTCATCTGGCGCAGCGCGATCAATAGTTCTGCCTGAGTGCCGTCTTCGAGGATGTCATTGACTACTTCCAGTGCGAACGCAGGGTCGTTGCGGTACAACTCCGCCATTGCTTCGTCATGAGATCTGCTTTTCATCATCTGTTCTCCGTTGCCAGTTCTGCCAGTATTCCACATCCCGATCTATGCCTGCGCGTAAGAGCGCAACCCGGTCAGATGACCGGCGTGCGCATTCGCGAACGTCGAATTGAATCCCGAAAGGCTGTGAAGTGTGATGGAACAAGATCACAAAGGGAATCAGTGGATCCCTCGAATGAGGTGAGGGCTGACACCGATATCAATGGTGACATCGGGTTTCGAGGGGAGGGTGAGCCGCGTCGCCATCCCCTCGCAGTCATCGGTCGCACCAAGACTGTCCTGAGTGCAAACGCTCAATCGAGCTTGATGTTGCTCGCCTTGATGATCTTCGCCCACTTGGCGATATCCTGCTCGATCATGGCGCTGAATTCCGCCGGCTGATTGGCGAGCATTTCCGAGCCGCCTTGTGTGAAGAACTGGCGTATTTCCGGGTCGCGCGAGAACTTGGCCACTTCGGCGGTGATGCGATCGAGCAATTCGCGTGGCATGCCAGCCGGCCCGAGCAGGCCGTTGACCACGCTCATTTCATAACCCGGCAGGCCGGACTCGGCCATCGTTGGCACGTCGGGCAGTTGGGCGGAACGGGCCGGGCCGGTAATGGCCAGAGCACGCACGCGGCCCCCCCTGACCTGTGCCAGCGCGGTCGGATAGGTATCGAGCGTGGCTGCCGTGACGCCAGCCATGGTGTCGGCCAGCGCGGGCGCGTTGCCCTTGTAATGGATCAGGTTGAACTTGATGCCGGCCATCGACATCAGCAGTTCCGTCGCCAGGTGGGAACCACTCGCCGAGCCGCCCGTGGCGATGGCGATCTCGCCCGGCTTGGCTTTGGCGAGGTCGATCAATTCCTTGAGGTTTTTTGCCGGCACCGCGGGATGCGCCACCAGCAGGAAGGGCGTGCGCGTCAGGGCGCTGATGCCGATCAGGTCGCGCGTGGTGTCGTAGGGCAGCTTGGCGATCAGGCTCGGGTTCATGGAGTGGCCGGCGCCGGTGGCACCTACCACCAGGAAGGTATAGCCGTCAGGCGCGCTGCGCGCCACGTAGCT